>JAYTUC010000160.1:0-24941 GCA_043744775.1 Fimbriiglobus sp. | reverse complement strand
CGCCGTTGCCGGGCGTCGGGGCGATCGAGACGAAGCCCGGCAGGTTGTCGTTCTCGGAGCCGAGGCCGTAGAGCACCCACGAGCCGAGGCTGGGCCGGACGAAGTTGGTCGAGCCGCAGTGCAGGAACAGCGTCGCCGGGCCGTGGGCGACGCCCTCGGTGCTCATCGCGTGCAGCATCGTGAGCTGGTCGAGGTGCTTGTTCGTCTCGGGGAACAGGTCCGAAGCGTAGCGGCCGGCCTCGCCGTGCTTCGCGAACTTCCAGAGCGGCTTCATGAGCCGCTGCGACGAGCCGCGCGCGCCGGTGTTGGCGACCGCCCGCGCGTCGTCGAAGGCGAACTGCTTGCCATCGTCGGCGAGCAGCCGCGGCTTGTAGTCGTAGCTATCGACCTGGCTGACGCCGCCCTGCATGAACAGGAAGATGACCCGCTTCGCCTTGGGCTTGTGGTGCGGCAGCGGTGCCCCGACGCCCCCGGCGGCGGTGCGGCCGACGAGGCCGGTCAGGGCCAGCGAGCCGAAGCCGCAACTGGCCTGGGACAGCCAGTCGCGGCGGGAGAGCGGCAGGAACATCGGGCGACGCCTCGGGAGCAAGTGCGGGGCAGGGGGGTTAGTCGAGAGTGCGGAAGTCGGCGCTGGCGAAGAGCGCGTGGTAGACGCCCGCCCAGCCGGCGAGCGCGTCGGACTGCTTCGCCAGGTGCCGGCCGACCGCCGCGACTTCGCCCGCCGTCGGCGCGCGACCGAGGGCTTCGCGGTAGGCAAGCGTCACGTCGCCCGCGGGGTGGGCGGCCAGGTGTCGCACGGCGGCGTGCCGCGCCTGGGCCGCGGGGAACGGGTGGTTCATCAGGTACAGCGCCTGCGGGGCGACCGTGCCGGCGTTGCGCTGGCCGGTGACCACACTGGGGTCCGCGCCGTCGAAGGTCGCGAGCAACTCGGGCATGGCGTTGCGGAACATCGGCAGGTAGACCGTCCGGCGGTCGCTCTCGGCGGCGTAGCCGTAGTCCGCGGCCAGGCCGGCCGGGAACGCCGGGCCGCCGGGGGTGCGGTCGAGCTTGCCGCTGACCGCGAGCATGGCGTCGCGGATCGGCTCGCCCTCCAACCGTCGGCGGTTCGATCGGGCGAACAAGCGGTTCTCCGGGTCGAGTGCTATGGCCGCGGCACTGACCGCGCTCGACTGCCGGTAGGCCCGGCTCAGCACAACCCGGCGGACGAGGCGCTTCACGCTCCAGCCGTCGGCGACGAACCCCGACGCCAGGTGGTCTAGCAGTTCCGGGTGCGACGGCGACTCACCGGTGAGGCCGAAGTTATCGACCGTGCGGACGAGGCCCGCGCCGAAGAGCCAGTGCCAGGCGCGGTTCACGGCGACGCGCGCGGTGAGCGGGTTGGCCGGCGAGGCGATCCAGTCCGCGAGCTGGAGCCGCCCGCTCTGCCCGGATGGCATCGCCACCGGTCCAGTCGAGGCGACTTGCAGCACGCCGCGCGGGGCCACGTCGCCGAGGGTGTGGACGCCGCCGCGGACGTGGACCCGCGCGTCCTCGATCGTAGCCTGTTCGAGAACGGTCATGGCCTTGGGCCGCCGTGCTAATGTCTCGGTCAACGCCTTCAACTCCGCGGCGAGGGGCTTGGTCCCGTCGGCCTTCGCGTCGGCTGACTCCGACGGCGTGCCCGGCGCGCGGAAGACTACGGCGTCGGCGGTGACGTGCCCGGTCGTGCCCTCGTTCGAGACGGTCACGTAGCACTGCCCGTCCTTCTCGAAGCGGTGAACGCCCAGCGACGCATACCGCCCCTCGACCGGCGGGGGCGGCCGCATATCGACGCGAGCCGTCTTGTCGCCGCCGGCGCTAAAGACCGTCACCGGCACCGCCGCGGCGCGGCTGGTGCCGTGGCTGTACGCCAGCAGCACCTCGAAGGTGCCGACGGGGGCCGCGACCGGCTCGAAGGTGAGCGTCTTTTCGCCCTTCTGGTCGTTGTCGTCGTGGACGTAGCCGGCCCCGACGTAGACGCCCGTCGAGGTCGATTCCTTCCAGGCCCCGACGCGCTTAGCCTGTGCGTCATCGACCACCAAGCCCAGCACGTCCTTGACCGCGAGGACGCCCATCGCCGCCGGCTTCTTGGCGTTGGCCGACTTCAGCGTCGCTGTTAGCGAGGCCACGCGTGCGGTCGCGGCGGCGTACCGGGCGTCGTCGGCGGGGCTGCCCGGCAGCGGCACCTCGACCCACGCCGAGACGTTGGCGTTCTCGAGCGCCTTGACGTTGCGCAAGATGCCCGCCAGCGCGTAATAGTCCTTGGTCGGGATCGGGTCGAACTTGTGGTCGTGGCAGCGGGCACACGTCACGGTTTGGGCCAGGAAACCCTTCGTGATCACGTCGAGTTGCTCATCGACCACGTCCATGCGGAGTTGCTTCTTGTCCTGCTCTTCGAGGTTGGTGTTGCCCAATGCCAGGAACGCCGTGGCGACCCGGCCGCGGGCGAGTTCGGCGGCGTCGCCCGGCAGCAGGTCGCCGGCGATCTGCTCGCGGACCATGCGGTCGAACGGCCGGTCGGCGTTGAAGCTCTCGATGACGTAGTCGCGGTAGCGCCACGCCTGCGGGTAGACCGTGCCGCGGAGGGTGACCGAGTCGGCGTAGCGGGCCACGTCGAGCCAGTGGCGGCCCCAGCGCTCGCCGAACGCCGGCGACGCCAGCAGCCGATCGACGACCGCTGCCGCGGCTGACTCGGGGTCGCGCCCGTGGGCGGCCGCGAAGGCGTCGAGTTCGGCGACCGTCGGCGGCAGGCCGGACAGGTCGAACGTGACGCGCCGCAGCCAGACGCCCGGCTCCGCGGGGGCCGCCGGCACGAGCTTGTTGGCCGCGAGGCCCTTCACCCAGATCGCGTCGAGGCTGGCCCGCGGGTCGTGGGCCGGGACCGGGCGGTAGGCCCAGAAGTTCTTGCCCTCGGCGACGCTCGGCCCGACCTGCTTCTTGACGACCGCCGCCGCCTCGGCACGCGGGTCCGGTGCCCCCGCGGCGACCCACGCCTCGAAGTCGGCGACGACCGCGTCGGGGAGTTTGCCCTTCGGCGGCATTTTCAAGTCGCCGGCGTACTTCAACGACTGCACGATCAACGACATTGCCGGCTTGCCGGGGGCGAGGGCGTCGCCGGTGTCGCCACCGGCGCGCAGGGCGTCGCGGGTGTCGAGGGCCAGCCCGCCGCGCAGCTTCTTGGCCTTGGCAGCGTCGGCCGAGTGGCAGGCGTAGCACTGCGCCACGAGGACCGGCCGGATCCGCTTCTCGAAGAACTCCGGCGTCGAGGCGTCGGCGGCGACGGCCACCCCCGGAAGCGTGGCCACGAGGAAGAGCGTGAGGAGTCGAAGCATCGGGGGTACGTCGCGGGGAGGGGCGATCACCGGCGGCAAGATCGTTAGCCATTGTGGGCAGTCGCGTGACCGTTTGCAACAGATACTTTGTCAGTAAGCCACGACATTGTTCAGCAAGCGGATTTCGGCGAATCCTCTTGACACAATCGTCGAACCGCTACAATCACAACTTCGCCCCAGCCCGCGTCGTCGGCCGGGGCTTTTCGCTTTCGTCGTGTCGGTCCCTTCATCCGAAGGTCGATCGCCTTCGGGAATGGCCTCGACCCTGGTCCGGCGTGCGCGGCAGGGCGTTGGAGTTGATAGCCGATGGCCAAGACAGTCACCGCTTACGTCAAGTTGCAGTGCCCCGGCGGACTCGCGACTCCCGCCCCGCCCGTCGGACCGGCGCTGGGTGCCCACGGCGTCAACATCGGGCAGTTTGTTAAGCAGTTCAACGAGAAGACCGCCGGCCCGGACACCAAGGGGATGATGCTCCCGATCATCATCACCGTCTACTCGGATCGCTCGTTCGAGTTCAAGATCAAGTCTCCGCCTGCTGCGATTCTCCTGAAGCTCGCCGCGAAGATTCCGCACACCAAGAAGGCCGGCGGCGACGTGATCCCCGCCGACTCGAAAAAGGGTGGCCGTTACAAAGGCTTCACCGTGACCGAAGCCCAAGTGACGGACATTGCCACGCGCAAGATGAAAGACCTCAACGCCCGCGACGTGGAGCACGCCGCCCGCATCATCGCCGGCACAGCACGCAGCATGGGAATCACGATCAGCGGTTGATCGCCCCCCGACCGATTCACCCGCACCACCAGCTCGCCTGAGTGGGAGGGGCCGACCAGATCGGCCCCGCTAACGGAGTGTGACGAATGGCAGACGAGAAGAAGGCCCCCACGACCGGGGCCGCGCCCCTCCCCGGCTCCGCGCCGGCCCCGGCGGCCACCGCCCTCCCGGCCGGTGCCGGCCAGGAGACGATGACCGCCGCCAAGGCGATCGCCACCGCCGACGACAAGCCGAAGCGTAAGAAGACGCCGGGCAAGTCGCCGCACGTCGGCAAGAAGTTACGCAACGCCCGCAAGAACACGGAGCAGAAGGTCCGCGCCCTCGCGGTCTTGCCGATTCGGCAGGCGATCACGATGCTCAAGAGCTTCAAGCGGGCCAAGTTCGACGAGACCGTCGAGGTCCACATGAACCTCGGCATCGACTCGACGCAGTCCGACCAGATGGTCCGCGGCAGCGTCGCGCTGCCCAACGGCATCGGCAAGGCGGTTCGCGTGGCCGTGTTCTGCCAGGGCGACAACGTCGCCCGCGCCAAGGCGGCCGGGGCCGACTTCGTCGGCGGGACCGACCTCGTCGAGAAGGTGCAGAAGGAAGGCTTCCTCGACTTCGACGTGGCGATTGCCTCGCAAGACATGATGGGCCTCGTGTCGCGGCTCGGTAAAATCCTCGGGCCGCGCGGTTTGATGCCGACGCCCAAGGCCGGGACCGTGGTCGCCGCCGGGGCCGATGTCGGGGCCGCGGTCCGCGAGTTCAAGGCGGGCAAGGTCGAGTACCGCTCGGACAAGACCGGCCAAATCCACGCCGGCGTCGGCAAGCTGTCGTTCGACGACGCCAAGCTCGTCGAGAACATCACGACGTTCGTCGAGACGGTCCGCGCGGCCAAGCCGAGCGGCATCCGCGGCAACTTCATCAACGGCATCGTCATCTCGGCCACGATGATGCCCGGCGTGCGCATGTCGGTGTAACTGGCCCCCTCGAAATTCCGCCTCTGGCCAGCACCCCTACACCCCACCGCCGACCCGGCGCACGACTAAGGATTCGACGCGATGAGTAAGAAGATCAAGGCCCTCGAGTTGTCCGCGTTGCGGGACTCGATCGGCACCACCAAGGACTACGTGATCCTGGAGCCGGTCAAGCTCGACGCCGCCGCCGACTACGAGTTCCGCCGCACGCTGCGCGAAAAGAAGATCCGCGTGCTGATGGTCAAGAACAGCTACGCCAAGAAGGTGTTCGGCGAGTTGAAGCTGAACGCCGGCGATGTCTGGAGTTCCACCACGCTGCTCTGCTTCGGCGGCTCCAGCATGAAGGAACTGTCGAACACTGTCGATACGGCCGTGAAGGCGTCGAAGAAGGACGCGAAGGCCGCCGAAAAGTTCAAGGTCAAGACGGCCGTGTCCGACGGATCGCCGGTGACCCTCGACGCGGCCAAGAAGATGCCGACGCGTGAGGAGGCCATCGGCAACGTCCTCGGCTGCGTGCTCGCGCCTGGGGCCAACTTGGCCGCAGCGATCCTCGGAGCCGGGGCCACGCTGCTGGCCGTCGTCAAGACGATCCAGGAGAACGCTGAGAAGGCCGCCAAGGAAGTCCCCGCCGAGGCCCCCGCCGCCCCGGCGGCCGACGCCACCCCGGCCGCGTAACTCGACTCCGAACCCACCGGCCGGCGGCTCGTGTCGCCGGCCTCTGAACCTGGCTATTACGCTTCATCGCCGGTCGCTTCACCGGCTCAAAAGCACCACTTGAAAGGGACCGATACCATGAGCGCGATTGCCGAACTGGGCGACAAGCTGTCCAAACTGACCCTGGCCGAAGCCGTCGAGCTGACCGGCTACATGAAAGAGACTTACAAGATCGAGCCGGCCGCGGGCGGCGGCGGTGGCGGCCCGGCCGTCGCGGCAGCCCCGGTCGAAGTGAAGGCCGAGCCGACCGAGTTCAACGTCATCCTGACTGGCTTCGACGCCGCGAAGAAGATCGGCGTCATCAAGGTCGTGCGCGAGATTACCGGGCTGGGCCTCGGCGAAGCGAAGGCGGCCGTCGAAGGTTTCCCGAAGGAAAT
Organism: Fimbriiglobus sp.; assembly: GCA_043744775.1. Lineage (GTDB taxonomy): Bacteria > Planctomycetota > Planctomycetia > Gemmatales > Gemmataceae > Fimbriiglobus. The sequence goes on along the minus strand of JAYTUC010000160.1, from coordinate 18,770 downwards.
CAAGTCGAGCGTCGATCGCAAGTTGGCCGAAGAGTTGAAGGCCAAAGTCGAAAAAGAAGGCGGCAAGGTCGAAATCAAGCCGGTCTAGTGGAAATCGCCGAAAATATACCCAGGGCGGGTGGCCACGCCACTCCGCCCTGGGTATATTGTTGTTGATTGATGAAGTCCACGGTTTTGAGACGAATCGCTCCGTCGATCCCTCACCATTCTTGGAATGGAGTATCGCGTACGGTTCGCCTACCGCTGTTGCCCTCTACCACTTGGCTCTTGGCTGTTTCGGGAACTCTGCGACGATCGCGTGTCCCGTTTCGCCCTGTCGCCACAACTCGGAGCGCACTTGCCTCGCACGATTCTTACTGCTCCTGAACGCTTCATCCCGACTCAAGCGACCTCCACGTTCGACACCCTCGATTAGTCACTCGCAAGCAAACCGCACGCCGACGCTGAGTGACCGTTCTTAACTCACCGTGTCGTTACCCCAGTGAATACCGCATCTTTCCGCCGGTCGCAAGCCCCGTTGCCCACCCCGAGCAACGATTCGCCTGCCTGAGCGTGATCTTGTCCCCCCTACGGGTAAGGAGTCACACCTTGGCCATTCCCGCCGTCCGCATCATCGCCCCCACGGTTGAGCGTAACTTCGGCCGCTTCGGCGACGCCGCGCCCGTGCCGCCGCTCACTGACATCCAGACGCGCTCCTACGACCGCTTTTTGCAACTCGACGCCAGCTACGATAAGCGCACCCAGACCGGCCTCGAAGGGGTCATGCGCGAAATCTTCCCGATCGAAAGTTACGACAAGAAAATCAGCCTGGAGTACGTTAAGTACGAACTCGGCAAGCCGCGCTACGACGCCGACGAGTGCCGCCAACTTCGCCTGACCTACGGCCGGCCTTTCCGCGTCTGGCTGCGCCTACGCAAGGCCGACGGTACGGCGGTCGAGGAGGAAGTGTATCTGGGCGACATGCCGATCATGATCGGCGGCGGCGAGTTCATCATCAACGGGGCCGAGCGCTGCGTGGTCAGCCAGTTGCACCGCAGCCCCGGCGTCGATTTCGTCGTCGAGCGCGAGGCCGACAAGGACATGCACTCGTGCCGGATCATCCCCGAGCGCGGCAGTTGGATCGAGATCAACTGCACCAAGAAGGACACGCTAGGCGTCCGCATCGACCAGTCGGGCAAGTTCTCGTCGCTGACGCTGCTCCGCGCCATGGACCCGCAGTACTCCTCGACGGCCGCGATGATCCGCGAGTTCTTCGAGATCGAGACCGTCAAGCTCAACGCCAAGGACGCCCGCGCCCGCCTCGTCGGCGACATCGAGACCCTGATCCTGCCGATGGTGGCCGTCGATGACGTGATCGACCCCGAGACGGGCGAAGTCTACCTCGACGCAGGCAAGCCGTTCTCGGCCGTGGCCTTCGACCGCGCCATCCTGTCGCAGTTGACCGAAGTCACCGTGATCCCGACGCCCAAAGACCCGATCATCCTGAACAGCCTCAACGAGGACGGCACCGACTCGCACGAGAACGCGCTGCTCAAGATTTACCAGCGGCTCCGCCCCGGCAACCCGGCGCAGCTCGAAAAGGCCCGCGACCTGTTCCGCGAGAAGTTCCTCGACCCCAACCGCTACCGGCTGGGCCGGGTGGGCCGCTTCCGCATCAACCGCAAGTTCGACCAGACGGTCCCCGAGACCGAGATGACCCTGCGGGCGGTCGACTTCGTCAACGCGATCAAGTACCTGCTCGACCTGCGGGCCGGCAAGGGCGGCGTCGACGACATCGACCACCTCGGCAACCGCCGCCTGCGCACCATCGACGAGCTGGCCGCCGACGAGATGCGCAAGGGCTTCTTGAAGCTTCGCCGCACCGTGCAGGAGCGCATGGCGATCAAGGACGCCGAGGAGATGACGCCCCGCACGCTCATCAACCCCAAGTCGGTGTCGGCCGCGATCGAGTACTTCTTCGGCCGCTCCGAACTGTCGCAGGTCGTGGACCAGACGAATCCGCTCGCCCAGTTGACGCACGAGCGCCGGCTGTCGGCCCTCGGGCCAGGCGGGTTGAACCGCAAGCGGGCCGGGTTCGAGGTGCGCGACGTGCACATCTCGCACTACGGGCGCATCTGCCCGATCGAGACGCCCGAGGGCACGAACATCGGCCTGATCTCGTCGCTCGCCATCTTCTCGGAGATCGACGAGTACGGCTTCCTGACGACCCCGTACCGCCAGTTGAAGGACCAGCGGCTGACCAACGAGGTCGTCAAGTTGCGGGCCGACGAAGAAGCACGGCTGAAGCTCGCCCCGGCCGACACGGCGACCGACGACAAGGGCAAGATCACCGCCGAGCGCGTCAACGGCCGCATCACCGGCGAACTCGGTTCGATCGCCGCCGCGCAGATCGACTACATCGACGTGTCGCCCAAGCAAATGGTCGGCGTCTCCGCGGGGCTGATCCCGTTCCTGGAGCACGACGACGCCAACCGCGCGCTCATGGGGTCGAACATGCAGCGGCAAGCCGTGCCGCTGCTCGTGACCGAGCCGCCGATCGTCGGCACCGGCCTCGAAAAAGAGGTCGCCCGGCACTCCGGCATGTTGGTTCGCGCCCAAGAAGACGGCGTTATCGTGTATGTCGATGGCGAGCGCATCAAGGTCGAGGAGAAGGACAAGATCGTCCGCGAGTACGTGCTGCGCAAGTACCACGGGTTGAATGAGCGGACCTGCTTGAACCAGCGCCCGATCATCAAGATGGGCCAGAAGGTCAAGAAGGGTCAGATTATGGCCGACGGGGCCGCGACCTACCTGGGCGAACTCGCCTTGGGTCGCAACGTCCTGGTCGCGTTCATGTCGTGGGAAGGTTACAACTTTGAAGACGCCATTATTATCAGTGAGCGTCTGGTGCAAAATGACACCTACACGTCATTGCACATCGAAGACTTCGACATCGAGATTCGTGAAACGAAACTCGGCAAGGAAGAGTTCACCCGCGACATCCCCAACGTGTCGCCCAAGGCGCTCAACAACCTCGACGACTACGGCATCGTGCGGGTCGGCACGTTCGTCAAGCCGGGGGACATCCTCGTCGGCAAGGTGTCGCCGAAGTCGCGCAGCGAACTGACACCCGAAGAGAAACTGCTGCACGCCATCTTCGGCCGGGCTGGCGAGGACGTGAAGAACGACTCGCTCGAGGTGCCGTCGGGCGTCGAGGGTGTCGTCATCGCCGCGCACCGCTACAGCCGCAAGGCCAGTATGACGGACGACGAGCGTAAGGAAATCGGCAAGCGCGAGAAGGACATTAACACGACCTACTCGGAAAAGATCGCCGAGCAGTTCCGCGAGTTCATCGAGGCGATTTCGGAGGTTGTGGACAAGAAGGAACTCAAAGACCCCAACACCGGCAAGCAACTCGGCTCCGAAAAAGACGATAGCATCGTCGCCACGCAGGCCAAGGGCTTCAAGCTCGAATCCCTGGACGTGCGGACGCCGGAGAAGTCGAAGGTCGTCAACAAGATTTACGGCCGGCACTGGGAGCGCATCCAGTTCTTCATTGACGAGCAGGAGCGCAAACTGGCGTCGCTGTCGCGTGGCGACGAGTTGCAGTCGGGCGTGCAACAAATGGTCAAGGTGTACGTTGCCACCAAGCGCGTCATCTCGGTCGGCGACAAGATGGCTGGGCGGCACGGCAACAAGGGCGTGATCTCGAAGATTCTGCCCGAAGAAGACATGCCGTTCCTCAAGGACGGCACGCCGATCGACATCATCTTGAACCCGCTGGGCGTGCCGAGCCGCATGAACGTGGGCCAGATTCTCGAAACCCACCTGGGCTTCGCCGCGGCGAAGTTGGGCTTCAAGAGCATCACGCCGGTGTTCGACGGGGCTGACGAGGCCGAGATTCGCAAGGCCCTCAAGGAAGCCGGTCTGCCGGAATCCGGCAAGAGCGTGCTGTACGACGGCCGCACCGGCGACCGCTTCGAGCAACCGGTGACCGTGGGTTACCTGTACATGCTCAAGTTGCACCACCTTGTCGATGACAAGGTCCACGCGCGGGCGACGGGGCCGTACAGCCTCATCACGCAACAACCTTTGGGCGGTAAGGCACGCTTCGGTGGCCAACGCTTTGGCGAAATGGAAGTGTGGGCACTCGAAGCCTACGGGGCCGCGTACATCTTGCAAGAACTCCTTACGGTCAAGTCCGACGACGTGGAGGGCCGTACCAAGATTTACGAGAGCATGGTCAAGGGGGAGAACACCCTGGAAGCCGGCACCCCCGCGAGCTTCGACGTGCTGACCCACGAGATTCGCGGCTTGGGTCTGAACATGCAACTGGAGAAGAAGCGCGTCGAGATGTAAGTCTCGCCGTGTCGATCGCAACAGGTCAGATTTGCGTTAATACGAAGGCGAGCCGGTCACGGCTCGCCTTCGATGTCTGCCCCTGGTAGACTTCGTTTTCATACGACTGCTAATCGCCGGCTCAATGCCGTCGCTCGATTTCGACTTACCCCCGGCACGAGGGTTTCATCCATGAGTACGCCCGCCCCGCTGTCCGCCGCCGCCATTGCCGAGGCGAACAACTACGACCGTATCAACGACTACGGTGCCGTGCGCATCAGCCTCGCCAGTCCGCACGACATCCGCTCGTGGTCCTTCGGCGAAGTGAAGAAGCCGGAGACAATCAATTACCGCACCTACCGGCCTGAGAAGGACGGCCTGTTCTGCGAGCGCATCTTCGGGCCTGAGAAGGACTGGGAATGTACCTGCGGCAAATACCGCGGCATGAAGTACAAGGGCATGATCTGTGACCGCTGCGGCGTGAAGGTGACGCACAGCCGCGTCCGCCGCAAGCGCATGGGGCACATCGAGTTGGCCGCCCCGACGGTCCACATCTGGTTCTTCAAGGCGATGCCGTCGCGCCTCGGCACTTTGTTGGACATGAAGACTTCGAGCCTCGAGAAGATCATCTATTTCCAGGACTACGTCGTCATTGACCCCGGCGAGACGCCGCTGAAGGAAAAGCAACTGCTGACGGAAGACGAATTCCGCCATTACCGCGCCGAACACGGCGACAGCTTTGAAGTCGATATGGGCGCGGAGGCGATCAAGAAGCTCCTCGAAAAACTCGACCTCGTGGCCGTGTCGCGCGACTTGCGTGAGCGCCTCGACGCCGAGATGTTGAAGGGCCTGAAGGCGTCGAAGCAGCGGACGAAAGACCTCGTCAAGCGGCTCAAGACGGTCGAGAGCCTGCGCGACTCGGCCAACAAGTGCGAATGGATGGTGCTCGAGTGCATCCCCGTGATCCCGCCCGACTTGCGGCCGCTTGTACTTCTCGAGAGCGGCAACTTCGCCACGTCGGACTTGAACGACCTGTACCGCCGCATCATCAACCGCAACAACCGGCTCAAGAAACTCGTCGATCTCAACGCGCCGGAGGTCATCATCCGCAACGAGAAGCGGATGTTGCAGCAGTCGGTCGATGCGCTGTTCGACAACAACCGCTGTAAGCGGCCGGTGTTGGGTTCGTCCAACCGGCCGTTGAAGTCGCTCACCGACATGATCAAGGGCAAGCAAGGCCGCTTCCGCGAGAACTTGCTGGGCAAGCGCGTCGATTACTCGGCCCGCTCCGTCATCGTCGTCGGGCCGGAACTCAAGCTGCACCAGTGCGGTTTACCCAAGAAGATCGCGCTCGAACTGTATCAGCCGTTCATCATCCGCCGCTTGAAGGAACTCGGCCACGCCGACACCATCAAGTCCGCGAAGAAGATGCTTGAGCGTAAGGAAGATCAGGTCTGGGACATCCTCGAGGAAGTCACGAAACACCACCCGGTGTTACTGAACCGCGCCCCGACCTTGCACCGCATGGGTATTCAGGCGTTCGAGCCGACGCTGATCGAAGGAAACGCCATTCGCATTCACCCGCTGGTGTGCAAGGGCTTCAACGCCGACTTCGACGGCGACCAGATGGCCGTCCACTTGCCGCTCTCCATCGAGGCGCAGGTCGAGTCCTACGTGTTGATGATGTCCACCAACAACATCTTTAGCCCGGCCAACGGCAACCCGATCATTACGCCGTCGCAAGACATCGTGATGGGCTGCTACTGGGTCACCGCGTCGCGCGGCGAGGAAGGCGAGAAGGTCGAGGCCGGCGAGGGGATGCTGTTCCACTCGCCGCAAGAGGTGTTCCAGGCCCACGCCGAGGGTAAGTTGGGTCTGCACGCCCGCATCCAGGTCAAGTTGCCGCTCGACAAGTTGGTCGTCAGCGAGGTCAAGAACGACCGGGGGGCCAAGGTCGCCGAGGAGATTCCGCGTAAGCCGAACGGCCTCGTGCGGACCACTGTCGGTCGGGTGATCTTCAATGACATCTTGCACGCCAAGATGGCGTTCTATGACCTCGCCCTGGGTAGCAAGTACCTGTCACGCATCATCGCCGACTGCTATCAGGTTCTCGGTCGCCGGGACACGATTACGCTGCTCGATAAGATGAAGGAGATCGGCTTCCGCGAATCGACCAAGTCGGGCTTGAGCTTCGCGTCAAGCGACTTGCGGACGCCGGACGCCAAGGACGAGATTCTCCGCCGCAAGGAGAAGGAAGTCGAGAAGTTCCGCAAGCAGTACGAGCGCGGCTTGATGACCAATGACGAACGCTACAACAAGACGTTGGAGCAGTGGAACGAGGCCCGTGAGGAGATTACGAAGCAGCTCATGACCGACCTGGCGGCCGACCGCCGGCCGGACGAGACGGGCCGCGTCGTGCCGTACCTGAACCCCATCTACCTGATGGCGAACTCGGGTGCCCGCGGCAGCATCGAGCAGATTCGCCAACTCGCGGGGTTGCGGGGTTTGATGGCCAAGCCGTCGGGCGAGATCATCGAGACGCCGATCAAGAGCAATTTCCGCGAGGGGCTGAACGTCCTCGAATACTTTAGCTCGACGCACGGTGCCCGCAAAGGTTTGGCCGACACCGCCTTGAAGACCGCGGACTCTGGGTACTTGACGCGCAAACTCGCGGACGTGGCCCAAAACGTGGTGGTCACCATGTTCGATTGTGGCACGACGCAAGGGACGACCAAGGGGATCATGTACAAGGGCGACGCCATCGACCGGCCGCTCTATGACGCGGTGCGGGGGCGGGTGAGCCGCAACACGATCTACCACCCCACGACCGGCGAAGAGTTGATCGAGGAGAACGAGATGATCTCGCCCGAGAAGGCGAAGCTCATCGAGCGGCTCGGGTTGGACAAGATCACCGTCCGCAGCCCCATGTATTGCCAGGCGACGCTGGGCATTTGCCAGCGCTGTTACGGCATGGACCTCGCCACTGGGGCACTCGTCGAGGAGGGCATGGCGGTCGGGATCATTGCGGCACAGTCGATCGGCGAGCCGGGCACGCAGTTGACCATGCGGACCTTCCACATGGGCGGGGCGGCGTCGTCGAAGGACTCCATTGATACGGAGTACAAGTCGAAGAAGGGCGGCGTCATCCAGATCGAGCGCATCAAGGTCGTCACCAACGACCAGGGTCAACAGATTGCGCTCGCCCGCACCGGCGAAATCTTGGTGCTGCGCGGCAAACTGGGCCCGGTCATCGAGCGGTGCAGCGTGCCCAACGGCTCGGAGATGTTGGTCACCGAAGGCCAGGAAATCCCCGAGGGGACGGTGCTGGCGAAGTGGGACCCGCACAGCCTGCCGATCCTCTGCGAGGAGGGCGGTAAGGTTCGCTGGGTGGACATCAAGGAGGGCGAAACCCTCCGCCGCGAACGCGACGCGGTGACCGGCGTCGATCGGTTCACGATCATGGAACACAAGGGCGACTTGCACCCGACCATTCAGATCGAGGACGCCAAGGGCAACATTTTGCTGTCGTACTTCATCCCCGAGAAGGCCAACCTGCAAGTCGTCGATAAGCAGAAGGTTTCGGCCGGCAGCTTGCTCGCCAAGATGCCGCGGGAAGTGTCGAAGCAGCAGGACATCACCGGCGGGTTGCCGCGTGTGACCGAACTGTTCGAGGCGCGCCGCCCACGCAGCCCGGCCGTGATGGCCGAGGTGTCGGGCAAGGTCCGCATCGGCGACAAGAAGCGCGGCAAGCGGATCATCTGGATCCAGCCCGAAACCGACGACGGCAAGGTGACCGGCGAGGAGCGCGAACACCAGGTTCCGGCGGGTACCAACCCGCGGGTCAACACCGGCGAGTACGTCAAGGCCGGCGAACCGCTCGTGCCGGGGCCGCTCGTGCCGCACGACATCTTGCGGGTGTCGGGCACCGAGGCGGTGCAGGACTACATGACCCGCGAGGTGCAGGCCGTGTACCGCTTGCAGCGCGTGGACATCGACGACAAGCACATCGAAATCATCGTGTCGCAAATGTTGCGCAAGGTGAAAGTCGAGACGATGGGCGACACCGGGTTGCTGCCGGGCCTGGTGATGGATAAGTTTGCTTTCCAGGCGGTCAACGAGCGCCTGGTGAACGAGTGCGTGAAGGTGGTCGATCCGGTCACGTCGAACTTCCGGCCGGGGCAGATCGTGTCCCGCGACGCTTTCGAGGAGGAGCGGGCGGCGTTGCAGGCGACCGGCAAGCGCAAGCTGCCGAGCTTCGAGACGCCGAAGCCGGCCGAGTCGTCGGTGCAACTGTTGGGCATTACGAAGGCGGCCGTGCAGTCGGACAGCTTCATCAGCGCGGCGTCGTTCCAGGAAACCACGAAGGTGTTGACCGAGGCGGCGTTGGCCGGGAAGGTCGATTACCTCGTCGGCCTGAAGGAGAACGTGATCCTCGGGCACCTGATCCCGGCCGGCACCGGCTTCAGCGTGCACCACTCGTCTGAGGTGCGGATCAACTCCGCGGAAGTCCAGTACGCCCCGGCGTTAGTGACGGCCCAGTAGTAACGCGGTGGCGAGCGATAACCCCGGCGGTCGGCGGCAGATGGCCCCGGCCGCCGGGGTATTTTCGCGAAAGTGGCCTGGAAAGTTCGCATCTTTCTGCTTGAATACCGTTTCCGATGGGGTCGGTCCGCGTTGCGGTGCCGGCCCCCATCTACGACACTCCGACGACACGGTTTGCTGGTACAGGTAAGGGCCGCGTAATGCCGACGATCAATCAACTGGTCAAAACCCCTCGCGTCCCGCAGAAGTCGAAGCCGAAGCACCCCGCCATGCAGGGCTGCCCCCAGCGTCGCGGCGTCTGCACGGTCGTCAAGACGATGACCCCCAAGAAGCCGAACTCGGCCCTCCGCAAGGTGGCCCGCGTCCGGTTGTCGAACGGCATCGAGGTGACGGCGTACATCGGCGGCGAGGGCCACAACCTCCAGGAGCACTCGATCGTGCTCGTGCGTGGCGGCAAGGTCCGCGACTTGCCGGGGGTGCGGTACCACATCGTCCGCGGCGTCCTCGACTGCCAGGGCGTCCCGGACCGCAAGCAAGCCCGCTCGAAGTACGGCACCAAGAAGGAAGGCAAGTAAGCGATGGGCACCAAGAAGTTCACCGCCAGCAAAGAGACGCTGGCCCCCGACACACGCTACGGCTCGCTGCTCGCCAGCAAGTTCATCAACTGCCTGATGCACGACGGCAAGAAGGCGACTGCCACGCGCGTCTTTTACAACGCCATGGACCAGATCAAGAAGCGCATCCCGGACGCCGACCCGATCGAGATTTTCAAGGCCGCCATCGAGAACGTCAAGCCGTCCCTCGAAGTTCGCAGCCGCCGCGTCGGCGGGGCAAACTACCAGGTGCCGATGCAGGTCCGGCCGACGCGGCAGCAGTCGCTGTCGATCCGCTGGATCCTCGGTGCCATTCGCGGCAAGACCGGTCGGCCGACGTACATGCGGCTCGCCGACGAGTTGATGGCCGCCGCCCGCCGCGAGGGCGAGGCGATGGCCAAGCGCGAGCAGACGATCAAGATGGCCGACGCCAACAAGGCGTTCAGCCACTTCGCTTGGTGATGTCTTCAGTTACTGGCTATTCGTTATTTGTCCTTGGCGACTCTCGCTCCGGCGAGGCGTTGCCAAGGACAATTGCGTTGACAGTCCAATCCGATTGGGGACAGTCAGCCTGGGGCGGCCCACAAATAACAAGCAGCAAGTAGCAAAGGACGATCCTGACATGGCCAAGACAACTGGCACCGACCTGTCGCTGATTCGCAACCTCGGCGTGATCGCGCACATTGACGCGGGCAAGACGACCACAACCGAACACCTGCTGTTCTACGCCGGGGCCAAGCACAAGCTCGGCGGCGTCGATGAGGGCACGACTGACACCGATTACGACCCCGAGGAGCAAGAACGCGGCATCACAATCTACTCGGCGTGCGTGCCGTTCTCGTGGCGCGGCTACACCGTCAACCTCATCGACACCCCCGGCCACGTCGATTTCACCGCCGAAGTCGAGCGCAGCTTGCGCGTCTTGGACGGGGCGGTGTGCGTGTTCGACGCGCAGAAAGGCGTCGAGGCGCAGTCCGAAACCGTCTGGCGGCAGGCGAACAAGTACGGCGTGCCGCGGCTCGTGTTCGTCAACAAGATGGATGTCGTGGGTGCCAACTTTGCCCAGGCTTTGAAGAGTATTCACGACCGGCTGACGCCCGACTTCGAGACGCAAGGCCGGCCGGTGCCGGTTGTCGTGCCCATCGGAAGCGGCTCGCCGGGGGACAGCGGCACGCCGTTCCGCGGGGTGATCGACCTCATCGAGATGAAGGCGATGTTCTTCTCGCCGGACGACTACGGCAAAACCGTGACCGTCGAGGAGATTCCCGAGGAGTGCTTGGCCGACGCGAAGAAGTACCGCGAGCAACTCTTCGACGTGCTGACTCAGTTCGACGACGGCGACGCCGTCACGAGCTTGGTCCTCGACGGGCAAGACCCGCCGGTCGAGGTGGTGCGGCAACTGGTCCGCACGCTGACGTTGAAGCGAACCATCTACCCGGTGCTGTGCGGCAGTGGCCGCGAACACGTCGGCGTGCAACCGCTGCTCGACGCGGTGACGTACTACCTGCCGTCGCCGCTGGACCGGCCGCCGGTGGTGGGCAAGCACCCCAAGACGGGCAAGGAGGAGCGGCGCAAGCCCGACCCCAAGGAGCCGTTCTGCGGGCTGGTCTTCAAGGCGTCGTGGCACCCCAACGGCCACCGCTTCTTCATCCGCGTCTACTCGGGGACGTTGCGGCCGAACTTGCGGGCGCTGAACCCGGCGAAGGACGCCAAGGAGAACATGGCGAAGCTGTTCCACGTCCACGCCGACCCTAACCGTGGCCTCGAAGAGGTCGAGTCTGCCCCGGCGGGGGACATCGTCGCCGTCATCGGCCTGAAGGAGACTTCGACCGGCGACACCCTGTGCGACACGCTGCACCCGATCGTGCTGGAAACGATTACTTTCGCCGACGCGGTCGTGAGCCAATCGATTGAGCCGGACTCGGGCGCGGATAAGGACAAACTGTTTACGGCCCTTGCGATGCTGCAACTCGAAGACCCGACCTTCAAGGTGCGGGCCGACAAGGACACGGCCCAAACCTTGATGTCCGGCATGGGCACGTTGCACCTCGAAGTGAAGCGGCACCGGCTCGAACGCGACTTCAAGTTGAAGGTGCGCGTCGGCAAGCCGCGGGTGAGCTACCGGGAAACCCTCGGCGGCCCGCGCGAGGTGACCGTCGAGGTGACCAACGTCGGCCAACGCGAGACCTACGCGAAACTCGGCGTGCAGTTCACGGCGCTGAAGAGCCTGACGCCGGTGACGGTGACCAACTTCGTCGGCTCGGACGTGTTGCCGGTGGCCCTCGCCGCCGCGGCCGAGACGGGGCTGCGCGACGCCTTGCAGTCGGGCGGGTTCGGCTTCCCGATGATGGACGTGCAGGCTCGCATCGTGTCGGCCGCCTTCGACCCGATCCTCTCGACCGAGGACGGCTTCCTGCGGGCGGCCGTCGAGGCTTACCGCGAAGCGACCAAAGATAACACGGTGCTGCTCGAACCGATCATGAAGCTGGCGGTGACGACACCCGACGAGTTTCTGGGGAACGTCACCGGCGACCTGGCGAAGCGGGGCGGCGTCATCCTGCACACCAATTCGCTGCCCGGCGCGATGAGCGAAGTCGAAGCCAACGTCGCCTTGGCGAAGCTCTTCGACTACGCCGACCGCGTGCGCAGTCTCAGTCAGGGTCGGGCGTCGAGCACGATGGAGCCGTTCGCCTACGAGCCGGCGTCACAAGAAGTCGTGCGGCAACTGCTAGGCGACTAAAGTCTGAGGCGAGCCGGAAGGCGTGAGCGACCGGAGTTCTTCGCGTCAGTCGTGACGAAGAACTCCGGTCGCTCACGCCTTCCGGCTCGCCAAGCGTGGCGTTACAGCTTCGGCGGCAGGTTGCTGCCCGCGGGGGCGTCCGAGAACACGGGGGCCGACGGCGTGACGCGTTGGGGGGCCTTGACCGGCTCCGGGTCGATCATCGCGCGGTTGCGGCCGTCGTCGTGAATCGCCTCTTCCATGCCGTTGAAGCCTTTCTTGAACTCCACAATTGTCTTGCCGAGGCTGCGGCCGATGTCCGGCAGCTTGCGGCCGAACAACAGCACGCCGATCACCAACAACACCAACATCTCTTGCATGCCGAGGCCGAACATGGTCACTTCTCCTCATGGGGGTACACGACCGGCCAATTACGGGGCGGTCAAGAGTCGAAAAGCGTCGGGCATGAGGAGGTCGAAGGTAACCCCGGCCGACAGGTGGGCACTCGAATCATACGCCCCGGACGCGGGGAGTGGCAACGCAAAACGCCCGCGGCGTGCGTGGGATTACTCCCAGACACGCCGCGGGCGAGGTCGCATCGTCGCCGGGCGACGCTAGTTGGATTCGCCGGTCGCTTCCCGCGGGGCCGGGGTCGCCGCGCCGGTCACGGGGGCGAGGATTTCCTTGACCGTCTTGGCCGGGGACGACGCCGGAGACTCTTCCAGGACACGCGGGGCCAAGTTCTGCAACTCCTTCTCGACGGCGACCGACTTCTTCAAGTCGCGGAGGCTCTCCTTGATCTGGGCGAGCTTCGTGTCGTCCATCTGGTACTTGCTCTCGACGGCGAGCAGTCGCGTCTGCTTGTAGTCGGCCTCGACCTCGTCGATCGCGGCGAGGACTTCGGCCTTCTTGGAGCGCATCGTGTCGAGGGTCTTCGACAGCGTCTCCTTGATCGACTCGCGGTGGCCTAGCGTCTTATCCATGTCGGCAAGGCGGGACTTGTCGCGTTTGTAGACGGCCACGTCTTTTTCGAGTTGCGTCAAGGCGTCGGCCTTCGAGACGATGCGGTTGCCGAACCTGACCTTCTCGGTCGCGTCGGTGATGGCCTGGCCGCGGGCGGTCAGCGTCGCGGCGTTCTTCTCTACGGCGGCGCGGAGTTCCGCAGTCCGGGCCGTCAGGTCGCGGACTTCGACGATCTCGCGGGCGAGGTCGTTCATGACCTTGTCCGTCTCGCCGTCGATCGAGTTGGCGTCGCGGCGGAGCATCTCGAAGCGCGTCTCCATCGAGACCTTCTTGTCAGCCCAGGTGGCGACTTGTTGCACCTCATGGCGCATCGACTTGAACGCGGTGTGCGACGACCTCCAGGCGACAACGCCCAGCCCGACCGCGCCGGCCGCCAGCAGAACTTTCGTGAGTTTCATCGGGGGAACCCCTCGGTGCGTGTGCTTCGCCGCGTGTCGCCCGTACCGTGCGGGCCGAACCGTGCGGCGTACAAGGGGTGTTCGCGCGCCGCCCGGTGGGATTTAGGGCGAGGGAGGGAATTGCGGAGGATTTTCATACGGCGGCAGAACCCTGGTCGTCGGCTCGACGTACTCAGTCTCGTCGAACCCTGTGGGAGGCGAACATGACCGACACGAATCGACGCGATGCACTCAAGCTAGGGGCCGGGGCGGTGCTGGCGGTGGGCGGGGCGACCGGTCGCGGGGCGTCGGCCCACGAGCCGATGCCCCCCAGCGATCCTCAGATTGCTGCGGCGAAGTTGAGTCGCAGCGGCATGATGCTCAGCGACCCGTTAACGTTCGACCTCGGTGGCGTCGGTGCCGGGCGGGAGTTGATCATCACCACGGCGGTCGATGAGAATGGCAAGCCTATTCGAGTCTCCGTGCGCTCGCGCTCTGTGTGCGTGTTCCGGGCCGACGCGGGCGTGTTCTCCTGGCGCTTGGGGGACAAGTCCGGGGACGTGAAGCTCCCGAAGGTCTTGACCTCGAAGGCCGGCCCGATTGTGATGGTGGTCCGCGAGGGGTTCGACACCGTCCGCTGCTACGCGATGTCCATTGACTTCCGGTGCTGATCGGTGCCGAGCGGGCGGGCCGAAGCAAGCGCCGCAGCGGACGGCGGGGCGTGAATCGATTCTGTCAAATCGCCGCTTCAGTAGCCCCGCCGGCTGTTGGATTGGGTCGTTCGGCGGCGGTGCAGCAAAACACACCGGGGGGAGCAGTCGCCGTGGGTAACCGCTTTGTGAACTTCGGACTGCTTTTCGTCGCGTCGTGGACCGTCATGACGATGTCCCACGAGGTGGGCCACTTGGTCGGCGGCTGGGCCGGTGGCGGGACGCTGGCGGACTTCGACCTCGCCCCGTGGCGACTCCCGTACAGCGTCCACAACCCCGACCCAAACCCGCGACTCACGCTGTGGGCCGGCCCCCTGCTCGGCGTCGCCGTGCCTGTCGCCGCCGCCCTGGCCCTCCGGCGGAACTGGTCGAACTTCGTCGCCGACTTTTGCTTGATCGCCAACGGCACTTACCTCGCGCTCGGGTGGGCCACAGGCGACCCGCTCCTTGACACGCCCAAGATGCTCGCGGCCGGCACGTCACCCGCCCTCATCGCGACGTACTGCGTGGTCACGATCGGGGTCGGCTACGCGAGATTTCGTGCCGACTGCGTCTTCGCACTCACGCCGCGTGGCCCTTCGAGGGACCGCGAAGGCCCCAGCCCAGTCACCGTACCGGGTGCCGCACCGGACGCCGGGGGCCGGAGTGGTTCTCGGGGGCGGCTCAGTCGATCACGACGCGGCCGCTGAGCCAGAACGAGCCGGACAGGATGCCGCCGACCTTGGGCGCGCGGTCGAGCAGCGACACGTCGATGACCGCGTCGTAGGTGCCGCCGATCGTTTGCACGAGGGCCGTTACGAAGGGCTGCTTGGTGAACACGTTGGTGCGGCGCTCGGCACTCAGCACGCGGCCGGTCAGGATGACGCGGGCCTCGGGCAGGCTGGTCTGACCGCCGTCGGGGTGGAACAGGCCGCTGGGGATGAACGACTCCGGGGCCATGCGCGGGCCGTCGGCCGACTGCGAGGCGTCGAAGTCGGCCTCGGTGTCGAAACATTCGACCTCGTGGGCGAACGCCGCGATTTGCATCGGTACTGTTACTGGCAAGTCGAGCGGGGCGAGCCGGGCGAACTCGGGCGAATCGACCACCATCGGGTAGACGCCCTCCACGTCGGCGGTGTCGGTGTCGTCGGACTCGCCGGCGGGGTCGGCCCAGGCGTAGAAGCCGCCGTCGAAGGGCCCGGCGTCGGCGGGGCGGACGCGGTGGGCCAGCCGCACGACGACGCGCGACTGCCCGGCGAAGTGCGGCGTCACCCCGGCGAACTCGTTGTCGGCGTTGACTTGCAGCCAGAGTTCCGCGCCGCTGGGGTCGTGCCAGTGGAAGTACGTCCCCCCGGCGAACGGGACCGCCTGCGCGTGCGGCCCGACCGCCTCGGCGAGTTGGACCAACTCGTCCTCGCTATCGACCGCCATGCCCAGAGTCGAGAAGTGGCTGGGCATGGGGGAACTCCGAAGTCGGGTGTGGGGCATCGGGTGTGGGGTATGGCCGACCCGGAGACGGGTTCCGTTTTCACCCGCTGGCCCGACGCCCAAGTAGAACTGGCAAGGCAGCCACCAACACCAGTTTCCGCTCTTCAAACACGCCGTACCGCATCGCCAAGGGTGGCACGGCCCCCAGCCGCACCTGGCCAGGTTCCGACGGTAAATCCATGAGGGGATCGGCAAACTGCGGGTAAATCCGGAGTCGGCGGTCGAACTCCTTCAAAGCCGCCAAATACTCCCTGCCGTCGCCTCGCGCTTTGGCGATGGCGGCCAGTTCGAGGATACTTTGCCGCACCCGGCCCGTGTAAGAAACGCGGTAATCAGCAGGTTGAGTCTCGCTCACGACCCGCACGCCGCGGCCTCGACCTCGGCGATGAACGACTCCAGCGTGTGGCCGCCGGTGGCCTGGATCTCGCGCACGCCTTCCATGAACTCGTCCATGTCGAACGTCTGCTTGGCCCACGCCAGCAGGTCAGGGTGCACGGGAACCGGGACTGGGGTCCAGGCCGGCGGTTGGTCATCGGGAGTGGGGGTCATTGGGTGCCTCCTGCCGTATCGGGTACTCGATAGATTCTACCATTGATCGGCCTCGAACCCCAGGCTCTT
Source organism: Fimbriiglobus sp. (assembly GCA_043744775.1). Taxonomy (GTDB): domain Bacteria; phylum Planctomycetota; class Planctomycetia; order Gemmatales; family Gemmataceae; genus Fimbriiglobus. The sequence continues at coordinate 2,404 of JAYTUC010000160.1, read as the reverse complement.
ACCAAGAAGTTCAGTTGCCGTCATGCTCGGGCTCATCAACTGGTCCGTCCTTCGTGTCCCCAAAGTAGTGGCGGTGGTCCTGCCGCGCGGAGTTGAATCGCCCGATGAACGCCGGCTCCGAGTGCTCGGGCCGCTTGGGCTTGAACGTCCCGCGGGCGATGGCCCAGTCGTATAGGCCGACATCGAGCGGGTAATTCGTCAGGATGCCGATCAGCCTATGCTCGGCGATCCACGCCTCCGCTAACTCACGTGAGGTGAAAACGCCTGAGGGAAATTGACCCCCGCCGTTGAACACCCACACGCTGTCCATCCGGGTCGCCCCTCCGCCGGACTTCGACGATACCCCGTACCCCGCACCCATCGCGTTAGCGGTAGTCCGCCGACGGGGCCGGCTCCCACGACAGGTCGAAGGGCATCTCGGCCGTCGCCTCGCTGTCGCCCTCGTCCTTGAACACATGCAGGACGCGTGCCCGGCTCAACTCGACGTACCGGCTCTCGTCGAAGCCGGCGGCGCGCCGCCGGGCGACGCGCGGGGCGTCCGGCTGGCACTCGTGAATCATCGTCCGCACCCGCGGGATCAGCCGGAACAGGTGGTTCTCGGCGCGACGCAACCCGCCGTGCTTGTCATAAACCTCGAACAGCGCCCGGATCACCCGCTCGACCGCCCGCGCCGGCACGCCGTCATCGACGATCACTTCGTCGATCTGCACGGCCCGCATCATGGCGTGGAACTGCTGCCGGACGCGCGGCCGGAACACACTCGCGTACCACGGCCCGACGTGCCGGGGGGTCGGGGCGTCGTCGGCGCGGCGGGGCGGCTCCTCGTAGGTCAGGGCCGCGGCGTGCCACCAGTGCGGCGCGAAGCGGTAGTAGCCGCCCTTGCGTTTCTTGAGGCCGTAAGCCCGGCCGAGGATCGTCCGCAGGCCGCGGTAGGCCCGGCGACGCAACTGCAAGGCGTCGCGGCGGGCGAGGCGGTCGATCACGTCGGGGTTGTCGAGGTCGCGCAGGCTCACCTTGAGCGGCCACGTCGGCTGGAACTCGAACGCCTCCGACTGCTCGGGCGCGACGAGAATGATCGCCACGTCGCCGGGCCGGCGGCCCTCCCCGCGGCGGCGGACGCGCCAGCCCCGCGCGGCCAACAGCGGGCAGCCCTTGAGCGAGGCGACGGGGAGGTCGGTGGTCCAGTGCAGGCCGGGCGGGGTGCGGTTGGCGGGGTCGGCGGCGCGGAGCTTCCACAGCGTGAACGCCGCCATCGCCACGAAGCCGGGGACCATCCACGCGGTGCTCACGCCGATGAGGTTGGTCATCAGCATGGGGTCGAGTTTGTCCGGCATCGTGAGCAGCCGGCCGCCGCACGCACTCAGGAGCAGGTTGCCCACGAAGAGGGCCGCGAGGGCGCAAAAGCCTGCGACGATCCGTTGCTGGGGGACCGAGTAAATCGGCCGGCCGGGGCGCGAGCGCCACAGGATCGCCTGCGTGCCGGCGGGGCTGAAGCCGGCGGCCGCGAGTGCCAGCAGCGAGACGCCGCCGCACAGCCCGACGACCGCGACCACGGGGACGAGTTGGGCGAGCGTCACCACGGTGACGAGGTAGGCGAAGAACGCGGCGAGTTCGCCGGCGCGGCGCTCCTGCGACTTGCGGCCGCCGGGGTGGACCTGCCGGTCCAAGAGCAGCACGGTGAAGAACAGCGCCCCGATCATCACCACGAGCAGAGCTGACCAGAGCAGCGCCAGCAGCGCGAGGTAAACGACGTAGGACGAGTTGACGCCGAGGTAACGCCAGCCCTCCGGGCAGAGCCACCAGACCGACCCGGCGACGGCCGTCCAGGCGAGCAGGCCTAAAAGCGTCAGCCAGGCCCCGGACGGCGTGCGCGGCGGCAGCGGCGGGTCGCCGCGCAAATCGACGCCGTAGTTGCCGCGGACGTGCTCGAAGAGACGCACCAGCCGGCGGCGGGCGAAACGCACACCGGGCCACGGCCGGCCCTTGTGGCGGGCGAACGCCAGGGCCACCGCCGCCAACAGCGCCGACGCGGCCAGGCTGTCGTGGACATCGTTCCACGCCAGGCGGCCGACGAGTTCCAGCGCGACGACTAGCGCCGCGACGAACACGACGGCGAAGTAACGGCCGGGCGGGAGGAGCCGGGACAGGCGGGGGAACGTCGATTCGAGCAATCTCATGCCAGGCTCTCGACGCGGCGACGGGTCAGTGACAATTCTATCACCGGATCGGCAGGAAATGGCCCCGCCCCCGCGGAAATCCCACCGCCCCGACACCGTGGCAGTCGAAATCCCGGCGGGCGGGGGGGTTAGTGACTGTCCCATAAGGGGTGATGGGGTGCGTAAAATGGCCCATGCGAACCCAACCCTACCCCAGTGACATCACCGACGAGCAGTGGGCGCTGGTC
>JAYTUC010000159.1:0-6645 GCA_043744775.1 Fimbriiglobus sp. | reverse complement strand
TAATCATGTCTGACATCGCAAGCCCCTTGTGTTGAGAGAGTGAACGGTCAATTTTGACTGTAACCATCCGGCGGACGGCTTGCATGGATTCTTTCGGCGGTGGAGGCGCGGCGGATGGAGTGGCTGGCGAGACCACTGGTGTGCGACGGCGCGGTGGTCTGCGGGCCACTCGACCCGGCCCGCCTCACGGATGTCGACCTCCGGGCCATATGCTTACGAATGCACGCAATCTTCCACACCGTCGAGATGCCACGAGCGGAAGAGCGGTGGATGCCGGTCGAGCTATTCGACGCAATCGATACGCTGGAGAGCATGGTCCTGCACGGCCTCCCCAGTTCGACAGGCCAACCTGTCCCGCCACGCCTGGCCGAGTGGACCGGCGTCATCCGCAAGTTCGGGAAGCACTACCAGCTCGCCGGGCGCGGGCCGATCGCCGTCGATCCGGACATCTACCACGAGGTGGCGGTGCGGTACAGTGGGGCATAGCAGGCCGAACAGTCTTATGCCCCATCCGACTTGAATAAAACGTAGCGATTCCGGGCACGTCTTTTTTAACGACGTATGCAGTTGCGTTTATTCAACCTTTTCCGAGCTGATCGACCTACTCACACACGCAGCACCGGGGCGGTTCTTGCACCGGGGTCGCACTCGCGGGGCGCCCCAGAAACCGCTCCGTGCCGACGCCGCGATGACCAACAGGCCGTCCGGGCGTTCAGCGAACAACGCCGCGAGGGCGCCGCCGTCCGTGTCGATGGTGTGGAAAGCCGCCTCGCGGATTGAGCGGCGATCAAGGCAGCCAACGCCCTTGAACTGCCCGCGGTCGATGGCCATAATCACGCCTGACATCGCAGAGCCACCTTGGGTGAGCGTGTCGCCCGGTCACAGTTGACTGGCACGGACGGCTTGCGGGGATTCGTTCGGCAAGAACGAGGAGGAATGGAATGGGTGACGATTCGAAGTCCGGCACGCCTCGCTGGATCCTGATTGCCACCGGTTTCGTGGGGCTGGTGGCCGCGATACTCGTCGCCGCCACCAAGTACTACGAATTTCACAAAGCCCGCGCCGAGGCGTTGAAGCCCGGAGTGTTTCCCGCGGCGGCGGCCGGGCAGCCGACAAATTCGGGGGCGGAACCAAAACAGACGGCGCCCGCGCGGCCACCGAAGGTCGATCCCAAGGGGAACAGCAAGTCCGCCGGCGGCCGGGAGGGGGTTTTCCCGACCGGAATGTACGAGGGCGCCCACACCCACGCCCGCGGCGGCAGTACGCCGACCGAGTACGCGGTACAACTCCGGGATGACGGCTCGTGCCGCCGCGTTACGCTCGGGCAGAATGTATCGGAGGCGCGGTTCGAGTTCCGCGACAACCAGTTGATCCTTCGCGGCGGAATCGGCGGCGGGTTCGTCGAGGCGTGGCTGGCCGACGGCGATCAAGTGCAGGTCAAGTTGTGGTATCCGGCGTCGCTGTACCCCGACTTCGCGCCGGTCGAAACCGGGTCGCTGCGACGCCGGCGCTGAACGCGGGCGATCAAGTCGGGTGCGGGGCGGTGCAATCCGGAGGCCGAACGAGAGCAGAGTTCATATTGCCGTAGCGTGGGACCGGCGGTCGGCTTGACGGGCCGCTGCAACATCCTGAACTCCGCTCTCAATAATCGTTGCAGGGGACCGGGGGCCTCAGCCCTCGTCATGTGGAATCAGTCGCTTCGGCCCCGGCGCCTAAACTTATTTGTTCGTTCGGCGGCGGAGGATGTCAGAGTGGGGTGGCGGGACATCAAGTATGTTTCCGCCCCAAGAACTTCCTCACGCAGCCCCGCCGAGCGTTGACCTTCTCGCCGCGGCGGGGGATAATTCCCCGTCACGCGCGTCGCGCGGGCCGCCCGTAGTTCGGCGGGCCTCATCCTTCACCATTCCGGAAAGCATGCGATGCACACGGCGATGATCTGGGCGGCGCTGGCCGCCCTCGCGCTGCCCCTCGGGGCCGGCGCCCAAACCGACGACGTGGCCCAGCGGCTGGCCGAGGCCAAGCGCGCCCACGCGGCCGCGCTCAAGAAGGCCGCGGAGGCCCTGCTGGCCCAGTTCGACAAGAAGGCCGACGACGCCCGGGCCGGCCCCCTGGCCACGGACAAGAAGCTGGCCGCGCTCGACGCCCTCAAGAAGGAGCGCGCGGCGTTCGAGCAGACGGCGGCCGCCCCCGCCGCCCCCGCGATGAAGACCGCCGCGGCGGACTACCGGCGCGCGGCCGACGCCGCCCTGGACCTGCTCAACGCCGAGTTCGTCAAGGCCGTCGAGACCTACACCAAGGCCAAGGACGACGCCCGGGCCAAGGCCGCCGAGCGCGAGCGCAAGGCCGCCGTCATCGGCGACGGGTTCGAACTGGTCGGCGAGTGGCAGATGGACGGCAAGGACTCGGAAGGCATGGTCGAGCGCTGGACCATTGCCAAGGTGAAGGGCCAGTGGTCGGTGACGGGGCGCTACTTCGCCGGCGCCGGCAACCGCGCGCTGGGGCAGTGTGTCGGCCGGGACTGCCAGTTCGCGAAGGGCGCTCTGTCTTGCACCCAGGTCTTCACCGTCAAGCCCAACCAGAAGTGGGGCAACGGCACCGTCCTGACCTTCACGCCGGAGAGCGCCGACCCCGAACGGCTGACGTTCACCTTCGAGTACAACAACAAGAAGGGCGAAGCGCGCTTCGTCCGGCCGTAGCGGCCAGCCGGCGATGCCGCGGGGTGCGGTCGCTCCGCGACGGTGGCCGCCGGACGGCAGATCAGCCGGGCGGACTGTCGGGGCGACTGGCCAAAATGCCCCGTCTTTGGCGGCGAATATCACTGCGGCGACGGCCCCGCCGTCATCCAGGAACACGCATATGTCCCGGGTCGGATGCCTCCTTACCACCGTCGCGGCCTCGGCAACGCTGATCGGCTGCGCCTTCTGGTACGCCTCGCGCCCGACGCTCCCGCCCGAGATCCGCATCGCCGCCGGCAAGCAGGGCGGGCTGTACCACGCCTTCGCTCAGGACTTGGCGACGCGGTTGCAACAGCGCACCGGCCGGCCCGTGCGCGTCATCGAGACCGCCGGGACCGAGGCGAACGTCGGCCTCCTCCGCGACGGCGGGGCCGACCTCGCGCTGATCCAGACCACGTCGCTCGCCCCCGAGGGCGTGGCGGGGGTCGCGCCGCTGTTCCCCGAGCCACTGCACTTCCTCGTCCGCAAGGGGAAGGGCAAGGCGATCACCTCGCCGGCGGATCTGGCCGGCAAGCGGGTCGCCCTCGGGGTGCGCGGCTCGGGCATGCGCCAGAACGCCCACACCGTGCTGGCGCATTACGGCGTCTCGCCGGGGGATGTCGTGGACGCGGAGGACCCGTTCGACGCGCTCGCCGACGAGACCGTGGACGCCGTCCTGATCACCACGGGCTGGATGAACCCGGCCCTGGAGGCCGCCCTGCGGCGCGGCGGCGGCGAGTTGGTCGGACTCGCCGACCCGGCGGGGCTGGCCGCCCGCCACCCGTGGTTCACCCCCACGACGATCCCCCGCGGCCTCTACGCCGGCCGGCCGCCGGTGCCGCGCGACCCGGTCGAGACGGTCGCGGCGACGGCGCTGCTGACGGCCCGCGCGGACGCGCCCGACGAGCTGGTCCGCGCGACACTGGCCGAACTCTACGAGACGGACCTGCGGGCCGCGTACCCGGCCATGCCGTCGGCCAAGGCCGCCCGGGACTACGACGCCGCCGTGATGCACCCCGGCGTGGCGGCGTACCACGACCCGGCGGCGCGGATCAACCGCCTGGCGCGGGCGCTGGAACTCGTCGGAAAGTCCAAGGAGGCGGCGTTCGGGGCGGGCGCGGTCGCCCTCTTGATCTGGGGCTGGTTCCGCCGGCGCCGGGAGCGGATCGCGGCCGCGGCCGACCTGGTGCAGAAGCAGAAGCTCGACGAGTTCATCGGCCGCACGCTGGCCGTCGAACTGGAACAGATGGAGGTGTCGGACCCGGAGTCCCTGCGCCCCTTCCTCCGCCGGGTGACGCACATCAAGCAGGAGGCGCTCAAGGAACTGACCCGCGAAAAGGTCCGGGGGGACCAACTGTTCGCCATCTTCCTCTCGCAGTGCGCCGCGTTGAGCGAGAAGATCCAAATGCGCATGATGTACGGCCGGCTGTCCGAGGCCGGCTGAACAATCCGCCGCCGATCCCTGCCGATTGGGTATGCCATTACTGAGAGCGGCGTTCGGGCGGGTGTAGCCGTTTCCGCGTGGGTGTCGGCGATTTACCTAACCCCCTCTCCGCCGCGGAGAGTGACTGTGTTGTTTGTCAAGCCATTTCCGGGGACCACGGCCGTTGTTTTTGGAGCATGGCGTTGGCGATGACGAGCAGCTTGCGGGCCACGGCCACCTGCACCACTTTCCACGGCTTGCCGGCCGCCGTCAGGCGGGCGGCGAACGCTTTCAGGACCGGGTTGTACCGGCGGGCCGTCAGGGCCGCCATGTACAACACGGACCGCACTTCCGCCCGGCCGCCGCTGATCGACCGCCGGCCGGTCTTCCGGCCGCTGTCCCGGTTCACCGGGGCCACCCCGACCAACGCCGCGATCTGGCCCCGGCTCAACGTGCCCAGTTCCGGCAACTCGGCCAACAGCGTCCGGCTGGTCACGTCCCCGATGCCCGGGAGCGACCGGAGCAACGCGTCCTTGGCCGCCCAGACCGGGCTGGCCTCGATGGCCGCCGTCAGGTCCCGGTCCGCGTGGTCCGCCTGCCGGTCCAACACGCGCAACACGGCGTCGATGCTCTTCCGCACCGCCGGGTCGGTGGCCGTCCCCAGCCGGTTGCGCTCCATCGTCCGCATCTCCAGCACCTGCCGGCGGCGGCCCAAGATCGCCTGCATTTTCACGGCGTCCGCCGGGGCGAGCGGCCGAACGGGGGGCCGGACCCGCTCGGCGAACTCGGCCAGCACGGCGGCGTCCACGGCGTCCGTCTTGGCCAACCGCCCGAGGGCCTTGGCGAACTCCCGCGCCCGCGACGGGTTGACGACGGCCACCGGCAACGGGGCCACCGACAGCGCGGCCACGACGGCCCGCTCGTACCCGCCGGTCGCTTCCAACACGATCAAGACCGGGGCCCGATCCCGCAGCCACGCGACCGCCGCCGCTTGGCCGACGTCGGTGTTGGCGAACCGCCGGGCCTCCGCGGCCGGCCGGACGTGGATGTCCAAGTGGTCCTTGGACACGTCGATGCCGACAAAGCATTCGGTGGCGCTCATCTGACGACTCCCATGAGAGAACAAAGCCGAAAACCCCTCCGAACGAAAAACCGCCGTGGCGAGCCCCACCTGGTGATGCGGGGTGTTCCCCCAGTGACTGTTCGGGCTTCGCGGCGGACACGCGGCGGGGGTTCCCACTCTCCGACGGCCTCACGGGCCAAGGGGGTATCGAACTCACCCGCCGCAGGTCGCAATCGTCAGAGCCATTTATAGGCTCTGACGTAACATACCAGGGGGCTAGGGGGTGAGGTCTCGGCTCGGGCCCGAAGATCGCCTCACCCCATAGCTCATTCTCCGCAGTGGAGAGGGGGAAGCAAGTTTCCGCCCACTCGCCGCTTGACACCGCGGGGCCGGCCCTCGACAATCATATTCAACGGTCGGCAACTTCTCCTCTCGTGATGAATTCGCGGCCCGCATTCGGAGTGACGGACACATGAGCATTCCTCCTCGCAAGCGCCGGTTGGAAGTCGAAGACTCCGGGGACATCTCGGTCGTCAACTTCGTCGACAAGAAAATCTTGGACGAGCAGAACATCCAGATGATCGGGGACGACCTCTTCCGGTTGGTGGACGAACTCGGCCGCCGCAAGATCGTGCTGAACTTCAGCAACGTGGAGTTCCTGTCCAGCGCCGCCCTCGGCAAGCTGATCACGATGAACCGCAAGGTGCAGGCCGTCCGCGGCAAGCTCATCTTGTGCAACATCACCAAGGAGATCAAAGAGGTCTTCGAGATCACCAAGCTGGACAAGCTGTTCACCATCATGGGGGACGAACAGTCCGCCCTGCAAGCGTTCTGACGCGCCCGGCCCGGCGCCCTTCGCCTGCAAGGCACCCCGTGAATCACATCATGGCTCAACAGTTCGTGATCCCGTCCGACTTGGAAGCGGCCCGGCGCGTTCAAGAGGAGATCGAGGCGGCCGTCAAGCTGTTCTTCACCGAGGGGGACGCTTTCGCGGTCAAGATGGCGGTCGAGGAGTCCCTGGTCAACGCGATCAAGCACGGCAACCAGATGGACCGAAAAAAGTCCGTCGTCGTCGTGCTGGAGATTACGCCGGAGGCCATTGCCGTCTGCATCACGGACGAGGGGGCGGGCTTCAACCCGGACGACGTGCCGGACCCGACCGCCCCGGAAAATCTCGAACGCCCGTGCGGCCGCGGACTGCTGCTCATCCGCTACTACATGAGCGACGTCACCTTCCGCAACAGCGGCCGGACCATTGTGCTGACGAAGAACCGGAAGAAGTGAACCGCCGGTTTAGAGCAGAGTTCAGTTTGGTGGAGCGGCCAGTCGTTGGTGGGACCGTAGCGGTGGGACCGTAGCGGTGGGACCGGCGTCCCGCCGGTCGGTTTGATGCCACCGACCGACGGGACGCCGGTCCCACCAACGACTGGCCGCTACCACATCCT
>JAYTUC010000158.1:0-64532 GCA_043744775.1 Fimbriiglobus sp. | reverse complement strand
TCGGCGTCATCCGCGAGATGCTCGCGCTCAAGTCGTCCGGCCGCGTCGGCTCCGTCGTCGTCGCCGGCTGCTTGGCCGAGCGCAACCGCGAGATGCTGCTCGAAGAGGTCCCCGGCATCGACCAGATCGTCGGTGTTTTTGGCCGCGAAGAGATTAGTGCCGCGGTCGATCGCGCCACCCGGCACATCGAGGAGCAGCGCAGTGTCTTTCGGCCGGTCCCCGTGCGGGCACTCGAAGACACCGCCCGCTTGCGCATCACGCCGCGGCACTACGCCTACCTGAAGATTAGCGAGGGCTGCGACCGCGTCTGTACGTACTGCGCCATCCCCAAGATGCGCGGCAAGCACGTCACCAAGCCGATGGAAGAGGTCCTCGCTGAGGCCCGCGAACTCGTCGCCGACGGCGTGCGCGAACTCATCATCGTCGCCCAAGACGCCACCTACTACGGCTTCGACCTGTACGGCCGCCCCCGGCTCGCCGAGCTTCTCACGGAGTTGAACAAGGTCGAAGGCTTGCAGTGGATTCGGTTGCTGTACGCCTACCCCGAGCACTTCGGCGACGACCTCATCGAGGTGCTGGCCACGTCGGACAGGATCATCCCGTACCTCGACATGCCGTTGCAGCACATCAACGACAGCGTGCTGAAGCGCATGGTCCGCCGGGTCGATCGCGACAAGACGGTCGATCTGCTCGACAAGTTGCGCGAGCGGGTGCCGGGGCTGGCGATCCGCACGACATTCATCAGCGGCTTCCCCGGCGAGACGCAAGAGCAGCACGACGAGTTGAAGCGCTTCCTGACCGAAGCCCGCTTCGAGCGCTGCGGGGTGTTCCCGTACTCGTTCGAGCCGAACACCCCGGCGGCGAAGCTCGACGGCCACCTGCCCGAGGAGGTCAAGCTGGCCCGCCGCGACGAGCTGATGGCGGTGCAGCAGCAGGTCGCGTTCGACTTCGCGCAGTCGATGGTCGGCGACGAGACGCCGGTGGTCATCGACGCGGCCGACCCCGAGTTCGCCGGGCACTTCCGCGGCCGCACCTACGCCGACAGCCCGGAGATTGACTGCCTGATCCGCGTCAAGGGCAAGAACCTGCGGCCGGGCGACTTCGTCAAGGTGAAGGTGACCGCGGCCGACGGCTACGACCTCGCCGGCAAGGCGGTCGGCAAGGCCTGGTGAGTCGTCGGGCGTCACAACCGGCCGGGTCGGGGGTGACGGTTTTGCAAACCGTTGCCTTGCCCCGTGACGCCGCGTTCATTTCGGTCTACAATTGATAGGCCTGCAGCCGTCGCCTTGGGGCGTGGGGTGGGCCTGACGAACCGATCGGCACCCCCTCTCCAGAGGCTTGCCATGTCGATGCCGCCCCCCTTCCGCGGTCCCGAGTCCTGGGACCCCGACAACAACGACCCCCGCCCGACCGAGAGCTTACCGACGCTGGTGCGCTACCGCGTGGTGCTGCACCGCGTCGCCGGGCAGGGCCTGCTCGCGGTCGCGGCGGCGCTGCGGGAGTTGACGCACTACGGCGAGGCCGAGGCGATGTCGCGGATGTGGCAGGCCCACCACGCCGGCCGCGCGTCGGTGCTGGAGACGCACCTGGAGCGGGCGGAACTGTACGTGGAGCAGTTCGCCGCGAAGGGCTTGCGGGCGAGCCTCGAACCGGCGTGAACTCGGACTCGCCCACGCTTGGAGGGGCACCCCTGGAGGCACAGCGCTTCGCAGCCCAGTCAGGGAGCGCAGGCTGGGCACCCACAAGGGGATGCCCCTTCGCACAATTTAGCCTTGCCGAGCTGTCAGTTTCGGCTCCGCCGCAGGCGAACCGTAGGGGTATCCCTCGTGGGTACCCCACCTGCGCTCCAATTCGCGGAGCCGGCAACCCCCTCCTGCGGCCGTGCGACACTTACCAGGACCGGGCTAGGGATTGGTGACCGCCCCCGGTTGTAGGTGTGCCCACGCCGCGTCTCATTCGGGCCGGGGCCAGTCTCCGGCGAGGACCAGCCGGGAGGCGGCCAGCGTTCCGGGCGTCACTTGACGGCGACCTTGCACTTCGGCAGCGCCTCCTTCAACTCGTCCGCGCCCTTCTTGGTGACCCGCGTCCCCAGGGCGTTCACGTCGCTCAGCTTGGTGAGCGGCTTGAGCTTCAGCAGGCCCGCGTCGGTCACGGCGGTGTCGGCGAGGACCAGGAAGCCCAGCGACGGGCAGGCCGCGACCTGCGTCAGGCCGGCGTCGGTGATCTTGGTGCCGTTGAGGTGCAAGTCGCTGAGCTTCGGGAACTCGCGCAGGGCCTTCAGGCCGGCGTCGGTGACGGGCGCGCGGCTGAGTTCGAGCCGCACCATGCCTTCCATCTTGGTCAGCTCCTTCAGGCCGACCCCGGTCACCTTGGTCCCCGACAGGTCCAGGCTGACGACGCCGGTGAGGCCCGCCAACTCCTTGAGGCCGGCGTCGGTGACCGCGGTGTTGGCGAGCCACAAGGTTTTCAGCGCGGTGTGGCCCGCCAGGCTCTTGAGGCCGGCGTTGGTGACGCCCGTGCCGTCGAGGATCAGGGACTCCAAGGCCGGCAGGCCGGCCAGGTGCTTCAGCCCGGCGTCCGTCACCTTGGTCCCCGACAGGTTCAGGTCGCCGAGCGCGTCGAGGCCGGCGACGGACTTCAGCCCGGCGTCCGTCACCTTGGTCCGCCCGAGGTTCAGCTTCTTCAGCCCCGCGCAGGCACCGATCTCGACGAGGTGGGCGTCGGTGACGGCGGCGTTGTCGTACACCATGACCCGGCTGAGCTTGTCGAACGACTTCAGGGGCTTGAGGTCCGCCGGGCGGACCGACTTGCCCGACGGGATCGTGACGCCGACGACTCGCTTGGCGTCGTCGCGGCTCACGCTGCAGCCGAGTTTCTCGAGTTGCGCGACCGCCGCCTCGTCGTCGGCGGCGCGGGTGGCCGCCGCGAGGGTCGTCGCGGCGAGGAGGCAGAGGAACACTTTCATCGCGGCGACCCTCGGCCGACTCGCCCCAGGGGAAACCCCGCCAGGAGCCGCGAGCCGGCGGCGGGCCATTGTCCCCGACAGGTCCCGCCGGGTCAAGGGGTCACGCCCCCTTCGCCCCGAACAGCCTGCGCCACAGGCCGCGGCGGCGGGGCGGGGCCTTCGCGGCGGCGCGGCACTGGGCCACGGCCCGCGCCAGCACCGCGGCGTTCTTGGGCCGGTCGTCGGCGTCGGGCGACAGGCAGGCCTTCGCCAGGGCGACGACGCCCTTCGGGCCGCCGCAGGCGTCGAGCTGGGCGTGGACCGACGCCAGGTCGCCGGAGCGGACGCGCTTGAGGATCGTCGCGACCTGGCCCTTGTGGGGGTGCCGGCCGGTCAAGACGTAGAACAGCACGCCGCCGAGGCCGAACACGTCGCTCTGCTCGGTGGCCTCCGCGACGCCGCCGGCCTGCTCGGGGGACATGTACGCCGGGGTGCCGATCGCCAGCCCCTCGGCGGTGTGACTCAGATTGGCCACGACCATCTGCGTGGTGCCGTGGTCGTCGCGGGGGTCGGCCCCGGCGGCGCGGGCCTGCGGGGCGGCCAGGACCTTGGCGAGGCCCCAATCGATGACCTGGGCGCGGCCGCCCTCGGAGACGAGCACGTTGCCGGGGGTGAGGTCGCGGTGGACGACGCCCTTGGCGTGCGCGTAGGCGATGGCCTGGCAGACCTTCTCGAAGAGCGCGAGGTGCGCGTCGAGGTCGGCCGCCGGCTCGCCGCCGAGGGCGTCGGTCAGGGTGCGGCCGCGGATCAGCTTCATGGCGATGAACGGCCGCCCGTCCTCCAGCCGGCCCACGTCGTGCAGCGGGGGGATGCTGGGGTGGTGGAACTGCGCGTGGATGCGGGCCTCCTGCAGGAACCGCACGACCGCCGTGGGGTCGTTCAGTTGCTCGCCGCGCAACACCTTGACCGCCACGCGCCGGCCGAGGACCTTGTCGGTCGCGGCGTACAGGCTGCCCATGCCGCCGCTGGCGATGAAGTCGCCGATCGCGTAGCGGTGGTCGGCCACCGGCAGCGCGGCCCAATCCCAGACCCCGTCGCCGCGGGCGTGCAGGTCGGTGTGCAGCAGGGCGTCAAGGTTCCGGTCGGTGACGCTCGAGCGGTAGAACGGGGTGACGGGGACCATCTGCGTCTTGGACGGCGACGGCGACGGCGGCTCGGTCATGGGGGTTCCACTGCGGCGGGGGCGTCCGGGGTTGCCCCGAGTCCTCGGTATGGTAGTTGACTTCGGCCGGCCCCGGCCAGGGGGAACTCGGCGCGTGCCGAGGCGAGTGTCGCGATTCACGACACTCAGCCCCCCGCCTCCGGTCACGACGACTGGCGGGCGACGGCCTGGACGAAGAGCATGACCTGCCCCGGCGTCACGCCGGCAAGGACTGCCGTCGAGGCCGCCACGTCGCTCAGCTCTTCGCCGCGGCCGAGCCGGTCGAAAAGCTGCTTGGCGTGCGGGGTCAGCAGCGCGACCGTCTCGTCGGTGAGCCGCGGCGCGACCGCGCCCGACCCGACCCCCGGCATCCCCAGGCAGAACGCGTACCGCCCGGCGTTGTTGAGCAGGAAGAACGGCGTGACAATGAACGAGATCGTGCCCCACCAACCCAGGAAGAACGTCGTCCCCGTCATCTTCCAGAAGTGCTTGTGGATGCACGACTTGCACAAGTGGCCTTCGATCGAACTCGAGAAGCGCATCACCAGCACGCCGATGTTTTGGTGGAACGAGACGTACTTGGTCGCGGCCTCGACGCCGCAGTCTTGGCAGGTCATCATCGTCGCTACCTTCGCCGGGGGACTCGGAGGCTTATCGTCGCCGGGGGTGGCTGCGGCGGCAAGCGCAAAGTCGCCGCCGGGCCGGGCGCGTTGGCGGGGCGGTGTTCGTGAAGGTGTCGTGGCCACCTGCGGGGGCTGTCGTCGGCTCCGCGAGGGCGTTGCGCGGGCCGGGCACCCACAAGGGGATGCCCCTACAAGAACCGGCTGCGCCGGCCACGCCGCAGGGATCGGCCCTCGGCCCCGCCGCAGGCGAACCGTAGGGGTACCCCTCGTGGGTGCCCGGCCTGCGCAACGCCCTCGCGAGGCCTCCGACCCCGACCCCGCTTTTAGTCGTCGGCCCCGAGGCGGTCTTCGAGGAACGCCTTGGCGTGCGTCTTGATCGAGTTCGTGCCACCCTCCGCCTTGAGGCAGCGCCGCCACTGCTCGACCGCCCGGTCGCCCGCGCCGCGGTTCAGCAGCAGCCAGCCGGCGTACAGCTCGGCGTCAGCGCGGTCCGCCGGCGTCAGGCCCTTCAGGCCCGCCTCGACCGCCGCGGCGTCCGGTGCCCCGGCGGCCTCGAGCCAGCCCCCGAAGAGCTTGGCGACCTTCGGGTCGCCCGACGGTCGCTTGTGCGGCCGCAGCGCGAGGGCCACGGCGGCGGCCCGCGCGGGGGCGTCCTTCACGCCGTCGGCGACCAGCGCGGCGAACAGCCCGCCGTTGACGCTCTCGTGGCCGGGGTCGAGGTGGAACCGCTTGAGCGCAACGAGGGCCTCGCGCGGCCGGCCGGTCATCTGGTAAAAGCGGGCCGCCTGGTACGGGTGGCCCTCCGGCGCGGCCTCGGGCAAGTCGGTGACGTAGGCCTCGACCGCCGCGGTCGCCCCGGCTTTGTCCATCTTGCCCGACGCCCGGCAGGCGAAGTACCAGGCGAACGCCTCGCCGTCGTAGCGCCCCGCGGCCCTCCGGTACAGGGCGTTGGCGGAGTCGAACTCCTTGAGCTCGACCTGGCACTCGGCGGCCTGAATCATCGCCCAGCCGGCCCCGGTCTCGGCCGCGGCCAGCGCGTACGGCGCGGCGCGGGCGAAGTCCTTCTTGAGCATGAAGTGCTCCGCCAGGCGGAACCGCACCGCGGCGTGCTCCAGCCCGTTGTCCTCCAGCTTGAGGCTCGCCTCCATCGTCGCCAGCCAGCGGGCGTCGTCGCCGGCCGCCCGGTAGACGCGGGCCAGCCCCTGCGACGCCGGGGCGTCCGGGGACAGCTCGACCCAGCGGCGGTAGCAGCGCGCCGCGTCGTCGTAGCGCTTGTCGGCGAGGTGCCGCGCCCCGACGGCCCGCTGCACCGCCGCGGAGTCCGGGTAGGCCTCCTCCAGCCCGGCCAACTTGCCGACCGCCTCGGGCGTCGCCAGGTCCGCCTGCGCCGCGGCGGTCATCGACGAGAGGGGGCTGACGCGGGCGAGTTCCTCGTGGCGCTCGCGCTCGTTGTCGTTGCCCACGCCCACGACCTGGAAGTAGCGGAGCACGTCCCGGTAGAGGCCGTGGTTGATGTGCGTGGCCGACTGATACCAGCGCCCCGCGCCGTCGGGGTCGGCCTCCTGGCTGACGTGGTACAACTCGACGGCGCGCAGGTCGAGGCCGGCGGTCGGCGCGGCGGCCAGGGCCTTGCGGTGCGCCGACGGGTCGCGCCGCCGGTCGGTCGCCAGGGCCTCCAGCAGCGGCAGCAGCGGGTGCCCGGCGAGGGCGTCGGACGCCTCGGCGAGGGCCGGGGCGGCGTCCACGCCCCAGTTGTAGGTCATGAAGTACATCCGCTGCCAGGTCATCACGAAGCGCTGGTCGCGCAGCATCCCACCCAGGGCCGCGACCGACGGCTCGCCGCGGTCGGCGGCCGGGTCGCCCGCCGCCCGCAGCGCCGCGTAGAGGCCGGCCTCGGTCGGGGCCTCGGCGGCGAGGGCCGCGGCGACTGAGGCCGGCAGCCCCGGCTGCGCCTCGACGCGCTCCAGGAGCGTGTCGGCGAACGCCTTCGGCGCGGCCTGGGTCGCGGACTGCAAGTTGCTCAGCCCGCCGACGCGGTAGACGGTGTTGCGGACGATGTAACCCTCCGGCTCGGCCGCCAGTGCCACCCGCGCGGCCCTGAGGGTTGCTGCCCCCGCCCCCAGGTCCTCGGCGGCCAGGAACTGCAGCAGCTTCGCCAGCGGCGCGTCGGCCTTGGCCCGCGGCGCGGCCAGCCGCTTGGCGTCGAAGCGGACGTAGGCGTCGATCGTCTCGACCCAGGGCGGCGCGGCCGGGGCGGCGGGGTCGGCGGCCGCGAGTGTTTTCGCGGCCGCCAGGGCCGCCAGGGCCACGTCGTGCCGGCCGACGAGCGCGGCCACGTAGGCCCGCGCCCACTCGGCGTCGATCGACCTGGGGTGTTTCAGCGACAGCCGCTCGGAGTAAACGAGCGCCCGCGCCTTGTAGGCGGGGGCGGTCAGGCCCCAGTGGTGGTCGGTGAGCAGCCCCAGGCCGGCGTAGCCCCGCGCCAGGGCCGCGGCCAGGGCCGGCGACTCGCCCTTGGCGGCGACCTCCGCGTGCAGCAGTCGCACGGCCGCGAACTGCGAGGTCATCCGCATCTCGCCCAGCCGCGCCGCCGCGTCGGCCGGCACCGGCGCGTCGGACGCTTGGCGCGGTTTCGGGGCGAAGCGGGCGGCCGCGAGGCCCTTCGAGAGCGCCCCGCGCGACAGCCCCCCGGCCGTGGCCAGCGACTTGGCCGGGTCCATAATGAAGCGGTTCACCGGGGCCATGTCGGCGCTCGCCCAGACCCTCGTCTCCGCGGCGAGGGGGCCGACGGTCAACTCCCAGCAGAAGACCCCGCCGAGCGGCGGCGGGAAGACCGGGCCGCGGATGCGCACCTGCCGGTCCGGCGGCAGCTTCGCCGGCAGCGGGTCGCCCAGGTCGGCGTCGAGGACGCGCAGCCCGAAGTCCTCGCGCGCCGCGACCCACACCGCCTGCCGGGCCAACTGCCGCGGCAGGTCGTCGTCCCAGCCCATGCGCGGCTTGATCGCGGCGTCGTTGGGCAGCAGGTAGATCACGTCACTGAGCGCGTCGGGCACCGCGGCGAGCGCCCCGGCGATGGGGTTCGGCCCCACGGTCGCGAACGGCGCGACGTGCGGCTTTCCGGTCACCGGCGGCGACTGGCCCGAGGCGGCCGCCCACCCGAGCGCGACGGCGACGACCGCCCCGACGAAGGCCCACGCAGTCGGCCGGGGGGTTGCGGGCGGCATGGCGTCACTCCGAGGCGGGGAGGGTTCGAGGTTCGCAAGTTCATCGATAACTTAAGCGACTGGGCGTACTGAGGCAAGCGAATCCCCCCGCCGGCCCCGCCCCTTCGCCGACCCCTGACGCCGGCCCGATAGAATCGCCGTGCCCCACTCCCTCCCGCACCGAGGCGTTTGCCATGACCGTCACCGAACTGCACGCAGCCCTGTCGGCGACACCAGCCGGCGGGCTGCACCTGATGTTGCCGAGCGGCGAGTTCGTGCCGCCGCACTTTCACGTCACCGAGGTCGGTCGCGTCCAGAAGGACTTCATCGACTGCGGCGGCACGCGCCGCTCGTCGGTGACGTGCCTGCTGCAAGTCTGGGTCGCCGGCGACACCGACCACCGCTTGACGGCCGCGAAGTTGGCCGGCGTGTTGGCGCTGGCCGGGCCGCTGTTGGGGTCGGGCGAGTTGCCGGTGGAGGTGGAGTACGAGGGCGAAGCGGTGTCGCAGTACCCCGTGGCCGCGGCCGAGGCGACGCCGCGCGGCCTGCTGCTGCACCTGGGGGCGAAGCACACCGACTGCCTGGCGAAGGAGCTGTGCGGCGTGGGCGCAAGCGCGTGCGGCACCGCCGGGTGTTGCTAAGGCGAGCGGGGGGCAACAGTCCCCCGAGTGCCCCCACTCGCGAAAGTCACTTGTCGTCGGGCAAGTCTCGGGGGACTACCGTCCAGTCGTGTTCGGCACGGCGGTTGCCGTCAGGCGGGGTCTTTGTTGCGGCGCTTGGCGAGGTAGGCTTCGAGTTCCTCGTCGTCGGCCCAGCCCTGCACGTACAGGCACATCATCCGGTAGTCGGACATCGTCACCCGGCCGCCGGTGAGGTGCGTCAGCAGCACGCAGGCGATCAGGGCGCAATACGCCTGGATCGTCGCCCCCGCCGACCCGCCGCCGATGAGTCGCTTCAGCCCCAGCACCTGCTTCAGGAACCGGAAGAACAGCTCGACCGTCCACCGCGCGCGGTAGATCGCACCGATCACCGCGGCCGGCGCGTCGAGGAGGCTCGTCAGGACCACGATGTCGTCGGACTCGGGGCGATCCGAGTGCTCCCGCCCCGGCTCGCGGGCGTCGAGGACGACCCGCCGGATCGGGTGCGTCGGGGCCTCGGCCCGCGACGGGCGGCCCGCCGGGCCGAGCGTCACGACCTCGTCCGACACGACGCCGGCGGCCCGGTCCTCGGCCGACAGCGGCCGGGTCCGGACCGCCGCCGCCGGCCGGCGCTGCACGCGGATGACGTAGTCCGACCCGGCGGCCACGACCGCGTTGAAGAGGCGATACCGCTCGTAGCCGCGGTCGGCGACGTAAACGCACCCGGCCTCCAGGCGGGCCGTCAGGGCGTCGCGCTCGTCGAGTCCCGAGTCGGGCGAGACCGTCGGCACGTCGGGCCGGCCCGACCAGGGGCGGAATTGCAGGTGCATCCGCCACGAGGTCGCCCCCGCCGCGGCCGCGACGAGTTGCGGCAGGGCCGTCAGGACCGTGCCGTCGGCGACGACGAGCCGGCGGGCGAGTTCGTCGGGGATCGCCTGGGGCAGGCGGTCGGGGCCGGACCCGCGGGCCGGGGGGCTCCAGTCGCCGAGGAGCTGACGCAGGATCGGGGCGAGCAGGGCGGGGTCGAAGGCCGCCGGCGACTCGCAGAGCGACCCGAGGGAGACGCGTCGCACGCCGAGCCGGGCCTGGACCCGCTTCAGGGTGGAGGCGGCCTGGAGCCCGCGGAGGCCCTGGACGGCGGGGTTGAAGAGTCCCAGCAGGATCAGCGAGGCGTAGTGGGAGTAGCGGAACTCCCGGTTGCCGGCGGCGTCGCGTTCGGTGCCGGCGTCGTGGAGGCGTGCGAACAGGCGGTTCGCCCGCTCCACAAGGCGGAACCGCTGCAGCGGTTCGGGGGTTTTGGCTTCGGCATCGGTCATGGCGGTCGCGCTCCCAGGACGGAACGCCCTCACCATGACACATCCGCCCCCGCTGCGCAAGTCCCGTGCCGAACACGACTGGACTACCGTCCCCCGCTCGCCGGGAACCGGTCCAGCACCGCGCGGAAGTTCACCGCCGTCACGCGCAAGCCGTGCCGGGCGACGAGCGTCGGGAAGTACGCATCGACGTGGCCCCGCGCCGCGGCCTCTTCCCACGACACCGCCGGCGGGATGTCCACCGACTTCAGCAGCACCAGTTCGCACCCGGCGTCGTGCGCGGCACACGCCGCAAGGCTGTCGGTGGTGAACTCCCACGTCCGCGGCAACGGCGTGGGGTGACGGGTCTCGTAGTGCCGCAAGAACTGCTTGGCGTAGGAGAGAATAGAGCGGTAGTTATCGAGCCACCAGTTGCAGCTATGAACAGACCATTCGTCGATTTCGAGAAGGTCTCGGAGGAAGTAATTGGCCGGCTGTAGGGACAGCAGCGCCAGAAAATGCGACGCCTCCTCCCCCAGCCCATGCACCGTGTCCAGCCGCCGCACGGCTTCGGCGAAGTCGCCGCCGCCGGGGACGATCAGGACGTGCGCCTCCGGCCGCGCGGCGAGCCACGCCTTGAGGCCATCCTTGAGCTTCGGGTGGTCGTAGAGGCTGCCGCCGACCTTGACGACGAGCCGATCGGGGTGCGTCACGACGGCCGCTCCGTGGCCAGCACCGCGACCGCGTAGGCCGGGGCGCACGCCGCCAACTCGGGGCCGAACTGGCTCGTCAGCGAGACGTGCTTCTCAGGGCGCTTCAACGCCCTGTCCAGCGCGGCGAGGGCCAGGAACTCGCCGGACCCGGACGTGATGAGCAGTTCCTTCGACGGCTTGAGCGAATCGTGGCGACAGTCCTGCATCCGGCCGAGTTGAAGGGGCAAGGCCCGGCCGACGAGGTCGAGTTGCCGCCCCTTGGCCAGTCGGGCCAGGTCAAGCGTCTCCCCCGCCGTCGTCACCTCCGGGTCGCCGCAGAGCATCCGGCTCAGCCGGGCGTGGGCGAACGCCTTCGTCGCCGGCCGGCCGTCGGCGGTGTCGCAGTCGGCCGCGTCCTCGGCGATGTCGCCGGTCAGCAAGTAGGCGTCGTGCATCGTGGCGAACAACTCGGCCGCGGTTTTGCCCGGCGGGACAACCGCCATGACCGGCGTGCGGCGGACGCCGGTGTACAGCAGCTCGCCCTCGCGCAGCCGCGTCGGGTCGGTCTTGCCGCGGGCGTGGGGCCGGCCGTCTAGGAGTGGGATGAGGTCGGTCGTCGTGCTGCCGATGTCGATCAGCAGGCCGACGCCGCGAGGGCACCACTGGCCGGCGAAGGTCGCGAGCGCGTGCCAGTTGGCCGACGCCACTCCCAACGGGTCGGCAGCCGCCTGCTCGCCATCGACGAAGTGCCCGGCGGTACTCCAGACGCGCACCGGGTGCGACCGGCTCACGGCGCGGACGTGCTTGAGGATGTGGGCGACGCCGGCCCGCTTCGTCTCGAAGCAGTCGCACAACTCGCCGGTCATCGTGACGGCGAACTCGTCGGCCTCGGGGAACTTCGCCAACAGCGAGCGAAGGGCGTCGGCGAGGCCGTCCGGGTTCTTCCAGAGGGCGAAACTCGCCGACGCGGCCTGCTTCGTGGCCGTCGCGGCTTTCAGGTTCGCCCCGCCGATGTCCAGACCTAGAACGACCTTCGACACGGACACCCCCGATATCCGCTCAGGTACGGCATGGCACGTTTCATGGTAGGGATCGACCTCGGCACGACGAACTCCGCGCTGGCGTTCGTCGATACCGCCGCGAAGTCGCCCGGCGGCGTCAGGTTGACGACGTTCCCCGTCGCGCAGCTCGTCGCCCCCGGCGAGTTGCAGAGCCTGCCGCTGCTGCCGTCGTTCCTGTACCTGCCGGGGCCACACGACCTGCCGCCGGGGGCGATTGCCCTGCCGTGGCGGCCGGGCGCGACCGACGTGGTGGGCGTCTGCGCGCGGGCCGTCGGGGCCAAGGTGCCGGGCCGGCTGGTGTCGAGTGCCAAGTCGTGGCTGTGCCACCCCGGCGTCGATCGCACCGCGGCGCTGCTGCCGTGGGGGGCACCGCCGGACGTGAACCGCGTGTCGCCGCTGGAGGCGAGCGCGAAGTATTTGCGGCACCTCGTCGATGCCTGGAACGCGGCCCCGAACCGCAAGCCCGAAGACCGCCTCGAAGAGCAGCCGGTGACGCTCACCGTCCCGGCGTCGTTCGACGACGTGGCCCGCAACCTGACCGCGGAGGCCGCGAAACTCGCGGGGCTGAAGCACGTCAGCCTGATCGAGGAGCCGCAAGCCGCCTTCTACGCCTGGCTCGGCACCCACACGCCCGCGGAGGCCGGGAAGCTGCGGCCGGGGATGCGCTGCCTGGTCGTCGATGTCGGCGGCGGCACGTCGGACTTCAGCCTGATCCGCGTCGGCGTGGAGGCCGGCGAGTTGACGTTCCTGCGCGACGCCGTCGGCGACCACCTGTTGCTCGGCGGCGACAACATGGACCTCGCGCTCGCCAAGACTGTCGAGGCGAAACTGCCGTCGGGCAAGCTCGACGCGGCGCAGTTCGGGGCGCTCGTGCAGGCGTGCCGCGCGGCCAAGGAGGCCCTGCTGGGCGACAGCCCGCCGGCCGAGTTCCCCGTCACCGTCATGGGCCGCGGCCGTAGCGTGATCGCGTCGAGCGTGAGTGTGACCGTCACGGCGGCCGACGTGCAAAGTGCCATGCTCGACGGCTTCTTCCCCGCGGTGCCGTACACGGCGGAGCCGAACCGCGTGGCCCGCGCCGGCCTGCAAGAGATGGGCCTGCCCTACGTCGCCGACCCCGCCGTGACCCGGCACCTCGCGGCGTTCCTGCGGCAACACCTGGTCGAAGCCGGCGCGACTGTGGACGCCATCCTCTTCAACGGCGGCGTCTTCACGCCCAAAGCCCTGCGCGACCGGCTCATCGATGTCCTGTGTGGCTGGTTCGAGACGCCCGGCACGCCGTGGGAGCCGCTGGTGCTGACGACGCCGTCGCTCGACTTGGCGGTCGCCTGGGGCGCGGCCTACGCCGGGCACCTGAAGCAGTCCGGCGGCCGGCGCATCGGCGGCGGCATCCCGCGCTCGTACTACCTCGGCATCGAGGCCAAAGACTCGACGGATGCCGACGGCGTCAACGTGGTGTGCGTCGTGCCGCGGCAACTCGAAGAGGGCCGCGAAGTGCTCATTGCGCAGCCGGTGTTCGAGCTGGCGCTGGGCGAGCCGGTGCTGTTCCCGATGTACTCGTCCACCGTCCGCGGCGACGACATGCCCGGCGACATCCTCCGCCCCGGCGCGACGCAACTGCTCCGGCTGCCGACGCTGCACACCATCTTGCGCGGCGGCAAGCGGGCCGGCGTCAAGCGCGTGCCGGTGACGCTCGCGGCGAAGTGTACGGAGATTGGCACGCTGGAACTCTCCTGCGTCTCGGCGGAGGGAAACCGCTGGAGGCTCGAATTCAACGTCCGCGACACCGCCCGCCCCGATTCGTCCGACGCCGACGGCGTCACGCTGCTCGACCTGTTCCCCGAGGAGCGGGTCGCCGCCGCGTCGGACCTCGTCGCCGGCTGTTTCACGACGGGCAGCCTGACGCCCGCCGAACTGCCGAAGCGTCTCGAAACGGCCTTCGACGTTTCGCGGACGGACTGGCCGTCGGGGCTGTGCCGGCGGCTCTGGGACGACCTCGCCGCCGTCGCCGCCGAGCGCACCCGGTCGCCGCAACACCTGGCGCGGTGGTACAACCTCGTCGGCTTCGCCCTGAGACCCGGCTTCGGCGACCCGCTCGACCGCTACCGTGTCGAAGCGCTGTGGAAGCTGCTCAACCTCCCCGCGACGACGAAGCTGCCGACGCCGGAGGGCGGGGCCGACTACTGGATTCTCTGGCGTCGCGTCGCGGGGGGCCTGAACGCGTCGCTCCAACAGGTGCTGTGGGGCAAGCTCAAGCCGACGCTCCTGCCGCCGAAGAACAAGCCGGCGCCGAAAGTCAACCTGAACGAACTCGCCGAGATGTGGCGGGCTGCGGCGTCGCTCGAACGGCTCGACGCCCGCATCAAGGCCGGCCTCGGCGAGGAGCTGCTCACCCAACTGAAGCGGACGCCCGTGCCGCTGTACGCCTTCTGGGCGTTGACCCGCCTCGGCGCGCGGAAGCCCTTCTACGGCCCGCTGAACACCGTCGTCCACCCAGACATCGTCGAGGGCTGGGTGCAAGCCCTGCTCGCGCTCACGCCGGCCACCGACGCCGACCGGCTCGGCCGGGGCTTCGCCATCGCGCAACTGGCCCGCGTGACCGGCCTACGCGGCGTCGATCTCCCCGACGACGCCCGGCCGATCCTGGCCGCGGCGCTGCGGGCCGACGGCGTGCCGGAGGCGTGGCCGGCGATGGTGGAGGGCCACGTCGAGGACGCCGCCGACGACGCCAGCCGCCTCTTCGGCGAGACGCTGCCCAACGGCCTGCGGCTGGCGTGACAAATGCGACACCGCCGGGGGCGAACACGGCGTAGGATGCGAGTGTTCGGACCAAGAATTATGCCGCAGAGACGCAGAGGGCGCAGAGCAAACCGAAACCCAAGATTTGGTTTAAAACATGGGATCAGCTTTTGGTTCTCTCTGCGACCTCTGCGTCTCTGCGGCAAAAATGTTTTTCGTGCCCCAGGGAGTAACTCATATGCGTCCCCTGTTCTTGCTTGCCCTGCTCCTCGCCTGCCCCAACCTGCGGGCCGCGGACCCCGTCGCTCCGACCGACGAGCAGGCGCTGACGCCGTTCCTGCGCGAGTTACTTTTGAAGTCGATGCCGCAGCCGCTCGGCGAGTCGAGCCACAACTGGGGGCAGCAGCGCGAGGTCAACGTCGGTGTCAAGTGGCACCGGCTGCGGCCCGAAGTCGTGCGCGGCGACCGCAACGACGGCCACTGGACGAAGGTCCGCGTCGAGGCGGTGGACCCCGCCAACACCTTCGGCTTTAGCCTCAAGGACTTGAAGTCGCCCGCGCCGAACACGAGCACCTTCGAGGCGACGACGACGCTCAACGTCCGGCTCACGCACGAGCAGCAGTTCTGGAAGGCGGGGCACCGGCTCTACGCCGGCGAGGTGCGCGGGACGGCCCGCGTGTCGGTCAAGGTCCACGGCGAGATGACGACGCGCTTCGAGCGCGAGCCGGGCAACCTCCTGCCGACGGCCGTGGTGCGGGTGCGCGTCACCGACGCCGACCTGACCTACGCCGACGTGAAGTGCGAGCACATCGCCCGGCTCGACGGCCGGCCGGCCGAGGTCGTCGGCGACGTGGCGTTACGCACCCTCCAGCGGGTCAAGCCGTCGCTGGAGGCGTCGCTCAAAGACAAGGCGAACGCGGCGATCGTGGCGGGGGCCGACACGAAGGAGATCCGCGTCGAACTCGACAAGCTGTTCCCCGGCCGCGGCGTGCTGCTCAAGCCGTAAGATGACGGCCCCCGTCACGCCGAGGCTCCCCCGATGGCCGAGAAGTTCCCGTTCGTCGAGCAGGTCGTCCTCGCCGGCCACATCGTCGATTCGCTGCTGCTGTCGAAGGTCGTCGATGCGATTCTGGTCCGCGGCGGGCAGTACAACATCGACTCGCTCAAACTCGGCGACCGCTCCGACGACCCCAGCGAAGCGGTCATCGAGGTGCGGGCCCAAAGCCCGGCGCGGCTCGACACCATCCTCGCCGAGATCCACTCGCACGGGGCGGTGCCGGTCCACGCCGCCGACGCCCGGCTCGCCCCGGCCGACCTCGCCGGCTGCTTCCCCGACGGCTTCTACTGCACGACCAACTTCCGCACGCAAGTCCGGCTGCACGGCGAGTGGGTCGAGGTCGAGGACCAGGAGATGGACTGCGGCCTCCTCGCCGACCCCGAGGGCCTCGCCGTGCGCTGCGTGCCGATGACCGGGGTGCAAGTCGGCGACGCCATCGTCGTCGGCCGCGGCGGCGTGCGAGTGTTCCCGCCGGAGGCCGAGAGCCGCAAGCGGAACCTCTTCGAGTTCATGGCCGGCCCGGTGTCGAGCGAGCGGCCCAAGGGCGTGACGGTGCGCGAGATCGCCAAGGCGATGCGGCACGCCAAGACGGCGGGCGAGAAGATCCTGGCGGTCCTCGGCCCGGCCGTCGTCCACACCGGCGGCGGCGAGCACGTCGCCGAGTTGGTCCGCCGCGGCTACGTGCAAGTGATTTTCGCCGGCAACGCCTTCGCGACCCACGACATCGAGCAGGCGTTCTACGGCACCAGCCTCGGCGTGTCGCTCGACCACGGCTTGCCGACCGACGAGGGCCACGAGCACCACCTGCGCACGATCAACACGGTCCGCCGACTCGGCGGCGTCCCGCAGGCGGTCGCGGCCGGCAAGCTCACGTCGGGCGTGATGTTCGAGTGCGTGACGCGCGACATCCCGACGGTGCTGTGCGGCAGCATCCGCGACGACGGCCCGCTGCCGGAGGTCATCACCGACGCGCTGGAGGCCCAGGCGGCGATGCGGCTGCACGTCCCCGGCGTCGGCTTCTGCCTGATGGTGGCAACGACGCTGCACAGCATCGCCGTCGGCAACCTGTTGCCGGCGTGGGTGAAGGTGGCGTGCATCGACATCAGCCCGGCGACGGTGACGAAGCTGATGGACCGCGGCACGACGCAGACCGTCGGCATCGTCTCCGACGCGGAGCCGTTCCTGCGGGCGCTGGTGGCGGAGCTGGCGAAGGCGTGACGCGCGGCTAGTTCGGAGGCCCCGACGACGGCGTGCCGCCCGCCTCAATGACTCCCGTTGACTTGGTCCGGCCCCGCCGTGACGGGCGGTAGCACTTCGACGCGGACGATGTGCAGCAGCGCGATGTGGTCCACGCGCTCGACGACCCCGTCCGGGCTGACCCCGTGGCCGACATCGACCCGGCCGCGCGACACGATGACCTGTTCCGGGTGGCTGATGTCGTAGGTCTTGCCGTCGGTGATGAACAGGCGGAGGGGGCCGAACGGCCGCACCCGGAGGAGTTCGACGAGTTCTTCAGGCCGCATGACGGGCTCTCAGTGGGGGGTCTGACTCTGAAGGCGGTTACGACACTCTACGGCGCGGACGAAATCCCGCGCCGTTTTACTCGCATCCTTGGGCCGCTTGCGGTTACGATGGGGGCACGCTTTTCGCGCCCCGGAGACGACATGGCCTCGTTCGAGATCGGCTGCCCCGCCTGCCGGGCGCGCTTCGACTGCCCCGCCGACCGCGCCGGCAAGCCGGTCCGCTGCGGCAACTGCGCCAGCGTGTTCGTCGCCCCGCCACCGGCCGCCGCAGTCGCCCCGCCGGCCGCGGCACGGCCGGTCCTGCGGGTCGCCGTGCCGGTCGCCGTGGCCGCGCCGGTCGCGCGGCCGTCGTCCCAACTCGTCGCCCGCTACGCGCCGGACTTGCCGGCCCCGCGGCGACGCCGGCCGGCGGAAGCCGAGGAGCCGCGGACCTCGCCAAAGGTCTACGTCCTCGGCGGCGTCGGGGCACTGGCGCTACTAGTGCTGTTCGCGGTCGTCGCCGTCGCGCTCAAGCGCAGTGGCGACGGCCCGGCCGCGCCGGTGGCGGCGAAGGTTGAGTCCCCCGCCCAGCCGCTGAGTGCCACGCCCGACGCGCCGGCGGCGGCGGGGCCGCCCGCGCCGGTCGCGGCGTCGGCGCAGGCGCGGGTCGCGCCGGAGTTGCTGAGCGGCACGCCGGCGCAGGCGATCCAGCGGGTCAAAGGCTCGACGACGTACATCCGCACGCAGTCGCGGACCATGGTCGCGTCGGGCAGCGGCTTCTTCGCGGGGCCGGCCGGGTACGTCGTCACCAACGCCCACGTCCTGGGCTTCGGCCCCAAGGACGTGAGGCCGCCGACCCGCGTCGAGGTCGTCGTCCACAGCGGCGAGGGCGACCAGAAGACCTACGTCGCCCGCGTCGTGGGCGTCAGCGTCGAGGACGACCTGGCGCTGCTGTGGGTCAACGGCACCGACCACGCCGGTGCCCCGCTGCCCGCGCCCTTGACCTTCGGCCGCACCGCCGACCTCGTCGAGACGCAGGAGGTCGTGATCTACGGCTTCCCCCTCGGCGAGAAGCTCGGGCTGAACATCTCCGTCAACAAGACGACCGTGTCGAGCCTGCGCAAGGAGAAGTGCGTCGTCGAGTTGGTGCAGGTCGCCGACGGCATGACGCACGGCAACTCCGGGGGGCCGGTGGCGAACACGCGCGGCGAGGTCATCGGCGTGGTCGTGGCCGGCATCGAGGGCACGCCGATCAACTTCGCCATCCCCGGCGACAAGGCGGCGGCGTTCCTGGCGCGGCAGTTGGCCGCGGGCGGCAGCTTCGAGATGGGCCGGCTCGCGCCGCTGTGGAAGGGCCGCCGCTAATCGCCAACCGCCCGGCCGCTTCTGGTAGAATGCCGGGAACACCCGCCCCGAGACCGCCCCTTAGAGAACGCCATGCCGGACGACGCGAAGCCGCAGACCCCGATCGACCTGACGCTCGACTTCGAGAGCTTCGCCACGACGCCCGCCGCGCCGCACCCGCCGGCCGAGCCGCCCAAGCCGATCGACCTGAACTGGGACGAGTCGCCACCCCTGCCGGTGCCGACGGTTGCCCCCCGCGTCGCGGCGGTCGAGTCGCTGCCGGAGGCGGTGCCGGTCCCCGTCGTCGTGCCCCGCGTGAGCCGGCCCGTGACGCCGGTGGCCCCGGTGGCGCGACCGTCCCGCCCGCCGGAGCCGCGCAACGGCCGACCGGCGGCGCGGCGCAACGTGCAGGCAGTCGTCGTCGTGCTGACGCTGACGCTCGCCACGGCCGTGGCGATGCTGGTGCTGCTGTACGCGCTGTACGTCGGCTTCAAGGCGTTCGGGACGCCCAAGTCGTCACCGACGACGCGCAAGTTTTGAGGGCGAGGGTTTAGGCGAGCTGTCGGCGTGAGCCGGGGGTTTCTCGGGACTGGCCGCGTCGAGAAACCCCCGGCTCACGCCGACGGCTCGCCAAACTTGCTCCCCTCACCGCTTCGCCGGGGCGAGCAGTTTCGCCGCCTCGTCGGGGTGGTCGAAGAGGTAGCGGCTGGGGCCGGAGAAGAACAGCAGCAGTTGCTCGGCCCCCTGCTCCGCCATCCGCGGGGCCGCCGGGCCGACGAGGCGCAGGACGGCAGCCGCCGCCTTGCTGTCGGTCTGGATCGACACCGTGGCACTCGCCTCGAAGTTCGCCGACTCGCCACTGGGGCCGGTCGGCTTCCGCGGGCACTTCAGGATCGCCACGGCCTTCACCGGCACCACGGGGAGCAGCGCGGCCGGCTTGACCTTGCCGGTCGCGTACCAGACGACGCCGTCGGCGAACCGCGCCACCGCCCGCCAACTGACCTCCGTCCCCGTCTCGTCCTGGTAGCCGAACGCGCCGTGGCCCTGGTCGCGGACCTCGGCGCACGGCACGTCGAGGCGTCGCCAGGCGAGGGCGGCGCGGTCGGGGTGGTCGAGGAACCAGTCGTAGAGCGCCGGAGCCGCGAAGAAGCCCTCCTCGGCCGACTTGGCGGTGAGCGTGGGGTAGCGCAAGACCGCCCGCACCGCGTCGCGGTACTTGGGGTCGAGGGCGTCGAGGAACGCCGCCGGGGGGTCGATCGGCACCGCGAGCGGCTTCGGCCCCGGCTTCGGGCCTTGCGCGGCGGCCGGCGCGGCGAGCCGCGCCCCGAGGGCCAGCGCGGCGGCTTGCACGGCGAACGAGCGGCGCGACAGCATCGGCAAACCTCCGCGGTGGGTACCAAGTCACTATCGTCCGCAGGCCGCCGGGGCGGTGAGCCTTTCCCCGTTTCCCCCCGGCCCCCGCGGCGTTCTACAATGACGCCAACCCCGGAGAGTCCTCATGACGTTGACGCTGGTCGCCAAGCTGCTCAAAGACGTGCGCGGGGGGTTGCTCGCCGTCGCGGTGATCCTGTTCTGCTTTTCCGCGTTCTGGGTCAAGGTGGCCCAGCGGGTCACGACCGAGATCGCGCCGTTCTTCAACGCGCTGCGGGAGGTCCAGGGCATCCCCAAGGAGGCGTTCGAGGACATCATTTTCAAGGGGCCGGGCAAGGTGTCGCAGGCCGTCATGGGCGGGGCCGAGATCCAGTTCGACAAGCCGAACGACTTCCTCGCCGTGGCCCTCTTGCACCCCGTCGTGATCATCCTCGGGTGCTTGTGGGCCGTGGGGCGCTCCGGCGGGGCGGTGGCCGGCGAACTCGACCGCGGCACGATGGAGCTGTTGCTGTCGCAGCCGGTGCCGCGGAACCGGCTGATCCTGGCGCACCTCCTCGTCGATTGCCTGGTGATCCCTGCGCTGTGCCTGAGCGTGTACGCCGGCACGCAACTCGGCCTGTACCTCGTCGGGCCGTTCGTCGTCGATTACTCATCGCTGGGCAAGTTGCCGCCGGCGTTCCAGGCGTTCGTGAAGGCCGGCCCGCCGACGCTCCAAGTCTCGGCGGACCGGCAGGGCCTGGCCCTCGTGAACCTGGCGGCGCTGCTGTTCGCCACGAGCGGGCTGGCGATCGCCGTGTCGTCGGTCGGCCGCAACCGCTGGCGCTCGCTGGGCGTCGCCACACTCGCCGGCGTGGCGATGTTCACGGTCAACGTCGTCGGCCAGCTCTGGGAGGCGGCGGCGTTCGCCCGGCCGTTCACGGTGTTCTTCTACTACCAGCCGCAGAAGATTTGGCTCAAAAACGACTGGCTGGTCGATTACGGCGAGGCGTTCACGCCGGGCCGGCCGCTGCTCGAGGTGCCGGTGCTGGCGGTGCTGTTCGGCGCGGGCCTGGCCGGCTACGCCTTCGCGCTGGTGGTATTCACCCGCCGCGACCTGCCCGCGCCGCTGTGACCCCGGCGAGCCGGAAGCGTCAGCGCCCGGAGTCCTTCGCTGTCAGGACTCCGGGCGCTAACGCTTTCCGGCTCGCCTACCGCCCGTACCGCTCGAAGCGCCGCACCGCCGACCACCCCAGCACCCCGGCGGCGAGCAGTTGCAGCGCGACCGGCGTCACCGCCGGCGACTGGTGCGCCAGCCACACCCCCGCCGTCGGGCTGAACCCGGCCGCCCCGGCGACGAACAGCGGCGCGACGCCCAGCGTCAACAGCGTCAGCAGCGCCCAGGCGACGGCGCGGGTGGCGGTGTGGCAGGTCACGCTCAGCCACAGGCCGAGCGTGTTCGCCAGCAGCAACGCCGCGACCACTTGCGCCACCACCGCCAGCGCCGCGAGGGGCGTGACGCCGCCGGCGAACGATACGCAATACTCGACGGCGGCGACGCCGACGAGGGCATAGCGCGACCAGCGCAGCGGCGCGAACCACTTCGCCCACAGGATGGAGCGCCGCTTGACCGGCAGCACCAGCAGCGGCGTCAGCGTGTCGCGCTCGCGCTCGGCCGCGACGCTCGACGCCGTGCGGACGGCCGACAGCAGCGACAGGACGAGCGTGACCCCGGTCGAGGCGAGTTCCGCGAGTTCCACGGCCGGGAGCGAGAAGTTGCCGCCGGTCAGCGGCTCGATCAAGGCGACGACGAAGAGCCAGCCGGCCAACACGGCCAGGAGCGTCCCGCCGACGATCAGGTACAGCTTGGCCGTGTCGCCGAGGTCGGCGAAGTAACGCGGGGCGAAGTGACGCTCCCGCCAGGCGAACGGGTCGTCGCCGCCGAGCATCATCGGCACGAAGGGACGCTCCGCGGACGCGACGGCCGGGGCCGGCGGGATACCGGGGGCGTCGCCGGACATCGCCGCCAGGTCGCGCACGGCGGCCCGCAGGGCGTACCCGGTGACGACGGCGTGGCAGACCAGGACACCGAGCAGGTTAGCCCAGAACAGCGTCGCGTTCTGAGGGGCGAAGTTGGTGGCCCACAGCCACACCATTGCCCAGAGGGGCGACAGCCCGCTGAGGAAGGGCACCCAGCCGCAGCAGCCGCCGAGGAGCGTCGTCGCGGCCAGGTTGAAGTAGACCGTCACCATCACGTCGCGCAAGGTCGCCCGCTTCACCGCCTGCGACACGCTGTAGGCGGCCAGCGCGCACACCGTCGTGACCGTCACCAGCGTGCCGGCGGCGAGCAGCCGCAGATCGACGCCGCCGAAGAGCGTGGCGAGGGCCAGGATCGGCAGGCCGGTCGTTAGGATGCCGAGCAGGTGCAGCACGCGGCCGAGGTACTTGCCCAGGACGATCTCGCGCGGCGTGAGCATCGACGAGCGCAGGAAGTCGAGCCGGCCGCGCTCCTTCTCGTCGCTGATGGCCCCGGCCGCGACCGCGGGTGTGAGCACGACGACGGCGAGGATTTGCACCGCCAGGTAGGCGACCAGGTAGTTCTCGGCGACCTGACTGGCCTGGGCAATCGTCTCCTCCCCGCCGGCCCGCGAGACGGCCGAGCGAAACGCCAGCGCCAGCGCGACGAGCATGGTGAGCGCCAGCGCGACGCGCGACTTCGGCAGCGCCCCCGAGCGGCCGAGGCGCAGCAGTTCCCACGCGGCGAGGGGGCCGACGAAGCTCATTGGCCGCGACCCCGCTCGAAGCGCCGCGCGGCCAGGCTCAGCACGCCCCACGCCGCGAGCGACTGGGCGACGCAGCCGACCGGCACGCAGGCGACGGCCAGGGTGTAGGCGGCGTAGTTGGGGCCTAACTGCGCGCGGGTCATCGCGCTGAGCATCGCCGGGAAGAAGGTCGTCGCCGGGGGGAGCGGGATCGCCAGCAGCGCCAGCCCGCCGTCCCCCACCCGCACCCCCAGGTCGATCAGCACGGCGCTCCCGAGCATCACGCCCAGATAACTGCCGCCGAAGACGGTCAGCGCCGTCCAGCGCTTGGCCCGCGCGACTGTCGTGGCCGTCGCCGAGAAGTAGACGCCGACCGCCGCGGCGAGCGCCATCCCCGGCCAGACGACGACCGCCAGGATCGGCAGGCTCAGCGGGTGCAGGAAGCCGGTCAGCGCCGCCGCGAGGCCGAACGCCAGCAGGAAGTAGTACACGCTCAGACTCTCCAGGACCGAGCCGCGCCACTTCTCGATGACGACTTCGCGCGAGGTCAGGGGCATCAGCAGCACGCCGGTGATCGTGTCGGCCTGGCGCTCGCCGGCGATACTGCCCGCGGCGTGGAACAGCGGCCGCAGGAACAGCGGCACGGTCAGGAACCAGGTCAAGAAGGGTAGCAGCAGGGATAAGCGGTCAAACAACCCGAGCCGAGGGACGAGGCTATTAACGAGGGGGCGCGCCATCACGAGTGCCACCACGGACCCGAAGAGGATCGCGTTGACGCGCAGGTGGTACTTGAGGCTGTACCCTTGCGGCCCGCGGCGGTGCCCGTAGCGCACCCACCAGCTCAACGGCCGGTCCCCCATCGGCGGCCGCACGGTCGCCGTCGCCGCGGGAACGGGGTCGTCCGGCGTCGGCCCGCGGCTCGCCTCGGCCCGGCGGACGGCACGCGCCTCCTTGCGGGACTGCTTCTTCCAGGGCACGGCGAAGCGCAGCCGGCGGCAGGCCATCAGCCCGTAGAGGAAAGTGACCCCGGCGTGGAA
Source organism: Fimbriiglobus sp. (assembly GCA_043744775.1). Taxonomy (GTDB): domain Bacteria; phylum Planctomycetota; class Planctomycetia; order Gemmatales; family Gemmataceae; genus Fimbriiglobus. The sequence continues at coordinate 41,093 of JAYTUC010000158.1, read as the reverse complement.
GGCCAGGAAGCGCGGCAGCCCGGCCAGCAGCGTCGCCTCGAAGCTCACCCCTCGCGCCGCCGGCAGGGCCACGGGGGTGCCGGCGAACAGCCAGCCCAGCGGCGCGTCGAGCCAGAACGGTCCGAACCACAGCGTCACGCCGACCCCGGCCGACGACACGCCGTAGTAGGCCAGCATCCAGACGATGGCGTGGCCGCGGGCGTCCTGCGGGGTCGCGGCGAACAGCGAGTAGAAGACGCAGACCGCCGCCGTACTCAGGACGATCGCCAGCAGCGCGACGCCGTAGAGCGCCACCGCCACGGGACTCAGCCCGCCCAACAGCGGCATGAGGGCCAGCACCGGCAGCACCGCCAGCAGCGGCTCGACGACGAGTAGCAGCCGGGCGGTCGCCTTGCCCAGCAGGATTTCCCGCGGCCGCAGGTCGGTCGTCAGGAGGAGGTCCCAGCGCTTCGCCTCGCGCTCCTCGGCGACGATCGACGGCGTCAGTTGCAGCGTCAGGACGAGGGCGTAGATCGCCAGGCCGACGCCGAGGTAACTCGTCACGGCGCTGTTGATGTACGCCATCTGGTAGACCGGGTAGTAGCGCGGCGACCAGGCCAGCGTCCCCGGCGCGTTACTCTCGATGCTCCCCAGGATCACGGCCCCCGCGAGCAGCGCGTACCCCGCCCGCCACAGCCACGGCCGGCGGCGGCGGGCCGCGCGCAGCAGCTCGGCGTGCGTGAGCGGACCCAGGATCAGCAGGCCGTCGCGCCGCGAGTAGCACGACGCCAGCAGCAGGCCGACGCCGACGACTGCCATCACCAGGCCGGGCACGCCGCCGACGCAGCCGCCGAAGACGGCGAGCAGTGCCCCCGCCGGGGCGAGCCGGTGGGCGTGGCGCTCGGGGTCCCAGCGGCGGACGGCGTCGGTGATCATGCGGGCATTATGCCAACCGGCCGCGTCAACGGCACGCGGTTTCGATCGCGGCCAGCCCGACCGCCGGGGCCTCGCAGGTGAAGTCGCGGCAGTGGTACAGGGTCACGCCGCCGAGGTTCGCCATCGGCGAGAGCTGCGGCAACAGGGCGTCGGCCGTCGCCGCGGGGTCGTGCGCCAACACCGTGGCGTGCGGCCGGAACTTGGCGTGGACGTGGCGCAACGCGGCGGCGACTTCGGGCGACCCGGCCGGGCCGACGACGACGAACTCCTCCGACGCCGCCGCGTGCCGGTCGAGCGCCGTAAGCAGTTGCGACGCGGCTTGCGGCGACTCCGCCATGAGCGACCCGCACGCCGACAGCGTCCGCGCCACTTGCGCCGAGGCCGCCGCGTCCGGCGTCAGCGCGTTCAGCCGCACCAGCACCGTGACCGCCACCGCGTTGGCCGCCGGCGTGGCGTTGTCGTGCAGGTCCTTGGTGCGGGCGATGAGTTCCTCGTGGTCGTCAGCCGTGAAGTAGAAGTTGCCGTTCGTCGTGTCGGCGAAGTGCGTCAGCATCGACGTTGCGAGTTCGCGCGCGGCGTGCAGGTACTTGCGCTCCTGGCTCGCCTCGTGAAGCGTCAGCAGGCCGTCGGCGAGGTAGGCGTAGTCTTCGAGGTAGCCGGTCAGCTTCGCCGGCTGGCCGACGCCGCAGGTGCGGAACAGCCGCCCGTCCGGGCCGCGCAAGTTCACCAGCACGAAGTCGGCGGCGCGCCGGGCCGCCTCGACGTAGCGGGCTTCGCCGAACGCCGCGCCGGCCTGCGCGAACGCCGCGATCATCAGGCCGTTCCAGCCGGTGAGAATCTTCTCGTCGCGGCCGGGGGCGACCCGCTTCGCCCGCTCCGCGTACAGCAGCCGCTTGACCTCGGCCAACTTCGCGCGGAAGTCTTCGACGGTGATGCCTTGCCGCTTGGCCTCGTCGGCGTCGGAGCGCGAGCGGCAGAGGATGTTGTGGCCCTCGAAGTTGCCGCCCTCGGTGACGCCGAAGGTGCGCACGGCGATGTCGGCGAGTTCCGGGCCGACGACGCGCTCGAGGTCGTCGAGCGACCAGACGAAGAACTTGCCCTCCTCGCCCTCGGTGTCGGCGTCCTGCGTCGAGAAGAACCCGCCCTCGGGACTCGTCAACTCGCGCAAGACGTAGTCGAGCGTTTCGCACGCCACTTGCTTGAAGAAGCCGTCGCCGGTGACCTGGAAAGCCTCGACATACGCCTGCGTCAGCAGCGCGTTGTCGTACAGCATCTTCTCGAAGTGCGGCACGAGCCAGCGGGCGTCAACGCTGTAGCGGTGGAAGCCGCCGCCGACCTGGTCGTACATGCCGCCGCGGGCCATCTTCGTCAGCGACAGCGTCGCCATGTCGAGCGCCTGGGCCGACCCGGTCTTGGCGTGGACGCGCAGCAGCAGCCGCAGATCGACCGAGTGCGGGAACTTCGGCTGCGTGCCGAAGCCGCCGTGGGCCGGGTCGAAACTGCGCTGGAACACGCGCAGGGAGTCAGTGACGAGTGTCGCCGGCGGCACGCGGTCGGTCGGCCCGGCCGCACCAGCCTCGCTCAGGTAGCCGACGACGCTCTGGCCGATCTCGCGCAGCCGGTCGCGCTGGTTGGCCCAGGCGTTGTCGATGGCCGTGAGCAGCGCCGGGAAGCTCGGCCGCTGGGGCATGTACCGGTCGTCCGGCGGGAAGTACGTCCCGGCGTAGAAGGGGGTTAGGTCGGGGGCCAGGAAGACGCTCAGCGGCCAGCCGCCGCCCTCGCCGCGGTTGAGCAGGTGGTGGGCGTTCATGTAGATCGAGTCGAGGTCCGGCCGCTCCTCGCGATCGACCTTCACGCAGACGAACAGGTCGTTCATGCGGGCGGCGATGGCGGGGTTCTCGAAGCACTCGTGCTCCATGACGTGGCACCAGTGGCACGCCGAGTAGCCGACGGAGAGGAAGATCGGCCGGTCGAGTTCGCGCGCCTTCGCGAGGGCTTCTGGCCCCCAGGGCAGCCACTCGACGGGGTTGGCGGCGTGCTGCCGGAGGTACAGCGAAGTCTCGTCGGCGAGGCGGTTCACGGCGTCACTCCAGGGCGGCACGGGGGGTGAGGGGGATTATAGGCGAGCGGCCCGCGGACCGTTCCCTCCTTGCGTCCGCGGGCGCGAGCCGCTACGCTCCAAGGCGGAACGATAGCCAGGAGTGCCAAGTGTGGAGATGCTGCGCCGAGTCGTGTTGAGCGGCTTCAAGTCGATCAAGTCGATGGACCTCGAATTGCGTCCCCTCAACGTCCTGATCGGGGCGAACGGGGCCGGCAAGAGCAACCTGATCTCGTTCTTCAAGTTGCTCAACGAGATGATGGCCGGCCGCCTCCAGTTGCACATCGCCACGACCGGCCGCGCGCAATCGCTACTGCACTTCGGCCCGAAAGTGACCCCACAAATTGAGGCTCGGTTAGAGTTTCATACAAGCGAGGGTGTCAACACTTACGAAATGTGTTTGGCCCACGCTGTCGGGGACACGTTGATTCTGGCTGAGGAAAACCTTACTGTTTATCTGCCGGGCGTTGAGGCGCCCAGGAGGAGTTCTCTATCTCTTGAGACTCGTGAAGAGTCTCACCTGAACGTTAAGAAGGCTACTCATTACAGTCTGGGGATAGAACTTCGTAACTTGCTAAACAACTGCCGCGTATACCACTTCCACGACACCGCGCCGACAGCGCGGGTCCGCCAATATTGTTATGTCGGTGACGACCGAACGCTCGCAAACGACGCTGGCAACTTGGCCGCTTTCCTCCTGCGTCTTCTCGATGAGAACGGCGGGACAGTTTACCGACGAATCGTGGACACGATCCGACTCATCGCGCCGTTCTTCGACGACTTCGTCATTTTACCGAATGGCACTAGCCATGACGTGATGCTGAATTGGCGACATGTCGGGTCGGACCAAGTGTTCGGGCCGCACCAACTTTCCGACGGCACACTCCGGGCGATGTGTCTGGTGACGCTGCTGTTGCAGCCGGTGGACGAACTGCCCGGCCTCATCATCGTGGACGAACCCGAACTCGGTCTGCACCCATATGCCTTGAATGTCATCGCGGGGCTGTTCAAGAGGGCGTCCCACCACGCGCAAGTCCTTGTCAGTACGCAGTCGAGCGCGTTCCTTGACAACTTCGAGCCGGAAGACATCGTCGTCGTCAATCGAGTGGGTCAAGAGTCGCGGTTCGAGCGGCCGGACGCCGCGAAGTTGGGGGCGTGGCTCGACGACTACAGCCTCGGCGAGGTCTGGGAGAAGAACGTCATCGGCGGGGGGCCGCACTGATGCCACGGCTGTACCTCTTCGCCGAGGGGCAGACCGAGCAAACCTTCGCCGCCACGGTCCTGGGGCCGCACCTCGCCCAACGGGGTGTCTACGTGTATCCGCGGCTTGTCGCGCACTGTCGGCGAAAAGGGAAAACTCACCGCGGCGGCGGCGGCAAGTACGTACCGATGCGGGATGACATTTGCCGCACCCTCGCGCAAGAAAAGTCTAGCGACGCCTTCTGCACGACGATGATCGATCTCTATGCGATCTCTAAGGAATTTCCGGGGCTGGCGGAGGCCGAGAAATTGTCCCACTTGCCCGACAAACGGGTGGTCGCCTTGGAGAGTGCGTTCGCCAACGACCTCAACGACGCCCGGTTCATTCCTTACATCCAACTCCACGAGTACGAGGCGTACCTTTTCGCGGAACCGTCTTGGTTCCGGTACTTCTATGAGAAGCACGAACCCCAAATCGCCGCGCTCCAGGCCATTGCCGACCAGCACACTTCGCTGGAGATGATCGACGGCGGCTCGCACACGGCCCCTAGCAAGCGGATCGTCGCGGAGTTCCCCGACTACGACAAGGTCGTCGTCGGCACGGGGGTCGCGGCATTGATTGGCTTGGGGGTAATCCGCGACCGCTGCCCCCACTTCAACAAGTGGCTCACGGCGTTAGAGCGACTAGGCTGAGCGACGCCAGACCCGGCCTGAGCCGGTTCGGTCTACGAAAAAAGCCGCCGGGCCTCCTCGCGAAGGGCCGGCGGCTTCTCGGCAGTCGGTGACTACTTCTTGATCTCGACCTTCGGGTCGGTGATCGTCAGCTTGACCACGTCCTTTTCCTTCTTCTCGACGACCACGCCGGTCACCTTGGCGTCGGCGGGGGCTTGGCAGCAGTCGCCGTGGTACTTCTCTTTGCCGCCCTTGTCGGCCAGGTAGTACTTGACTTCCTTCTTGGTCTTTTCGTCCGTGACGAGGAAGGCGTGGCCGCAGGCCTTGGTTTCCTTCAACTCGCACTTGGTGCAGACGAGCTTGCCTTCGAGGGTGACCTTCTCGGCCTTCTTCTCGTCCTTCTTGTCCTCGGCGGCGACGTACGACGTGACGCCCAGCATGGCGACGCCCAGCATCAGCGCGAACAGTTTGCGGACCATCGTAAAGTCTCCGGGTCGGAAAGGGGGACAGGCGGGTTGACTCAACACCATCGTATCGGGAATTCCGGCAACCAACTACTCGAAAAGCCCGGACAGGCACGATTACTCCGCTTTCGGAGCGAGTTCCGCGTTCGAGACGCTGATGTCGTCTTGGTCGTCGGACTTCAGCGGGTCGAACGGGTACTCCTCGTACTCGGCCGTCGCCAACACCGTTTCGAGGGCGCGGCGCTCGAGCAGTTCGGTGGCGAGGGCCTCGAGCATGTCTTCGCGCTCCATGCGGGCTTTGACCTTGCGCGGCGACTCGCCGCTGCGGTCGGCGATGGCCTCGATCTCGGCGTCGATGTCCTCGTCCTCGATCTCGAGCTTCTCGATCTCGGCGATCTTCTGAAGCACGAAGTGCTCCTTCAGAGCCGCGGCCGTCGTGCGGATCACGTCTTGCTCGAGCACGCGCTGGCGACCCAGGATTTGCTCGTCGTTCATGCCCGAGCTGCGCATCTCCATGACGCGGCGTTGCAGCGTCTTGCGGGCCTGGCGCACGAGCAGGTCTTGCGGCAGGTCGAACTTGGCGTCCTTCGCCAGCGACTCGAACACGCTGGCGCGGGCGGCGTTGCGCTGCGTGTACTCCATGAAGCGGTTCAGCCGCGCCCGGACATACTCGCTGTACTGCTCGGCGTTGCGGACGCCGAAGTTCTCGTACAGGGCCTCGGTCAGCTCCGGCTTGCGGGTCGCCTTGATCTCCTTGACGGTGAACACCGCCTGGACCTTGGCCCCGCGCAGGCTCTCCGTGCCGACTTCCTGCGACAGCGTGATGTCCACCGTGCGCGTGTCGCCGACCTTGGCCCCGGCCATTTGCGTGCCGAAGTCTTGGGCCACGCCGTCGGACAGCGCCAGCCGCTTCTCGACCTTCAGCGCGATCTCGTTGACCTTGTTCAACTCCTTGTCGCCGTCCTTGATGACCGCATCGACGGTGACCGTGTCGAACAGTGCGACGACGGCGTCCGCGCCGTCCTTGGGGACGAGCGAGCCGTAAGGCTCGAGCAGGCGGTCGCCCTCCTTGGCGATCTCGGCGTCGCTGAAGTCGTGGACCGGCTTCTTGACCTTGAGGTTCTTGTAGCTCGGCAGGTCGAACTCGGGCCGCACCTCGATGCGGAATTCGTAGACCATCGGGCCGGCTTCGGGGATGAGCACGCTGCCGGGGTCGAGTTCCGGCGGGCTGAGCGGGCTGAGGGTCGAGTCCTCGGCGAGTTGCTCGAGGCTCGCCATGAGCAGTTGCGTCTTGGCCTCGCCGTAGACCTCGTTCTTGAACTTGCGCTCGATGATCTTGCGGGGGGCCTTGCCGGGGCGGAAGCCGGAGATTTGCGCCGGGTTCTTGAGCATCAGGTCGGAGAACTTCTCCTCGATGAGCGCGTCGATGGCGGTGCGCTCGATGGTCACCTTGACGTGCTTGCGGCACGGCCCGGCGTCGGTGATCTCGACCTGCTGGGGCAGCTTCTTCATCTCGGCCGGGCTAGTCTCGTCCGCGACGAGCACGCCGCCGTCGGTGTCGGGGGTCGTTTCATCGGCCATGATGCGTCTCGGCTCGGGGCAAGGGGACTTGGGGGGATTCAGGAAACGCCGATAGCCGGGAAGTAACCCGCGGGTCAACGCTGGGCTTCCCGGCTATCGAGTAGGACATCGGCACTTCAAGAAAGCGGGTGATGGGACTCGAACCCACGACAACCTCGTTGGCAACGAGGTACTCTACCACTGAGTTACACCCGCACTACTCACCCTGAACTCTAAGGCCTCGCCGGGGCGATTCAAGGGGAACTTGCGAAGTTCGGCCCGCGGCGGCCACCCGGCGAGTCCAGGGACACGCCGCGCGGGGCGAGGTTCGCGTGGCTCCGCCGCAGGCGAATTGTCGGGGTGCCCCTCGTGGGTATCCGGCCTGCGCTGCCCCCCTGCGATAGCCGACGGCCCTACCCCACCACGATTGCTGTCGCTGCCGGGCACCCACGAGGGGTGCCCCCACGGGGAATTCGGCTGCGCCATTCTCGCCTACAGCCCCCCGATCGGCGTCGGGTCGTCGAGGAGGTGCGTCGGGCGGCCGCCAAAGTCTGGCAGCGTCGCCTTGGGGTCGATCCCCAGAACGCCGTACACCGTCGCCATCAGATTTTGGAAGGTCATGCTGCCGGACCTGGCGCGCTCGCCGCGGCGGTCGGTTTCGCCGACGGCCTGTCCGACTTTCACGCCGCCGCCGGCCAGCAAAATACAGCCCGCGTCGGCCCAGTGTTCGCGGCCGGGGCCGGGGTTCACGACCTTCGGCGTCCGGCCGAACTCGCTGACCACCGCAACTAACACGTCGTCGGAAAGCCCGCGTTCGGCCAGGTCGCTGACGAGCGCGGTGACACTCGCGTCGAGGGCCGGCAGGCAGAGTTTGTACGAGTCGAAGATGTGCGCCTCGGCCCCGCTGTGGTGGTCCCAACTGCCCGGCGAAAGTGTGACGACCCGCACGCCGGCCTCGACCAGCCGCCGCGCCGTGACGAAGGCGTCGGCCGGCCAGTCGTACTTGAGGTTCACAACGGTCTGGTGCGTGAACTTACCGCCCTTGCCGTAGCGCTCGAGCACCCCGGCCGGCTCCTTCGACACGTCGAACGCCTCGCGCACCTTGGGCGACGAGATCATGTCGAAGGCCCGCGCCTGGAAGCGGTCGATCCCCGCGAGGGCGTCGCCGCGGTCGAGGTCGCGGCGCATGGTGTCGAAACCGGCGAGCAGCCCGCGGCGGTCGGCCAGCCGCTCGGGCGACTTCACGACGCCGAGATTGTCGAGGGCGTCGCCGTAAGGCCGGAACGGGGCGTGGTGCGACCCGGCGTAGTGCGGCTTCTCGAACTCGAACTCGTCGGTGGTCGGCCGGCGCAGGCAGACGTAGGGCGGCAGCGCCGAGCCGGTGCCGAAGGCTCTGCTGGCGACCGACCCGAACGCCGGCCGCTTGCCGGCGGTGCGCGGCAGGCCGCTGTAGACCTCGCTCAGGAAGTGGTCGTTCTCGACGGAGCGCAGCCCGCGGATCAGGGCGAACCGGTCCATCATCGCCGCGTGCTTCGGCAGTAGGTCGCAGACCCGCACGCCGGGCAACTTCGTGGGGACCGTGCCGAACGCGCCGCGGAACTCGGCCGGGGCGTCGGGCTTGGGGTCGAAGCTGTCGAGGTGACTCAGCCCGCCGCTCAGGACGACCCAGATGACCGACTTGGGCCGGCGGACCGGCACCGCGGCCGACGCCTCGCGGCGGTACAGCTCGGCGAGCGACAGGCCGGCGAAGCCCAGCCCGCCGACGCGCAGGAAGCCGCGGCGTGAGGTGCCGTCGCAGAGCGTCTGGTGGTCGCCGCGGGGTGTTCGCATGGGGAGAGTATAACGCCTGGCGAGCCGGAAAGCGTCAGCGCCCGGAGTTCCGAAAGCTAAGGCACTCCGGGCGCTCACGCTTTCCGGCTCGCTATAATTCCGCCGCACGCCCCGCTTCCCCCCGGACGGCTCCTCATGCGTTTGCCCCTCGCCGTGGCCCTCGTCCTCGCGGTCGCCGCGACGGCCCCGGCCGGCTCCTCGTCCAGCCTGCTCGACCTCTCGGCCGACGGCACGCGGCTGCTCGTCGCCAACACCGACACCGGCAGCGTCAGCGTGATCGACGTGAAGGCGCGCCAGAAGCTCGTCGAAGTCGCCGTCGGCGACCACCCCGAGGGCGTCGCCTGGGCCGGCAACCTCGCGCTCGTGACCGTCTACGGCGACGACGCGGTGCAGTTCGTCGATACCGCCACCGGCAAGGTCGTCCACACGTTGCCCGTCGCCGACGAGCCTTACGGCGTCGTCACCACGCGCGACGGCAAGTTCGCCTACGTCACGCACGACTACCCCGGCACGGTCAGCGAAATCGACGTGGCGGCCCGCAAGGTCACGCGGACCTTCGCCGTCGGCAACGGCTGCCGCGGGCTGGCGCTCTCGGCCGACGGATCGACCCTGTACGTCACCGAGTTCTACACCGGCACCCTCGTCGCCGTGGACCGCGTCAGCGGCAAGGTGAGCGACCGCTGGCCGGGGCAGGAGCAGGACAACCTCGCACGGCACGTCACGCTGCACCCCAAGCGCGGCAAGGCGTACGTCAGCCACATCCGCAGCCGGGTGACCGCCCACGACGCCCGCGGCTCGATCTTCCCCCATGTGAGCTTCTGCGACCTCACGCCCGCCAAGCCCGGCGAGAAGCGGCGGCGGTCGATCGCGCTCGACACCTACGACGGCAACTTCGTCGTCACCAACCCCTGGGAGTCGGCCCTGTCGCCCGACGGCTCGAAGATCTACACCGTCTTCTCGGGCACCAACGACCTGTACGTCTCGAAGGTGATCGACGACGACTACCAGGAGATGGAGCGCCTCGGCCACGCGGTCACCGTCGGCAGGCACCCGCGTGCAGTTTGCGTGTCGCCCGACGGCCGCGAGGTGTACGTCTACAACACCCTCGACCACGCGGTGGCGGTGTTCGACGACCTGTGTCGTAAGAAGCTCGCCACGATCGCGGCCTGCACGCCGGCGCACACGGCCGAGTGGCGGCGCGGCAAGGAGCTGTTCCAGACGGCGTTGCAGCCGATGGGGTCGGCCCGGTGGATCTCGTGCAGCTCGTGCCACCCCGACGGCCTGCACGACGGCCGCGTCTGGAGCAACCCCGAGGGCCAGCGCAAGACGACCAACCTCTTCGGCACCGCCCACACGCACCCGCTGCACTGGTCCGGCGACCGCGACGAGTCGCAGGACTTCGAGTACACGATTCGCGGCAAGCTGATGCAAGGCCGTGGCCTCTCCCGCGCCACGCTGAAGCCGCGGCACACGTTCACGGAGTTCGCCGAGAGCGAGCAGAAGACCGCCGGCCTCTCGACCGACCTCGACGCCCTGGCGGTCTACACCAACTCGTTCCCCGTGCGCCTGTCGCCCCACGCCCCCGGCGGCAAGCTGACGCCCGAGGCCGAGCGCGGCAAGGCGACCTTCTTCGCGTCGGCGACGAACTGCGCGAGTTGCCACAGCGGCCCGTACTTCACAGACAGCTCGACCAAGAAGCCGCAGACGCTGCACGACGTGGGCTCCGGCGGCGCGGCCACGGAGAAGATCGGCCCGCGCTACGACACGCCGACGCTGCTGGGGGCGTACCGCGTCAACAGCTACCTGCACGACGGCCGGGCGAAAACGCTCCTCGACGTGCTGACGACGCACAACCCCGGCGACAAGCACGGCACCACGAGCCACCTGAAGCCGGCCGAACTCGGCGACCTCGTGGCGTACCTGAAGAGCCTGCCCTACGAGACGCCGCCGGACGCGACACCGAACACCGTCGGGCACTACCTGAAGCTGAAGCCGACGAGTTTGAAGTAGTTCCGGCAATCAAAACCGATTTTGCCGCGGAGACGCAGAGGCGTCTCCGCGGCAAAATCGGTTTTCCGCATGACTCCTACCGCACCTTGGCCTTGAACGTGACCGTGCCGCTTTGGCCGGGGCCGACGGGGCCGGGGACCTCGAAGCGCAGCGTCACCGAGCCGGCCTCGTTGTCGGTCGCGGCGATGTTGGCCGGGCGGTCGGTCTCGGCACTGCCGGGGATGTACTCCAGCCGGCCACTCAAGGAATCGCTCAGCAGCAAGTCGGTCGCGGGGAACGGGGTCGCGTTGCGGTAGCGGATCGTGAACGTCACCACGTCGCCCGACTGTACCGACGACGCCGGCGACACCGACTTGACCACGACCATGCGGTTCGGGGCGTTGGTCACCTCGTCCGGCTCGACCGAACTCGTGAGCACCTGCAAGCCCTGGACGGTGGCGATCGCCTGGACCCGCTGCAAGCCCTCCACAACGGCGATCCCCTGCTTGACGTAGGTGATCGCGGGGCGGACGCGGCCTTCCACCAGGATCGGCTTGGCGCGGCTGGCGAAGGCCTCGGGGGCGACGTTGCGGCTGCCGACGACCAGGCCGCCGGCCGCCTCGGCGACGGCCACGCCCGCGGCGAGCTGCACGCCGGCCGGCACGACCTCGACCTTGCGCAACACGTAGCGCGGGGCGCAGATGCAGACCTCGTTCGACGTGGCGACGCGCCGCCGCTTGTTCGCGCTGTACTCGAGCGCCACGTCGGTCGGGTTCAGGCCGCCGAGCAGCTCGTTGAGGCCGATGCCGAGCGTGGGGAACTTGTCGCCGCCGTCGGTGATGCACTCCTCGGGCGTGAGCTTCGGCCCGGCGATGGGGTCGAACAGCGGCACGCAGAAGGCGTTGAGCATCGGCGGCACCTTGGGCGCGGCCAGCGCAGCCTCGCCGGGCAGCAGCACCGTGTTGGGCACGGCAGCGCGGGCGAGTTCGCCGGCGTCGGGCTGGCGGTCGCCGAAGCGCACGACCAGCACCAGCCGGCCGCCGTCGCGGGCCGCCGCCAGGGCCTCGCGCTCGGTGCCCTCGGTGAATTCGAGCGGCGCGTCGGGCGTCGTCGCCACGGGGACGGCCCTGGTCGGGTCTTCGAGGTAGACGACCTTCGTGACCAGCACCCCGGCCAGCGCGTTGGCGATGTCGCCGCGGTTCACCGCGAGCGGGGCGGGGTAGTCGGGCGGCTTCATCCCGGCCCGCGGCACGAGGCTGCCGAGGACCTCGAAGGTCGGGTAGATCGCCACGGCCGGGTCGCGTCCGGGGAGGTTCGTCAGCCGGATCGTGTAGCGGTAGCCGGGGCGGAAGCCGGCCGTCGCCGGGGCGGGGTAGGTGCGTGCCGCGGGGAACTCGGGCGTGAACGCGACCCTCACGCCCTCCGGGGCCAGCACCTTGACGCCCAAGAGCGGCGAGGCGGGGCCGACCGGCACGCAGGCCCCGCGCGGCATCCCCGGCGCGGCGGGCGTCCCAGGGGCGCAGTGGGGCAGGGTCGCCGGCACCGGGATCGTCGGCGGGTTCCCCGCGGCCAGCAGCAGCAAGGCGAGTGTCGGCGACATGGTCGCTCCCCAAAATGGGACCGGGCGGCGAAAAAGGGCCGGCCGGCGGGGCGGCGCGTCCGTGCGCCACCTTCGCCGACCGGCCCGCGGAGTTACTTCGGCATGGCGACCGGCTTGACGCCGAAGCTCGGCGTCACGGCCGGCGTCACGGCGGCGGCCGGCTTCAGGCCGCTCGGCAGCGTCGCCGGCATCGTGCCCGGCGCGGTCGCCGGCGGCGTGGGCACCGACAGCGCCGGGTTCAGCGACGGCACCGGCGTCGTCGGCATCATCGCCGGGGCCGGCACCGGCCGGACGCCCATCGGCGGGGCCACCGGCATCGCCGGCATCGAGCCGGGGACCGGCGCGTCGATCGGCGGGATGTTCGGGTCCTGCAAGTCGATGTTGCCGATGCGCACGACCGCCAGGATCGTCCCCTTGCGGTTGGCCTCCTCGACCGGGTTGACGCCCGGCTCGAGGCGCGTGCTGACCAGCTCCTCGGCCCCGGCGACCGCGGCGATGTCCTGGTACTTCTCGTCGGGCAGGTAGACGACCTTGATCACGAGGTTGCCGGCGTTGACCTGCTCGAAGTCCTCGTCGGTGAACGCGACCGGCACCGTGTTGTGCGACAGGTAGGTGATGGTCTTGGGCGTCGCGCCGTAGACTTCGAGCGTCGGGTAGTAGTTCTTGCCGGGGCGGTTCGGGATGCCGCTGAGCCGCAGGCGATACACACTCAGTTGCGGGAAGTTGTAGCGGCTGGGGGCTTCGAGGCCGGACTCGGGGAAGCTGCCGCCGGCGGCCTGCCAGGTGACCTTCATGCCGGCCGGGTTGGCGAAGCGGATCGACGTGCGGCCGGGGGCGTACATGCCCGCGTACATGCCGCTGCCGGGGCCGCCCATGCCGGCCGGGTAGGCGACCGCGCCGGGCACGCCCATCGCCGGCACCGGCAGGATGCCCGCGCCGTGGCCGAGGTATTGGCGCAAGCCGCTGGTCGTCGGCCCGTAAGCCGGCAGGCCGCCGCCACCGCCGCTTGAGTAGCCGCCGCCGCCGCCGGTGTTGCACGAGCCGTCGGCGCAGGACGCGCCCGTGCCGTTGACGCGAACCGTGCCGAGGCCCGCGGCCGGCTTGACCATGTTGTCGATCGTGCCCGGCGCGTCGGTGGCCGAAGCCTGCTTGACGGCCGACGGCTCGGCCTTCATGCCCTTGACGGTGCCCCCGGCTTGCGCCCGGACCGACTGGCCGAACGGCAGCGGGCTGGCGGCGACGGCGGCCGGGGCGGTTTTGGTCGTGGCGACCTTGTCGGGGCTGGTGCAGCCCCCCAGCCCGGCGAGTAGTAGGATCGTGGCAGATGTCCGCTTCATGGTTCCCCCCAAGGAACGTGCGCCCCAGTGCGGCCGGGCGGCGGCCGAAGTCTTCCGTGAACTCCCCCATCCACGCTCCGCCGGACGGTCGCGCAGGTTTCAACGATTGCATCGGCCAGGAGCAAGGGCGGACTTTGCACAAAATCGGCACAACCGGCGCAGGGTGCCGCCGCGGGTGTGACGGGGCGTCGGAACTTGGCGCGGTGTGGTAAGCCCGGCAAGGTCGCCGCTTTGGCGCGACTTTGCCGGCTAGGACGGCGGGGGCGTTTCGTGCGGGAAATTCCGGGGAAAATCACGGTTCTCGCCCCCGGATGCGTGGGTTAGCCTAAAGTTCTCGGTACGCCGGCTGCCCGCTTCCCTGCGCTCGGAGACCCCCCATGAAGTTGCTACGCTACGCCGCCCCGCTCGCCGCCCTGTTGACCCTGAGCGAGGCCCCGGCCCAGGCCGGCTGGGACAACGTCTTCCAGGTCGCCTGCCACAACTGCCGCCCGCGCGAGACGCGCTCGTCGTACTACGCCCCCGCGCCGGTCCCCGTCGCGTCGCAGTCGCGCACCAGCTACATCGAGAACACCTACGACGAGGTCATCACCGTCGATAAGCCGACCCGCGTCCAGGAGCCGGTCAGCGTCCAGGTCAAGAGCTACTACTGGGACCCGGTGACGACGTACACCCGCCGCAGCTACAAGAACGCCGCCGGCTGCACCGAGGAGATCGACGTGCCGTGCACGCGCTACGTCCGCAAGGAGGAGTGCAACACCGTGACGCGCTACGTCGAGCGCATGAAGATGGTGCCGACCGAGGTCCGCCGCAAGGTCACCGAGCGCACGCCGGTCACGACGATCACCGGGCCGACCACGCGGTCGTACTCGTCGGACTGCGAGAACTGCGGGCTGCCGCCGTCGCCGTCGAACCGCACCCCGCAAATCGAGGTGATCCCCGGCCGCGTACCGACCGCCCAACCGGACGACCGGCTCGCCCCGCAGACGGGCGTCATGCGGAACCGCCCCACGACGCTCGCGCCCCTGCCGCCGTCGCGGCCGTTCACCGGCAGCGTCAACGCCCGCACCACGGGGGTCAGCAGCGCCGTCCGCGGCGAGGTCGTCGGGGCCGACCGGGCGACACCCAAGGCCGGGGCGAAGCTGGTATTCCTGAGCGACGCCGACTACGACGAGGCGGTGCGCGTGACGGCCGACGAGTACGGCAACTTCACCGCGAAACTGCCGGCCGGCAAGTGGCACGTCTACGTCGGCAACGGCACCGGCCGCGCCGACCTCGTGACGGCCGTGACCGTCGCCGCCTACGACGCCGCGCCGCTGACCGTCGTCAGCCGGTGAGCCGTCCCTAAGATGGGTGCCATGAGCAAGAAGCACCACCACCTCCGGCCGATCCCGCCGGGGAATAGTTCACCCAACGGCCCGTCGCGCAGCCTGCGCGACATCGGCAAGAAGGTGCCGCCGCAAACCAAGCCGGCGGCACCTCCTACCCCGGCGTCACCGCCGGAGTCGCCACAGCCCCTGTCCGCGGCGGCGCGTCCCGTTTAACCTGTCGGCATGACCTACGCCGACGCCATTTCGTTCTGGTACGGCCGCATCAACTACGAGGTGCGGGCCGCCGCCGCGACCGACCTCAAGCTCGAACGGATGCGCTCGCTGCTGCGGCTCCTCGGCGACCCCGACCGCCGGCTGCGCGTCGTCCACGTCACCGGCACCAAGGGCAAGGGCAGCACCTGCGCGTTCGTCGGAGGGGCCTTGCGCGAGGCCGGCTACCGCGTCGGCACGTTCAGCTCGCCGCACCTGGCCCGCGTCGAGGAGCGCTTCCAGATCGACGGGGCCGACATCACCCGCCCCGAGTTGGCGGCGATCCTCGGCGACATCGCCCCGGTCGTGGCGCAAATGGACCGGCTGACGCAGTTCCCGCCCATCACGTTCTTCGAGATCAGCACCGCCGTCGCGTTCTTGCACTTCCTCCGCCGCCGCGCCGAAATCGTCCTCCTGGAAGTCGGCCTCGGCGGTCGCTTCGACAGCACCAACGTCTGCGCCCCGCTCGTGAGCGTGATTACCAGTGTCGGCCTCGACCACTTGGCGCAACTCGGCCCGACGGTCGAGGCGATTGCGTTCCAGAAGGGCGGCATCATCAAGCCGCGCGTGCCGGTCGTGAGCGGCGTCGAGCCGGCCGGGCCGCACGCGGTGGTCGCGGCCATCGCCGCGGAGAACGCCGCCCCGCTGACCCGGCTGGGCGTCGATGTCACCTTCACGCGCGCGGCCGGGGTGACGCACTTCGCGTCGCGGCAGGCGTGGCCGCCGGTGCGGCTCGGCCTGCTCGGCGAGCACCAGTCGCGCAACGCCGCCGTGGCGCTCCTGACGATCGAGCGGCTGCGCGAGGCGGGCTTCGCGGTGCCCGACGCGGCGGTCGTCCGTGGCTTCGCCGGGGCGCGCTGGCCGGCGCGCGTCGAGGTCTTGCGGGCCGACCCGGCGCTGGTGCTCGACTCGGCACACAACGCCCCGAGTGCCGACGCCCTGGTGGCGACGCTGCGCGAGGAGTTCCCGCGGGCGAGGCGTAAGGCGTGCGTGTTCGCGGTGTCGTCGGACAAGCAGTACCCCGAGATCCTGGCGATTCTCGGCGACTACTTCGACCACTTCCACCTGACGGCGTTCACGCAGAGCGCCCGCGCCGTGCCGCCCGCGACGCTGGCCGAAGTGCTGACGGAGGTCGCGCCGCGCTGCACCTTCACGCTCCACGCGACCCCGCAGGTGGCTGCCGCGGCGGCGCTGGCGGCGGCGAAGCCGGGCGACCTGGTGTGCGTCGCCGGCTCGGTGTTCCTGGCGGGCGAGTTGCGCGACTGGCTGACCTCAAGACTCGAACAAAACCGATTCACCGCAGAGGGCACATGAGAAAGGCAAAAAAACGAGGAGAGCTAAAACCGGAGTTCAGTTCCGCATAGCGCCTTGGCGTCTTTGCGGGAGGTCATCTTGGTTTTAGCACGGCTTGGTGCCTTTCTCCGCGCCCTCCTGTGCTTTCTGCGGTGAATCGGTTTTAGACTTCTCCGGATCGCCCTACGTCGGCCGGCTCTTGCCCGGCACCCACAGCACGTCGGCGGTGCCGCCGTCGTTGACCACGCGGCCCAGCACGAAGAGGAAGTCGCTCAGGCGGTTCAGGTAGATCACGACGTTGGGGTTGACCGCCTCGACGTGCGTGAGCGTCACCACCGCGCGCTCGGCCCGCCGGCAGACGGTGCGCGCCAGGTGCAGCCACGCCGCGGCCGGGGTGCCGCCGGGCAGGATGAAGCTCCGCAGCGGCTGCAAGCCCTCGTTGAGCCGGTCGATGGCCCCTTCGAGCCGCTCGGCTTGGCCCGGCACGATGCGCAGCTGGTACGCCGGCTCGGCCGCGTTCTCCGGCGGCAGCGGGACGCACAGGTCGGCCCCCACGTCGAAGAGGTCGTTCTGGACGGTGCGCAACAACTCGGCCTCGGCGCAGTCGGGGCAGTAGGCGGCGAGCAGCCCCAGCACCGCGTTCAGCTCATCGACGCTGCCGTAGGCCTCGACGCGGGGGTGGTCCTTCGAGACCCGCACGCCGTCGCCGAGGCCGGTCTGCCCGGCGTCCCCGGACTTGGTGTAGATGCGCGAGAGGAAGACCATGAGTCGGCGTCCCGAGAAACGAGGGGGTTACGGTAGCGTGGGCAAGGCCCCATTCATAGTCGGCGGCGGCCCGGCGGGGCTTGCGGGCAAACTTCGACGGGTTTGATTCAACCTCGACGCCGGCGCAACCGATAAATGCGGTAGTCACGGACGAAACCGTCCGACCGACAGCATCCGGGCGACCTGGTTTGCCGGCACGCGTGCCTTCACACGCCGCCGGGGGGAACTCACCAGGTCTAGCACCCGCGGTCCTGACGGCGCACGGTCCGGTGGGCACGACGCACGGGGGGAAGTCACATGGTCTGGTTACGCAAGTTCGGTCTGCCGGTCGCGGCGTTGGCGGTGGCGCTGCAAGGCGTCGGGTGCGTGCAGCCGTGGGTCGCCACCCGCCTCGACGAGAAGCTGGGCCACAAGAACGACTCCCGCACGCCGATCCTGCCGCCGATCCGCGACGGCTTCCCCGCCCCGGTCTGCGAGGACCCGCCGAGCGACCGCGAGGTGCTGCGGTCGCTGCCGAAGGGCATCCGCGGCGTGCCGTACGTCTACGAGGAGTTCCGCGACGACATCCAGATCACCAAGTCGCGGATCGTCGATAAGATCGACCCGCCGCGCTTCTTCCCCCTGGTGGGCATGGCGCAACTGCACCACTGCCACTGGGAGTGCGCGGTGTATTACACCGAGACGATCGAGTCGAGCCACCCGTACCCGATCTTCCTGCGGAAGCCGCGCATCCAGGTCATCTACATCGACAAGGACCACCTGCACCTGTACGTCGGCCCGAACCCCGACACGCAGAAGGAAATCCTCCTCGAAATGACGAAGTACTAACGCCGGCGATTGACTAAGCGAGTGCCAAGCGACCCGAACGCGAGTTCGGGTTTCTTCGCGCGCCGACCGGCGAGCCAGGAGCGTCAGCGCCTGGAGTCCGCGGAGTGGGGGCGCGGCGAAAGGCACCTCCGGCAGCAGCGTTGTCCACGCCGGGCACCCACGAGGGGTGCCCCTACAGTTCGCCTGCGGCGGAGCCGAAGACCGACGGCTCGTCTGCGGCGGAACGGCTCGCCTGCGGCGAATCCGACTTCTTGTAGGGGCATCCCCTTGTGGGTGCCCGGCGTGGACAGCCCCACTGCCGGAGGTGCCTTGTCTTGGCTCGCCGGTCGGCGCGCGAAACAGCCCCGGCGTTCTGCCGGGGCTGCGGTGGCGGTTCAGATCGACTCAAGCGTCAGTACGCCAGGCTGAATTGGACGAACAGGCCCTCGACCGACAGGTTGCCGCTCGGGGCCGTGAACGCGCCTTGGGCCACGTCGCTGGCCAGGCGGACGCGGTCGGTCAGGCCGAACCAGTGCGTCACCTCGTAGCCGGCCCGCACGGTCACCGTGCGGTACTGCCAGCCGGCCCCGATCGCCAGCCCGGCCGTCGGCACGACCTTGCGCAGCGTGTGCGTCAGGTCGGCGTAGACGGTGCGGCCGCCGTCGTTGGCGTCGCGGTAGGTGTTGTCCGCCGGGCCGCTCAAGAGTGCCCCCGTCGCGCGGCCGTAGACGTGGAAGCCGTGCCGGGCCGCGAACACGCCCTCGACCCCCGCGACCGGGCCGACGCCTCGGAAGCGCGTGGCGGTCGCCACGACGGCGTGCCGCGCGTCGAGGCCGGCGTAGGTCGCGCCGAACTCCTGGCCGATGTCCGCGAGCCGCACGCCGCCGAAGCCGCGCACCGCGACGTGCTCGTCGAGGGCGTAGCGCCGGCCGGCCACGATGTCGTAAAGGTTGTAGTCGAGGCTCGCGCCGGCGGTGGCACTCAAGGCGGAGTCGGTCAGCCCCGGCCGGGTGAGCGTCGGCAGGACGAGCTGCCCCGGCCCGGCCGCAACCGACTCACCGCCGGACGCCTTGAGCCGCGTGTAGACGAACGACGCCTCCAGGCGGCTCTCCGGAAACCGGTAGCCGGCCTCGACGCGCAGGCCGCTGCCGAGGTCGTAGCGCATCGAGGCGATCGGGCCTTCGGTCGCCAGCCCCGTCGTGCGGTTGGTGATGGCGTAGTCGAGGCCGTCGGCGCGGGGGCGTTGCAGCAGGTACTCGACCCCGGCGAACAGCCCGCCCTCGCCCGGCGCGGCCGGCGTCAGGTGCCCCGGCGTGTGCGTGTCGTGGTGGCGCTCCGGCGGGATCAGGTCGGCGAAGCCCGGCGGCGTCAGGTCCTTCAAGGGGGCCTCCGCAGTTGCGAGCGACCCCGGTAGGACCGCCGGCGGCACAACCGTCGGCGACTCCGCGGCGTTCAGCGGGGCGGCGCAGGCGAGCAGCGCGGCGGTCCAGGCGAGTCGTCTTGTTCCCACGGCGCGTCTCCCCGAGCGGGTCCGAACATTCGCCCGCCGATACCGCCGCCCCGCGCCCCCGGCAAGCCCGACCCGACGCAGTCCGGCGCACGCCCCGGCCAGCACGACGTAGGACACATGCGTGTCGATCGGGACTGACTCGAGGCAACCCACGCGAAGGGCCGCTCGGGCGGCGCGAAGCCGGCGTGACCGACGGGGGGCCGGCCTGAGTCGCGACCCGCATCGGCGACGCCTCGATCTGCGTCACCTGGGCAGCCGTCAGCCCGGTGTTTTCGAGCGTTTGACATCGACGGGGCGCATAAGATTGTTCGGGTCGGTGATGTGGACTGGCGCGAAGCCGGAGGTCAGCAGCACGTGGCAAAGGGCACTTTGGCGGGGCTGAGGAGTTGGCTGTCGATGAGGTCACTTTGCTAGATCGGATTTTTGAGGTGGTGGGAACCCTTCTTTTGCGACGGCACCTTGGCAGCTCCGCTTTGCGTGGCCGTCTGCCTTTCCATGATGTCTTTCAACCACTTAGGAATGCCCCCTTTCATGACTTGGTCCGCTTTGTAGTATAAATCAGCCAGGTTAGTCGTCAGTTTGTCCCCGTTGTCACCCATGTACGTCTTATCCACTGCCACAACCAGGCTGCCGATCACCGTCCCCAAATACAGCGACGCGACGAGGCCGCCCGCAACTGAAAGTAACTCTCCGACGCCGGTGGCGGTGGCCAACCCGCCGGGCGTCCCCGACGCGCCACCGGCATTGACGACTTCCATTAACGTTACTTTTGTGCCGAATTTGCTAACTAAACCGACTAGCATCGTCGCCGTTGCTGTCGCGTCCTTCACTGTTGCAAATAATGACGTTGGACACGGTGAGCCGACAGCATCCATGTTGGCCTTAAAGTTTTCGAAGAAAGTCTTTGCCACGACCTTGCCATTTTTTTAGAGTGACTGCGAAATTCGAAATTCAAGATCGCAGATGTCGAGCTTATCTTAGTAGAGTTTCATCAAAAAATCATTTTAATTTATTACACAAGTGCTGTCAAGGGATAATTTAAGCATAAAAGTGAGATTTTTACGCCCAGTATCCCCGGCCTCACGTCGCTGACGCTTCCGGCACTTCCCCGTTGCACTCGGGCGTGGCCCCGCCGATAATCGCGTCGCCCGCCCCGCCGCCCACTTCGGAGCCTCCCCCATGACCCGCCGCTTCTGGTCCCTCCTCCCGCTCCTCGCCGCCGGGGCCGTCGCCGCGGCCGCCAAGGACCCGCCCCCGCCCGCCGCCGCGTCGCCGCGCGCGGTCACCTGGACCAAGACTGTTCTGGACGCGAAGTTCCGCAGCGAGGGGGTCGCGGTCGCCGACGTGAACGGCGACGGCAAGCTCGACGTGCTCACCGGCGAGCACTGGTACGAGGCCCCCAACTGGACCCCGCACGAGATGCAGCCGCCCAAGGACCACGGCACCGGCGAGAAGGGCTACTCGCGTGTGTTTGCCGCCTGGGCCGGCGACTTCAACGGCGACGGCAAGCCCGACCTCATCACGATCGGCTTCCCCGGCGAGCCGTGCCACTGGATGGAGAACCCCGGCACCAAGGGCGGCCACTGGCGCAAGCACGAGATCTGGCACAGCGCCTGCAACGAGTCGCCCGCTTACGTCGATCTGCTCGGCACCGGGCAAAAAGTGCTGCTCATGGCGACGCAGCCGAAGGGGGCGAAGCCGGACGGCAACCAGGGGCAGATGGCCTACTTCACCCCGGCGAAGGGAGACCCCTACGCCCTCTGGACCCTGCACCCGATCAGCGGCCCCGCCGAACCGGGCAAGGGCGCACCGGGCACCCAACGCTACAGTCACGGCTTGGGCGCGGGCGACATTAACGGCGACGGCAAGCTCGACGTGATTACTACCGCCGGCTGGTGGGAGCAGCCGACCTCGGGCGACGGCACGGCCCCCTGGAAGTTCCACCCGGCGGGCCTCGGCGACGCCGCGGCCGACCTGTTCGCCCACGACTTCGACGGCGACGGCAAGGCCGACGTGATCAGTACGTCAGCCCACAAGTTCGGCATCGCCTGGTTCAAGCAGCGGGCCAACGACAAGGGCGGCGACCCGACGTTCACGAAGAACGACCTGTTCCCGACGCTGACCAGCGAGACGCACGCCGCCTGGTTCGTCGATATCGACGGCGACGGCCAGAAGGACCTCGTCACCGGCAAGCGCTGGTGGAGCCACGGCCGCAGCGAGCCCGGCTCGTCGTGGCCGGCCCGGATCTACTGGATCAAGATGGTCAAGGAGAAGGACGGGCTGACCAGCTTTACGCCGCACCTGATCGACGACGACTCCGGGGTCGGCACGCAGTTCGAGGTCATCGACCTCAACGGCGACGGCCTGCCCGACATCGTGGCGTCGAACAAGAAGGGCGTCCACGTCATCGTGCAGGGCCGCAAGTAGGCACGCCCGTGGCGGGCGGGGGACGAAAGTCTCCCGAGCCTGCCCGGCTCTGTCGAGTCGAGAAGTGGCTTCGGTGACGTGGACGCGGTACACTTGAAGGCGGGCCCCCCGACTTCAACCCCGACGGAGACATGCCGCCTGGCGTATACCCCGTGACGCTGGCCGAAGCCTTGTCCAGGTTCGGCCACGGTTCCGTGCAGCGGAGGCTGGTGGCTAACCGCCTCGCTCGAGTTCATTGCCTGGCGACTTCTACGAACGCCCTCGCCCGTCTCGTCGTCTTCGGGTCGTTCGTCACGGCGAAGCCCGACCCCCGCGACATCGACCTCGTGCTGGTCATGGAGGACGCCTTCGACGTGAACTCTGTCAGCGACGAAGTGGCCGTGATTTTCCGGCACGCGGAGGCGGACGACCGACTGGGGGCGAGTGTGTTCTGGACGACCCGGACGGGGGCATACGGCGGGGAGCAAGCGATGGTCGAGTACTGGCAGGCCCGCCGCAAAGGGGGTCTCCGAGGCATTCTGGGAAATTCTCCCGGAGGCATCATGATCGCTGACGACCGACAACTTGCCGCAACCCTGGAACGGATCGACTGGTTCCAACGTCAGGTGGTCCAACTCCGTCAATCCGTTCCGAATGCCGCAAACTACCGCGCCGCGGCCGGGGGGTTCGTCGCGGAGATCGACCGCATGCAGCGGCAAGTCCGCGAGTACCTGAGCCTCCACCCGAGTGAACTCGTCGCCGCCTGATGCGTCCGCGTGCGGACTCCTCTGGGGGCACCCACGTCACTGGGCGGGAACTCTACGCTTCGGGATTCGGCGGGGGACTGTCGCCCCCCGCTCGCCTAGAACGGTGGGGGACGCCCGACCCCCGAGAGCCACGATGACCAAGCCCTGGACCTACGAGCGCGCCGGCCTCGACCTGGCGAAGTACGCCGCGACGATGGCCGGCATCCGGCCGCTGCTCGCCCGCACCTGGGACCCGTCGCGCGTCGTGCCGCCGCCGTTCCCCCCGCGCGAGGGCGGCAAAGGCTCCGGCGGCTTCGCGTCGCTGTTCGACTTCAACCCCGACGGCCGCTACGCCCACCCCATCCTCGTGACCTGCACCGACGGCGTCGGCTCGAAGCTCAAGCTCGCCCGGCAGGCCAACAAATTCGACACCGTCGGCATCGACCTCGTGGCGATGTCGGTCAACGACCTGATTTGCACCGGCGGCGAGCCACTGGTCTTCCTCGACTACATCGCCATGCCGTCGGACGACCCCGAGCTGACGCGGCAACTCGTGCTGGGCATCAGCGAGGGCTGCCTGCAAGCCGGCTGCTCGCTGGTCGGCGGCGAGACGGCGATCCTGCCCGACTTCTACGCCCCCGGCGACTTCGACCTCGCCGGCTTCGCCACGGGCGTCGTCGAGAAGGCCCGCGTCATCGACGGCCGCCGCATCCGCCCCGGCGACGCGATCGTCGGCCTGCCGTCGAGCGGCGTCCACTCCAACGGCTACAGCCTGGTGCGCAAGATTATCGAGTCGGCCGGGCTGACCGTGGCCGACGCGGTGCCCGAACTCGGCGGCACCGTCGGCGAGGTTCTGCTGACGCCGACGGCGATCTACGTCAAGGTCGTCCGCGCGATCCTCGACGCCTGCGGCGACGACATCACCGGCCTCGCGAACGTCACCGGCGGCGGCTTGCCGGACAACGTCGCCCGCGTGCTGCCGCCGGACTGCCACGCCTCGATCCGCCGCCCGGCGCAGGCCCCCGTCTTCGCCTGGTTGCAGCGGCTCGGCAACGTCGCCGACGCCGAGATGGACCGCGTGTTCAACCAGGGCACCGGCTTCGTCGTGATCTGCCGCCCGTCGGCCGTCGAAGGCGTGCTGGCGCACGGCGGTACTGTGATCGGCGAGGTCACCGCCGGCGCAGCCGGGGTCACGATCCGGTGAGTGGCGCGCGTAACCCTTGGAGTCGATCATGGTCCGCATCGGTGCCGGCTTCGACACGCACCGGCTCGTCGAGGGCCGGCCGCTGATCCTCGGCGGCGTCCGCGTCGAGCACCCGCGCGGCCTCGACGGCCACTCCGACGCCGACGTGGTGCTGCACAGCGTCACCGACGCGATCCTCGGGGCGCTGGCGCTCGGCGACATCGGCGACGCCTTCCCCGACACCGACCCCCAGTGGCGCAACGCCGACAGCCGGCTCTTCCTCGACGCAGCGCTGGCGCAGATGCACGCCGCCGGGTACGCGGTCGGCAACCTCGACGTGACCCTGTTCGCGCAGGAGCCGAGGCTCGGCCCGGTGAAGCTCGCCATCCGCGACCGCCTGGCGCAGCTGCTGGGCGTGCCGGCGACGGCGGTCAACGTCAAGGCGAAGACCGGCGAGCGCGTCGGGCACATCGGCCGCGCCGAGGCGATCGGCTGCCAGGCGACGCTGCTGCTGACGCGCGCGGTCTAACGAGTTGGGCTTGCACACTTCGCCCCGCCCGGCGCACAATCGCCCTCACTGCCCCCGGCCACGGACCGGCGCGGGGACCGACTGCTCACCAGGGCTGACACGGATGTCGATTCCCGCACTGCGCCCACTCGCGCTCCTCCTCGCCCCCGCGGCCCTCCTGGCGTGGGCGTTCCTGCCCACCTTCGAGTTCCTCGTCGAGAAGTGGGTCGAGGACCCCCAGTACTCCCACGGCTTCTTGGTGCCGCTGTTCAGCGTCTACCTGCTGCGCCAGTCGTGGCGCGCCGGCCGGCTCACCGCCTCGACGCCGTGGCCCGTCGTCGGCTCGGTGCTGCTCACGCTGACGGTCGTGCCGCGCTACCTCGCCGGCGGGCTGATGTTCCACCAGCTCGACTGCCTGGCACTCCTCGCCTCGCTCGTCGCGCTCACGCTGATGGCCGGCGGGCGCGCACTCGCCGTCGCGGCCGCGCCGGCGGTCGGCTTCCTGATCTTCATGGTGCCGCTGCCCTACGAACTCGAGCGCAACGTCGGCGGGCCGCTCAAGGTCGTCGCCACCCAGGCCAGCACCTACCTGCTGCAAAGCGCCGGCCTGCCGGCGGTCGCCGAGGGCAACCTGATCCTCATCGACGAGGTGCGGCTGGGCGTCGTCGATGCGTGCAGCGGGCTGAAGATGCTGATGACGTTCGCCGCGTTCGCCGTCGGGGCGGTGCTGCTGCTGGAGCGCACCCGCTTCGAGAAGCTGCTAATCCTCCTGGGGATCGTGCCGATCGCGGTCGCGGTCAACGTGCTGCGCATCACGGCCACCGGGGTCGCCCACACGCTGACCGCCGACAAGGCGACGCTGAACTTCACGCACGACCTGCACGGCTGGCTGATGATGCCGGCCGGGCTGGGGCTGCTCGCGCTGCAACTCTGGGCGCTCTCAAGGCTCGTCGAGCCGGCCGCGCCGAAGTCCGACGCCCCGGCGTTCGCGGCGTTGCAGTTCTCGTAACGGCCCCCGGTGTTCCGCCCCTGAACCCCCCCCCGCGCAAGGATGCCGGCATGACCCACCCGAAGCCCCGCCTGGCGACGCCGCCGAGCGAATCGACCGCGCTCGTCCCCGTGCCCGGCCCGCCGGCCCCCCGGTCCCGCGCCCCCAAGATCGAGCCGGCCAACCCGGCGGCGCTGGTGCTGAGCTACCTGCGGCTGCACGCGCTGCTGATCGCCTTCTGCGGCACCTTCCTCGGCGCGGGCCTGGCCTACACGGCGTGGTCGCTGCTGCCGGTCAAGTACGAGTCGTCGGCGCTGTTGCGCGTGTCGTCGGCCGGCAACGCGCTGGCGGCGGGCAACGACCCCGGCCGCGGCCGCCCCGACCTGACGAGCTACCTCAAGACGACCGCGACGCTGATCCGCTCGGACTACGTACTGAACTCGGCCCTGTCGGACGCCAACTACCAGATCAGCAAGTTGCCGACCCTCGCGGAGCAGAAGGACCCGATCAAGTTCCTCAAGGAGAAGGTCGTCGTCTCGTACGCCGAGGGCAACGAGGTCATCACGATCAGCTTCGAGGGCGACACGCCCAACGACGTGAACCGCATCGTCGAGGCCGTGAAGGAGGCGTACTACCGCGAGGTGATCGAGAAGGAGCGCAACACCCTCAAGAAGTCCCGCGTCGATCTGGAGGTGTTCATGTCCCAGTTGCAGTCGCTGGTGACCGGCCGCTCGCTGGCGCAGTTGAACGAGCGCCGGCCGGCATTGCCGCCGGGCGCGGCGAGCGGGCCGCTACTTCAGGCCGGCGGCGTCGGCACCTACGTGCCGCCGATCCCCGGCATCGAGAGCCAGGACCGCGGGCCGGCCGTCGTGCCGGTCGCGGGGCAGGCGGCCGCCGCGGTGGCGCTGAACCTCGCCGACAACGAGCAGTTCAAGAAGGCCCGCGCCGCCACGCTCTTGGGCCGCATCTCGACCCTCGAAGTCCAGTTGCAAGAGTACCCCGTGGTGCTCAACGAGCGGAGGGCCGACATCGAGCGGCTGCGCAAGGAGCTCGACGCGACCGGCAAGGCAGCCCCGTCGCCCGAGGCGTTCGCCGCGGCCGACCGGGACCCCGAGGTCGCCGCGCGGGCCGAGGCCGCGGCCAAGAAGCGCCGCGACTACGACTACATCCGCAGCGTGGTCCGCGACCCCGACTCGGACAAGATGGCCCGCCAGAAGCGCGAGGTCGAGGAGGCCGAGGCCGAGGCCGCCAAGGCCCGCGTCGCCCTGGCGACCCGGCTCGAAGCCCAGCGTGACGGCGCGAAGGGGAACCGCCTGGCCGTCGCCCTCGACGCCGCGGAGGTCGCCTTCAACCGGCTCAAGGAGCGCGAGCGGGTGGACGCGAAGATCTTCGAGGACGCGAAGAAGGAGTTCGCCGCGCTGCCGCCGGAGTTGAAGAAGCCCGACGACAAGCTGCTGCCGGTCGTGGACCTGGAGCGGACCTATTTGCAGTCCGGTGACGGCATGTACCGCCGAAGCTCCGAGCAACTCATCGCCCTCGACTTCGAGCTGAAGTCGCCGCCGCGGGTCAGCAAGCTGCAAGACGCCTCCGCCCCGTCGGCGAAGGACCCCAAGAAGCAACTCATCGCCGCGGTCGTCGCCGGGCTGATGGGCTTCGGCCTCGTCGGCCTGGGCGCGGTCGGCTACGAGACGCGGGTGCGCAAGGTGTCGTCGCTGGGCGAGTTGAAGACCGTCGGCGGCACCCCGATCGTCGGCGTCGTGCCGTGGCAGCCGACCGCCGCGACCGCGAGCGACCCGATCAAGAAGGCCGACGTGACCGAGGCGATCGACAAGTTGCGCTCGGTGGTTTCGCAGACGTGGCTGAAGCGCGGCGTGCGGACGATTGCCGTCACCAGCCCGCACGGCGACGAGGGCAAGGCGTTCACCGCCTACGGCCTCGCCAACGGCTTGGCGCAAGCCGGCTACCGCACGCTGCTGGTGGACCTGGACTTGCGCAACCCGTCGCTGCACGACTTCGCCGGGGTGCCGAACGGCCCCGGCGCGTGCGAGGTGTTGCGCACCGAGTGCGACGCCCGCGCCTGCCAGATCGTGTTGCCGAGCGGCCTGACGCTGCTGCCCGCCGGCACCTGGTCGGACGACCTGCGCCGCACCGCGGTCGGCAGCCGGCTCGACGGGATGCTGCGCGAGTTCCGCGAAGACTTCGACTGCGTCGTGCTGCACGGCCACGGCCTGCTGAGCGTGTCGGAGTCGATCGAGACGGTGCGCCGCGCCGACGCCGTGCTGCTCTGCACGCTGTACCGCGAGACGCGCATGCCCCTGTTGAAGCGCGCGATCGACCGCCTGACGGCACTCGAAGTGCCGACGGTCGGCATCGTCTACGTCGGCGCGACGCGCCACGAGGCGCTGTGCTGAGTGGCCCCGCCGCAGGCGACTCTTGGCGAGCCGCTTGCGTAAGCGGGCGGGTTCTAAGCCTGCCCGCCTCGGGACGCCGGCCGGGCGAACGGGGTGCGTGACCCGGAAGGCTTCGACCGGCGAACGTCCAGAACCCGCCCGCTTACGCAAGCGGCTCGCTAAGAGTCGCCTGCGGCGGAGCCGAAGCCGACACCCCTCACCCTGATGGAGCGCCCCCGATGAAGAACTTCGCACCACTAGTCGCCTGCGTGGCCATCGCCGCCGGGGCCGCCGCCCACGGCGCGGCGACCCACCGCTGGGAGACGCCGACGCCCGTCGCGCTCGACCGGCTGCACGCCCACGCGGTGACGCTCGGCGACTACGAGTCCGAGTCGGTGCCCAACGACTTGCCGCTCAAGGAGAAGAGCGTCGGCACCTGCCGGCGCTACACGTCCGCGAGCCGCAACCAGGGCTTCATGGTGTCGGTGATCAGTGGCGCGGCCGGGTCGGTCGCCACGCACACGCCGGACGTCTGTTACGTCGCCAGCGGCTACAAGATGCTGCGGCCGCCGCTGCGCGAGACGATCGACGTGCCCGGCGCGGGCCGCGTCAGCTACTACGTCAGCGAGTTCGAGAAGAAGACGGCGACGCGCACCGACCGGCAGCGCGTCCGCTGGAGCTGGACCGCCGACGGCACCTGGGCCGCCCCCGACGCGCCCCGGATCGCGTACCTGCGGGTGGTCAACCTGGCGAAGGTCTACATCGTCACGCCGGTGAGCGACGCCGACGCGCTCTCGGCGGCCGAGGACACGCCGGGGGTGAAGCAGTTCACCGCGGCCTGCTTCGCCCAGTACCACGGCCTGTTCGCGCGGTAGCCGCCCGCCTCCCCCACCTTGACCGACCCCGACCCCTTGAGGACGCTGACGCATGAACGCCAGCCGCACCACGACGATTCCGCTGCGCGAAGCGCCGCGCCCGGCGAGCGGGGGGCGAAAGCCCCCCGAGTCCTCCGCCACGACTGACCGTCACGCCAGTGGGGACGCTCGGGGCGGGGACACTCGGGGGACCTTCGCCCCCCGCTCGCCGGGCGCTGACTCGGCGCGGCTCGACCGGCTCGTCGCGGTCAAGGCGGCCGTCGAGTTCCCGCTGGCGCTGGGGCTGCTCGCGCTGGCGTCGCCGCTGATCGCCGCGGCGCTGGTCGCGGTCAAGCTGACGTCGCGCGGGCCGGCGCTGTACACGCAGACGCGCGTCGGCCGCGGCGGCGTGCCGTTCACGATCTACAAGGTGCGGACGATGGCCCACGACTGCGAGAGCCTGACCGGCCCGCGCTGGTCGATGCCCGGCGACCCGCGCGTCACGCCATTGGGGCAACTGTTACGCCGCCTGCACATCGACGAGTTGCCGCAACTGGTCAACGTCTTGCGTGGCGACATGGCCCTGATCGGCCCGCGGCCGGAGCGCCCGGAGATCGTGGCGCAGCTAGTCCGCGCGGTGCCGAGCTACGCCGCCCGGCACGCGGTCAAGCCCGGCATCACCGGCTTCGCGCAGGTCCACCTGCCGGCCGACACGACGGTGCAGTCGGTGCGCGACAAGGTCGCCTACGACCGGCACTACATTCGCGCGATGGGGCCACTCGCGGACCTGGCGATCTACGCCTGCACGCTGCTGAAGGTCGTCGGCGCGAAGTCGCTGTACGCCCGCCCGCCCCGCCGCGCGGCGGGTGTCCTTCCCGGCGAGCGGCGGGGGTAACCCCGCTGTTTACCGCCCGGAATGGCGGACGCAACCCGCCGGAAGTTACCGGCGCACGCACGGGGCAGCCGTCCCCATCTCGGGGAGTCAACAGCGGGCTGACGCCACGCCGCTCGTCGGGAATCTCGATTTCAGGAGGGTGGCCAATGGTCGTGAGCGTGATCGTGCCGGTTCGCAACGAGGCCGCGTCGGTCGGGGCGACCCTGCGCAAGTTGCTGACGCAGGACTACCCGCGCGACCGCTTCGAGGTCGTCGTCGCCGACGGCTTCTCGACCGACGCCACCGTCGCCGTCGTGCGCGAGTTGCAAGGCGAATTCGCCAACCTCAAACTCGTCTACAACCCCGACCGCCTGTCGAGCGCCGGCCGCAACGCCGCCGTGCGGCACTCCGTCGGCGACGTGGTCGTGCTGGTCGATGGCCACTGCCAGGTGCCGGACGCCGACTACCTGCGCCACGTCGTCGAGGCCCTGGAGGCGAGCGCCGCCGACACCCTCGGCCGGCCGCAGCCGCTCGACGCCCCCGACCCGACGCCGTTCCAGCGCGCCGTCTCGACGGCCCGGTCGTCGCGGCTGGGCCACAACCCCGACTCGGACATCTACTCGAGCGAGGCGAAGTTCGTCGCCCCGCAATCGACCGCGGTGGTCTACCGCCGGAACGTGTTCGAGCGCGTCGGCCTGTTCGACCAGTCGTTCGACGCCTGCGAAGACGTGGAGTTCAACGGCCGCGTCGCGGCGGCGGGACTGACGTGCTACTTCGCGCCGTCGATCGCCATCGAGTACCACCCGCGCGGCAGCCTGCCGGCGCTGTTCCGGCAGCTCGCCCGCTACGGCGCGGGCCGCGCCCGGCTCGCCGCGAAGGACCCGCGCTCGCTCACGCTCCCCGCGCTCGTGCCGCCGGCGTGGGTGCTGTGGGTACTCGTCGGCGGGCTACTCGCGGCGGTCGTGCCGGACCTCGGCTGGCTGTACGCCGCAAGCGTGGCCCTTTACGCCGCGGTGATCCTGGCCGGCTCGCTGTGGCTGGGGCGGGGCCTGCCGGCGCGCGTCGGCGTGCGGCTGCCGGCGGTGTTCGTGGGCATCCACCTCGGCTTCGCCTGCGGCTTCCTCCGCGAGGTCGCCCGGCGGGCGCGCCGCTAACAAGGCGAGCCGGAAGCGTCAGCGCCCGGAGTCCCCCAGCGTCAGGTACTCCAACGTCAGGAACTCCGGGCGCTGACGCTTCCGGCTCGCCGGGCGACGCCTACTTCCGGCCCTTCTTACGCGGCCGCTCCTCTTCTTCCTCGTCGTCGTCGTCCTCATCCTCGTCGTCGTCCTCTTCCTCCTCCTCGTCGTCCGGGTCGTCAATGGCCCCCTCGACCTCCTCGAAGCCGGCGCGGACGCGCGGGTCGCGCAGGGCGACCAGCGCGAAGATGCCGGCGAGCATCGGCACGCCCATCACCGCCCCGGCCAGCGCCCAGGCGTACGACTCGAGGCCCATCATCTTGCTCGCGCCCAGGCAAACCAGGCAGCCCCAGATCAGCAGCACGAAGCCCACGAACACGATGATCAACTGCTCGCCGATCTCCTCGTCCGACGGCGGGGCGTCGGTGAAGACCAGCGGCCAGACGCCGATGATGATCGCCAGCACGCCGAAGATCGCCGTCAGCGAGCCGGCGGCGATCAGCAGGTTCGTCGGGAGGACCAACATCATCTGCGCGGGGCCACGCTTCGACTTCTTGAACTTGTCGGCCACGTCGCCGAAGACCGGCTTGTTCTTCTCGGCCAGCCGCATCTCCTCCTCGGACTCCTTGAGCACTCCGTAGGGGTTGGCGTCGTCGTCGTCGTCCGCGGGCTTCGGCTTCTTGTCGGGGGTACTCACGGCGAAGTCTCCGGGGGAAGGGCAGCAACCGTCGCCATCCAGGGGGCCTCGCCCAGTGTACCCGCCGCGAACGGCTTCTGCCACACGCTAAGAATCGCCGTCTGCCCCAGGATGCGCACCTTCAACTTGCGCGTCGGCCGCCAGCCGTAGGCCAGCAGCGGCGACTCGATGGCGTCCTGCTCCATGACCAGGAACACCGCGCGGCCGCCCGGCCGCAGCACGCGGTCCCACTCGCGTACGCAGGCGGCGTACAGCGGCGGCACCTCCTCGGGCGACGCGAGCTGCTTGCCGAACGGCGGGTTGGTGATGATCCGATCGACGCTCTCGCGCTCCAGCGGCAGCCGCCGTGAGTCCCAGCGGCACGTCACCGCCGGGCCGACGCCGCGCAGGTTCTCGCCGGTCACGAACATGGCATTCGGGTCGATGTCGCCGCCGATCACCTCGACGCGGCCGGCCTTGCTGCGCAGCTTCGCCACCTCGATCGTCTCGGCCAGGATGGTGCCGGCCCCGCACATCGGGTCCATGACCGTCATGCCGGGGCCAATGCCCGCCAGATGCACCATCGCCCCGGCGACCGTGGGCCGCAGCGACGCCAGGACGTGGTCGTCCTTGTAGGTGCGGTGCCGCATGGTGCGGTCGGTGAGGCGTAGGCCGCAGACCGCCATCGTGCCCTTGATGGTCAGCCAGATCTCGAGCCAGGCGTTCTCGTCGTGCGGCTGCCAGCCCTCGGGGATTTTCCCGGAGAGTCCGTCGGCCATCGCGTCCAGGGCGTCGACGCGGCGGAAGGCGTGTTCGCCCTCACGCTGACAGACAAGATGGAACGTCGGCTTGCCCTTTGTCTTGGGCCGCAGGGCGTGGTGGATCTTGAACAGTTCGGGCCAGTCGGCCTTGTTGGCGGTCCACTTGCGGAACTTCGCGAGTTCGTCCTGCTTGTAGGTGATCGCGTCGGACCCCCACGCCAGCAGGAACACGTCGTCGGTGGTGCGCAGGTTGAGCACGTCCGGGGTGACTTCGTTGACGCGGAAGACGACGAGGCCGCGGGTGACTTTCTTGATCTCGCCGCCGAGGACGCGGTTGATCTCGTCGGCGGCGATCGGCTCCAGCCCCGGTTGGACCATCGCGTAGAGCGGCGGCAGCTCGAACGCGGACTGCCGGCGACCCGAACGCGACATGGTGACCCGATCGTGAGGAGTGCGAAAGCGTCAGTGTAGCAGGCGGGGGGGGGTTCGGAGGGGGAAACCTCACCCCCCGGCCCCCTCTCCGACGCGGAGAGGGGGAGCAAGAGGGTTAAAGCCGTTGCCAGTGGCCCACTTGCCCCCCTCTCCGCGTCGGAGAGGGGCCGGGGGTGAGGTCGCTTCGCGCCGCACCCCGGCCACTGTCGGAATTCCCGACACTTCCGCGTCGCGGGGCGAGTTCGCGCTAGATTCCCGGAACGCGCGGCGGTAAACTTGCTGCGTCTGGCGAGTCGCACCACTCGCCACACTCGCTCGGGGCACACGGATGGCCCCCGCGCTCCCGCCCACGGAGAGAACGGCATGACGCATCACGCCCCCGCGACCCAGCACCGCCTGCTGGCCGAGTTCGAGCGCGAGGTTCGGCCCCTGCTGGCCGATATCCTGTCTGGCCTCAGCGACCTCCTCGACGACGAGGGTGGCGACACCGTCCGACGCTTCCTCTCCGAAGCCCCGACCGACCTGTGCGTCCGCCTGGCCGACGCCTGGGCCCTCGCCACCGACCTGGGCCTGGAGCCGACGCAACTGATGCCGCGCTTCACGCCGGAGGAGCAGTTCCTGCTCGAACTCGTGACGGCGATCTACACCGCCGGCCGCACCGCCGGCCCGCCGTCGGACTCGTTCGACCTCGACGAGTTGGCCGGCCTGCTCGACCAAACTTGCGACGAGCCGGAGCCGGTCGGCGTATAACGGCCCCCATGCGAAGCCTCGCCGACAAGCAACTCCCCTGGCCGGCCCTGCTCGAGGTCCGGGCGGCGGCTCGCGCCGCCGGCCGCGTCGTCGTCTGGACCAACGGCGCTTTTGACCTCTTGCACCCCGGCCACCTGGCGAGCCTGCAAGCGGCCCGCGGCTTGGGCGACTTGCTCGTCGTCGGCCTGAACAGCGACGCCTCGGTGCGGGGCTACAAAGGCCCCGCGCGGCCGATCCTCACCGAGGTCGAGCGGGCGGCGATGCTGGCGGGCCTCGAGTGCGTCGATCACGTCGTGGTGTTCGACGAGCCGACGCCCGAGGAGAGTTTGCGCCGGTTGCGGCCCGACGTTCACTGCAAGGGCGCGGAGTACGCCCCGCCCCACGGCCGGCCGGTGCCGGAGTTGGCGACGGTCCTCGCCGGCGGCGGCCGCATGGCGTACCTGCCGCTGCTGCCCGGCTTGAGCACGACCGAACTCCTCGCCCGCGTCCGGC
Organism: Fimbriiglobus sp.; assembly: GCA_043744775.1. Classification (GTDB taxonomy): domain Bacteria; phylum Planctomycetota; class Planctomycetia; order Gemmatales; family Gemmataceae; genus Fimbriiglobus. Next base: position 7,241 of record JAYTUC010000158.1, on the reverse strand, counting down.
GACTCGGCGGGGACGGCGCGTGACCCCGTACCTCTTCCTCGACCGCGACGCGACGCTGATCCGCGACACGGTTTACCCGCGCGACCCCGCCGCCGTCGAACTGCTGCCCGGCGCGGCCGACGCCGTCGGCGACCTGGCCCGCCGCGGCTTCACGGTCGCCGTCGTGAGCAACCAGTCGGGCGTGGCGCGGGGCTTTATCACCCCCCACGAGGCGGCCGCGGTGGACGCCCGCTTCGTCGAACTCTTCGCCGCGGCGTCCGGCGTGACCTTGACGTGTTGGTACTGCTTCCACGGCCCCGCCGACGGCTGCGACTGCCGCAAGCCGAAGCCGGGCCTGCTGCTCCAGGCCGCGCGGCACCACGGCCACGCCATCGGCCCCGAGAGCGTCACCGTCGGCGACAAGCCGAGCGACCTCGACGCCGGCCGCGCCGCCGGCTGCGGCTTGACCGTCCTTTTTGAGGGCGACTGGCCGGCCGCCCGCGCACGCATCTTGGAGCGACTCGCGTGACGAACGCCCTGCTCGAACTGGTCGAACTCTTCCCCGGCTGCCCGGTCCTGGTCGTCGGCGACGTGATGCTCGACGAGTTCATCTTCGGCCAGGTCAGCCGCATCTCGCCCGAGGCCCCCGTGCCGGTCGTCGAGGTGCAGCGGCGGAGTTACGTCCCCGGCGGCGCGGCCAACACCGCCGCCAACGTCGCCGCACTCGGGGCGACGCCGTCGCTCGCCGGCCTCGTCGGCACCGACGCCAACGCCGGCCACGTCCGCGAGTTGTTACGCACGCTGGGTGTCAACGTTGCGCACGTCGTCGCCGACCCGGCGCGGCCGACCACGACGAAGACGCGCATCCTCGCCGGCACGCAACAGGTGGTGCGCATCGACCAGGAGCGGCCGTCGCCGATGAGTGGCGCAGTCGAGGCGGCGCTGCTCGACGCGGTGCGGCGAGCGTTGCCGTCGGCGCGGGCGTGTGTCCTGTCCGACTACGGCAAGGGGGTCGTGACGCCGACGTTCGCGGCGGCCGTGATCGCGCTGGCGAACGCCGCCGGGGTGCCGACGGTCGTCGATCCGAAGGGGGTCGATTACGCCAAGTACCGCGGGGCGACGGTCGTCAAGCCGAACCAACTCGAAGCGGGCAAGGTGCTCAACCGCGAGTTGCGCACGTCGGAAGAAGTCGATGCCGCCGGCCGGGACTTGTTGACGTTGCTCGGCCCGGCGACGACGATCCTGATCACGCGCGGCCCGCAGGGCATGAGTCTGTTCACCCCCGGCGGCGACGCCTTCCACGTCCCCACGTCGGCCCGCGAAGTCTACGACGTGACCGGCGCGGGCGACACGGTGGCCGGCACGATGGCGGTGACCCTCGCCGTCGGTGGGGGCCTCGAAGCGGCGTGCCAACTCGCGACGGCCGCGGCGGCGGTCGTCGTGGGCAAGGTCGGCACGGCGACGTGTTCACTCGCGGAGTTGCGGGCGGGCTGAGCGGCGAGCCGGAAGCGTCAGCGCCCGGAGTTCTTGCGATACGAACACTCCAGGCACTTACGCTTCTGGCTCGCCGAGCGCCTCGAACTCGTCTTCGGTCAGCACGGCGACGCCGAGTTCGCGGGCCTTCGCCAGCTTGCTGCCGGCCTTGTCGCCGGCGACGAGGAAGTCCGTCTTCTTCGAGATGCTGCCAACCGGGGTGCCGCCCAGGTCCTTGATGCGCGCCTCGATCGACTTGCGGTCGTACTTCACGAGTGTGCCCGTGACGACGACGGTCTTGCCGGCCAGCGGTTGCGCCCCGACCGGGGCCGCCTTGCGCTCGTGCGTCAGCTTGATCCCCAGGGTCCGCAAGTCGGCGACCAGCGCCGTCCCGAGGTCGCTGTGGAAGAAGTCGTAGACGCTCTCGGCGCGCTTGGGGCCGAAGCCCTTCACGCCCGCCAACTCCTCCTTCGACGCGGCCAGAATCGCGTCGAGCGACGGGAACGCCTCGACCAGCACGTCGGCCATGCTGCCGCCGACGCTGTAAATGGTGAGCGCCGGCAGCAACCGGGCGAGGCCGCGGTCCTTGCTCGCGGCGATGCCTTTGAGGAGGTTCTGCGCCTTGGTCTTGGCGAAGCCCTCGAGCGCGAGAAGTTGTCTCTCGGTCAGGCCGTACAGGTCGGTGACCTTGCCCACCAGGCCAGTGTCAACGAGCTGCTTGGCGACCTCCTCGCCGAGGCCGTCGATGTCCATGCGCTCGCGCCGGGCGTAGCTCAGGATGCGCTTGGCGACTTGCGCCGGGCAGCGGCCGATGTCGGTGCAGTAGAAGCCGTAGCTCGTCGCACTCACTTCCTTCTCGACGGGGGCACCGCAGGCCGGGCACTTATCCGGCCAGGTGATCGGGCGTTCGCGGCCGGTGCGGGCTTCGAGGACCACACTCACCACTTGCGGGATGATCTCGCCGGCCTTCTCGACGACGACGGTGTCGCCGTAGCGCACGTCGTACTTCTCGACCCAGCTCGCGTTGTGCATGCTCGCCCGGCTGACCGTCGTCCCGGCCAGTTCGATCGGGGGGTCGAACTCCGCGATGGGGGTCAGCTCGCCGAACTTGCCGACGGAGAACTCGACCGACCCGAGCTTGCTCACCCCCTGCTCCGCCTCGAACTTGAACGCCTTGGCCCAGCGCGGCACCTTGGCCGTGGCCCCGAGGCGGGCCCGCAGCTTGAAGTCATCGACCTTCACGACCATGCCGTCGGTGTCGTAGGGCAAGTCCTTGCGCTTCTCGGCCCACTCGTGGCAGTACGCCAGCACCTCGTCCATGCTGCCGCAAAACTTCGTGAACGGGTTCACGGGGAAGCCGTAACCCTTCAAGACTTCGAGCAGTTGCGCTTGCGTCGAAACCTCGACGCCGTCGGTCGCGCCCAAGCCGTAGGCGAAGAAGTTCAACTTGCGGCGGGCGCACTCCTTGGGGTCGAGTTGCTTGAGCGTCCCGGCCGTGAGGTTGCGCGTGTTCTTGTACGGCTCCTCGCCGTCGAGTTTGAGCGCGTCGTTCAGGCGCACCAACTCGACGCGCGACATGTAGACTTCGCCGCGCACCTCGAACAGGGGCGGCGGCGACTCCCCACGCAGCTTCAGCGGCACGGCGGAGACGGTACGGACGTTGTGCGTCACGTCGTCGCCGACGTCGCCCCGGCCGCGGGTCGCCGCCAGGGTGAGCTTGCCGGCCTCGTAGGTCAGGGCCATCGACACGCCGTCGATCTTCAACTCGACGACGTACTCGACCGGCTTGCCAGCCGCCTTGACGACATCCGCGTCGAACTTGCGTAGGTCGGCCTCGTCGTAGCTGTTGTCGATCGACATCATCGGCACGCGGTGCTTGACCTGCGTGAAGCCGGCGATCGGTGCCCCGCCGACGCGCTGCGTCGGCGAGTCGGCCGTGGCCAACTCGGGGTGGTCCCTCTCAAGGTGCTGTAACTCGGTGAGGAGTTTGTCGAACTCGCGGTCGGAGAGTTCGGGCCGCGCCTCGACGTAGTAAAGGTGGTTGGCGCGGTCGAGCTGCTCGCGCAGTGCGGTCGCTCGGGTCGTCGGTGTCGCCTTGGCCATCGCAAAACCCTCGTCTCGGTGTGGTGACGAGAGTATGCGCGAACGCCGCGGGAACTCAAGCCCGGTGGCGACCAACGGGCAGTAAGAAATTTTGCCGCAGAGACGCAGAGGGCGCAAAGAAAGGCAAATTCGATTGTTGCTTCGCAGCTCGAAGCCGTGGCCACCATGTTGGCGCTTTCTTGAACACGATTTTGGTTCTCTCTGCGCCCTTGGCGTCTCTGCGGCAAAATCGGTATTTCCTCGCTTGCCGTTACCACCCCAGATTTGCCCAAATGCCCCCGCGCGGCCGGCGAATACAATGCCGGCGACGGTGTCTCACGGAGGGCGGCGATGCGGTTCACCTACAGGTCCGGTCAGCGAGTCCTCGACGGCTTCACCCTCAAGCGCGGCGTCGGCAAGGGCGGCTTCGGCGAAGTCTACTTCGCCCTGTCCGACTCCGGTAAGGAAGTTGCGCTCAAGCTGCTCGCCGAGCGCGAAGTCGAGATGCGCGGCGTGCTGAACTGCCTCAACCTGAAGCACCCGAACTTGGTCCACGTCTACGACGTGCGCGAAGACGAACACGGCGACACCTGGATCGTCATGGAGTACGTTTTGGGCGAGTCGCTCGCCCAGGTCATCCAGCGGCACCGCAACGGCCTGCCCGAGAACCTGGTCCGCGAGTGGTTCGGGGCACTCTCCCGCGCCGTGGGGTACTTGCACGACCAGGGCGTCGTCCACCGCGACCTCAAGCCGGCCAATATCTTCATCGAGAACGGCGGGCTCAAGGTCGGCGACTACGGCCTCTGCAAGTCGCTCACCAGCGGCCAGAAGCAGACGCAGCGCGTCGGCACCGTCCACTACATGGCCCCCGAGATCGGTAGCGGCAAGTACGACAAGGCGATCGACGTGTACGCCTGCGGGGTGATGCTCTACGAGATGCTCACCGGCAAGCTGCCTTACGACGGCGAGTCCGACAACGAGATCCTCGTCAAGCACCTGACCGCGGCCCCCGACGTGGCCGGCCTGCCGCGCGGCTTCGCCCCGATCGTGCTGCGGGCGCTCGACAAGAACCCGCTGCGGCGTTACGCCACGATGGCCGAGTTCGCCCGCGCCGTCGAGGCGACCGCTCTGGCCGTGGCGACGCCGGTGGTGCTGCCCGCCGCGCCCGGCATGGCGATGAGCATGAACGGCATGAGCATGACGATGCCGCCGCCCCTGCCCCCGCCGGCCGCGGTGCCGAGCCTGGACGCGACGCCGATCATTCTGCCCGACGCGCCGCGGGCCACGCCCCTGCCGCCGATCTTGCCGCTGCCGACGGCCCGGCCCGTGGTCGCGCCGCCGTCGTTCGCCTGGCGCGACCGGCTCGCGGAGTTGAGTACGTCGCTCGCGGCCGCCCCGCTGCTGGTGCTGCTGTTGCTCGTGCCGTATGGCGTGGTCGCGCAGGTCACCGACCCGTTGGCGCTGGGCAAGGTCTTCCTGGTGACGACGGCCCTGGCCTGGACGATGGTCCTGGGCGCGGGCGGCCGGTCGTTCCGCAGTGCCGACACCTGGTGGCCGCGGTTGCGCTTCGCCGGGCTGGGCCTGGCCGTGGGGCTGCTCGCGTTCTGGCTCGACGGCTGGACGCTGCCAACTGTTAGCGCCGGCGGCCCGGTGACCTCGCGCGGCGTGACGTTCTTCGGCCTGGGCACGATCGACGGCGAGTCGGTGCCGGTCGCCGCGAAGTCCCTGCTCTACTTCGCCGGGGTGCTCGGCGCGGGCCGCTGGTGGCGACTCAGTGCGCGCGACCGCAAGGACCGCGTGTCGCTCGGGGCGTTGCTGGCGTCCGGCTTCTGGGGGCTGCTGCTAATCTTCCTGTGGCCGACGGGCACCGAGCACGCCGTGGAGGGGGCCATCCTGCCGCTGCTCTTCGCGTCGCTGGCGGTGCAGGCGGTTAGCCCGTGGGTGCCGGCGGTGAACCCCGCGGCGAAGAAGTTCCGCCTCCGCTCCGCCTGAACCTCCGCCGACGCCCGACTCACCCTCTGCGGAGACCGCGCCATGAGCCACACCCAACACCGCCTCGACCGGGACCGCGACCGCCGGCAGGCCCGCGACCGCCGCGACGCCGACCGGCGGGGTTGCTGCGGCACCTCGCTGGCCGTCAAGCGCGTCGGCTGGACGCTCGCCGCCTGCGGGGCCGTCGCGCTCGTCGTGTCGCTGACGACCAGCACCGGCCCGAAGCGCCCGCCGCCGCCGGAGCAGCTCGGCGGCCTCAGCCCGAAGCGCGTCACCGCGCACGTCGCCGACAACGCCATCGTCGGGGCGGCCCTCGCCGCGGAGCGGGTCGCCGCGGCGCGCGACGGCGCGCCGGACCCCCGCCGCGTGCCCGTCAGCCACACCCCGACGACGCACGCCGACACCCAGGCGATTCGACTGACGGGCGTGCGCAGCCGCGACGCACACCTGACGACCGACGCCGCCAAGGCCGACGCCGTCGAGCAGGCCCGCGAGCAGATCGCCACGCGGCTGCTGCGGCTCGACGCGCCGATCAGCCGGATGCCGAGTCTCGAGACGGTGCGCGACAGTTACGTGAAGCCGGGCGAGGTGCGCACGGTCCAGCCGGACGAGGGCTTGAAGGCCGAGTGGGCCAAGGCGAAGCTCGAGCCCGGCCGCGTCTGGGTCGAGGTCGATATCGAGGTGACGCCCAAGCAGTTGCAGCAACTGCGCGGCGAGGAGCGCACCCTCGGCGTCGCCAGGGTCGTCGTCGCGATCGTACTTGTGCTCATGGGCCTCGCCGGCTTCTTCCGCCTCGACGCGCTCACGAAGGGCCACCTGACCCCGGCGCTCGGCGTCGGCCTGGCCGCCCTCGGCGTCGCCGGCGCGGTCGTCGCCATCTACTTCGCCCGCGCGGGGTAGCGAAATGACCTCACCCCCGGCCCCCTCTCCGTTTCGGAGAGGGGGCCGGGGGTGAAGTCGCCTTTGCCACTACAATACTCGGCACTGGTTCCCTCGCGGGGTCGTGCCGATGGTCAACGAGGTCGAGCGACTGCTGGTCCAGGCGATCAAGGCCGGCGGGCCGGGCAGCGAAAGCGCCTACAAGCAACTCGTCGATGACTACGAAGGCCGCCTGCGCGCCTACGCCCGCCGGCGGCTGCACGACCCCGCCACCGTCGATGACGTGGTGCAAGAAGTCTTCATCGGCTTCTTGCGCGGCCTGCGCAACTACGACGACGCCAAGTCGCTGCAAACGTGGCTCTTCTCGATCGCGGCGTACAAGGTGACCGACCAACTCCGCCGCATGGGCCGCCGGCTCGCGCACACCGGCAGCGACCTCGACGACGAGCAGCTCGACCGCGAGGCCGACGCCCGGCAGCGCGCCGCGTCGAGCATCGCCCGCTCGCAGGAGCAGATCGAACTCGAGTCGAACGCCATCCGGGACGCCCTGCGCGAGATGATCGCCGACTTCCGCAAGGCGTGTAAGTACACCCGCGTGCTCGTACTCGAACTGCTGTTCGTGAAGGGGATGCCGAACTGGGAGGTCGCGAAGGTACTCAAGCTCAGCGAGCAGGACGTGGCGAACTACCGCTTCGCGGCGGTGCGGAAGCTGGCCGCGGCGATGAAGGCCGCCGGCCTGCCGACGGACGTGTTCCCCGAGTTGCAGGACGTGGGGTAGTGTCCCGGCGAGCCAGAAGCGTCAGCGACTGGAGATCGAGGCACCTCCAGTTGCTGAC
>JAYTUC010000157.1:0-6687 GCA_043744775.1 Fimbriiglobus sp. | reverse complement strand
TCGCCGTCGTAGTCGTCGGCCCGCGCGATGTGGACGGCCGACGACGCCGGGAAGCGCCGCAGGTTGCTCACGCCGCTCATCAGGAAGCCGAACAGCTTCGACTTCACCTTGTGGCCCAGCGACTTCGCCTCGGCCTTCTCCACGAAGTCGGCGGGGTCGGCCGGCGGCCGCGTCGAGCCAAGGGTCGCGCCGGTGCCGACGACCGGGGCGTCGGTCAGCCGGAACGGGTTGCGCGCCGCCGTGTCGAGGGCTAGCGCCGCCAGGGCCAGCCGCAGCGGGCCGCAGCCGAGGTCTCCGTCGCGCGGCAACTCGACCGCCAGCGCGTCCTGGATGCGGCCGTCGATCCGCGGCAAGGCGTCGCGGGTCGCGCCGTCGGACGTGTCGAGGCTCAGGGCAAGTTTGATCCAGGCGAGGTGCTCGAGGTCGGTCGCCTGGGCCGCGTGCATCCGCAGGTATCCGACGGTGGCGTCGATCACCGGGGCTTCGACGCCTTGCAGGGCGAGCAGCATCATCGCCGTCGGGCCGGGGATCGGCTCGGTCGGCTTGCCCAGCACGACGCGGTTGCCGTAGTTAACGCCGCCGGTCGCGAAGGCGCGGTCGAGGATCAGCCGCAAGCCCTCTTGCACGCGCGGGTGACCCCCCTGCCCCGCGAGTCGCAGCGCCAAGCAGGCCCACGCCGTCGGCTCGACCCATGAGAAGGTGTCCTCCGCCCACGGCCAGCCGAGCAACTCGAAGTTGATGTCGAGCATGTCCTCGACTTCGGGGTCCTGCCGCACGACCCTACCTTCCATCGTCAGCAGCCGCGTCGCGATCTTGCCCCGCTCCGCGGCGTCGGCGTTGAGCGTCTGCTTGGCGAAGAGTACGAGCGCCGTCGGCCAGGCGGCTTGCGGGCGGCCGCGGGTCAGCCGGTAACTGCCGTCGGGCTGGCCCTGCGCGGCCAGGAAGACGAGCGCCTTCTTCAAGGCAGCCTCGTGCCTGGGCACGTCCGCCCCGAGGGCCGCCATCGCCAGGCACGTCGGTTCGAGGTGCCCCGGCTGGCCGGCGTGGTAGCCCCAGCCGCCGTCGGCGGCCGCGGAGTTCGCCAGGCGGTCGCGGAGTTCGGCGGGCGTCATGGTCGGTGTCTCGGGTTGCGGCGGCGTAGTCCCGCATACCATACCCCATCCCCGGCCCCCAGGCTCGCCCCCCGGAACTGCCCATGCGCGTCGCCCACTTCGACTGCTTCAACGGCATCAGCGGCGACATGGTGCTCGCCGCCGTCCTCGACGCCGGCGTCCCCGAGGCCGCGATCCGCGACGCCATCGCCTCGCTCGGCCTGCCGATCACGCTGGAACTCGAGCGCGTCAAGACCTGCGGCATCGCCGCGCTGCACGTCAACGTTGTGGCCGAGGACCAGGAAGATTATCGCTTCCTGCCCGATGTCGAGGCGATCATCGCCAAGTCGTCGCTAACCCCGCGTCAACGCGAACTGGCGTCGGGCATCTTCCGCAAGCTGGCACACGCGGAGGCCGCCGTCCACGGGATGCCGGTCGAGCGCGTCCACTTCCACGAGGTCGGCGCGCTCGACAGCATCGCCGACATCCTCGGGGCGGCCGTCGGCCTCGACCTGCTCGGCGTCGAGAAGTTCACCAGCTCGTCGGTGCCGACCGGCAGCGGCACGGTGAAGTGCGCCCACGGCGTCATGCCAGTCCCCGCCCCGGCCACGCTCGAACTCCTCAAGGGCGTGCCGCTAGCCCCGTCGGTCGTGAAGGGCGAGTTGACGACGCCGACGGGGGCGGCGATCCTTACCGCCGTCGTGACCGAGTTCACCGACGCCCCCGCCATGACGATCGAGCGAGTCGGGATCGGGGCCGGCACGAAGGACTTTCTCGACCGGCCGAACATCCTTCGATTGCTCGTCGGCACGACGCAGGCCACCCCGGTGGCCGACACGGTGGCGGTGCTTGAAACCAACCTCGACGACGTGCCGGGCGAAGTCATCGGCTACTGCGTCGAGCAACTCTTCACGGCCGGGGCACTCGACGTGTTCACGCTGCCGATCCAGATGAAGAAGCAGCGGCCGGGCGTGCTCTTGAGTGTCATCTGCGACCCCGCTGACGTGGCGAAGCTCGAAGCGATCGTGTTCGCCGAGACGGGCACCTTCGGCGTCCGCCGCACGACCGCGACTCGGAGCAAGTTGACGCGCGAGACACTCACGGTGGCGACGCCGTGGGGCGAGGTGCGGGCGAAGCGCGGCGGGCGGGCCGGGCTGTCCGTCGTGACGCCGGAGTACGACGACTGCGCCCGCGTCGCCCACGAACGCGGGGTGCCGCTGCGGGTCGTTTACGACGAGGTGCGCCGGCTCACCGCGTCAACTCGTGCGGGGCCAAGAGCGTGAACGGCTCGACCGGGACGTTGCGTAGGACGAAGAAGACCGCCAGCACCGCGAGGAAGACCGCCGTGACGCGGCTGTGCGTCTCGGGCGAGAACCAGCGTCGCGGCCGCACGCCCCAGAGCCAGGCCCAGACCTGTTGCAGCCCCCAGAGTGCGGCGATCGGCACGGCGACCACGGCGACGGCGTTGTACGCGGCCGCCTGCGTCAGGTCGCCCCGGAACAGTGCCGAGGCGAAGCGGGTCATGCCGCAGCCGGGGCAGTGCAAACCGGTCAGACTATGCAGTTGGCACTTCGGGTAGAACGACGTGTCCGTCGGCGGGAACGTCGCCAGGACGTAGGCCGCCCCGCCGAGGAGCGTGGCGGCGACGGCGAGGAGGCCGGCCTTGACGAGCCGTTGCTGGCGAGGGGTCGGGGGCATGTCGGGACGTCGCCTCTTGAACTTTCCGCGCGGTTCCGTGTCTTACTCGCAACGCCCCGCCCGTGCTGAGGTTTTCCATGCCGACTTCGACCGAGATTCGCCAACAGTACCTCGACTTCTTCGCCCAAAAGTGCGGCCACGCCTTCGTCCCGTCCAGCCCCGTCGTGCCGCACGACGACCCGACGTTGCTCTTCACCAACGCCGGCATGAACCAGTTCAAGCCGTACTTCCTAGGCACCGAGAAGCCGAAGTTCGCCCGCGTCGTCAACACCCAGAAGTGTATCCGGGCCGGCGGCAAGCACAACGACCTCGACGACGTGGGGCGGGATACGTACCACCACACCTTCTTCGAGATGCTCGGCAACTGGAGTTTCGGCGACTACTTCAAGCGCGACGCGATCACCTGGGCCTGGCAACTGCTGACCGAAGTCTGGAAGCTCGACCCCGCCCGGCTGCACGTCACCGTCTTCGAGGGCGACGCCGACAACGGCATCCCTCGCGACGACGAGGCGGCCGACCTGTGGAAGTCGGTCGGCGTCCTCGACGGCCACATCCACCTGGGTAACGCGAAGGACAACTTCTGGGAGATGGGCGAGACCGGCCCGTGCGGCCCCTGTACGGAAGTGCATTTCGACCGCACGCCCGACAAGACCGGCGGTAAGCTCGTCAACGCCAGCAGCCCCGACGTGATCGAGATCTGGAACAACGTCTTCATCCAGTTCAACCGCAATGAGGACCGCAGCCTGACGCCGTTGCCGGCCAAGCACGTCGATACCGGCATGGGCTTCGAGCGGATTTGCGCGGTCATCAACGGCCTCGACAGCAACTACGACACCGACGTGTTCACGCCGATCTTCGAGGCCATTCGCCTGGCCACCGGGGCGCGGCCCTACGGCGGCAAGCTCGACGACGCCATCGACACGGCGTACCGCGTGATCGGCGACCACATCCGCGCGCTGACCTTCGCGCTCACCGACGGCGCGGTCCCCGACAAGGCCGGCCGCGGCTCGGTGCTGCGCAGCATCCTGCGCCGCGCGTCGCTGTTCGGCTGGCTCGCCCTGGGTCAGCGGACGCCGTTCCTGCACGCGCTCGTGCCGACCGTCGTCGCCCACTTCAGCGACGCCTTCCCCGAGTTGAAGCGCAACCCCGAGCGGGTGCGGGCGATCATCCTCGACGAAGAAAACGGCTTCCTGCGCACCGTCGAACGCGGCCTGAAGCTGTTCGACGAGGCGAAGGGCCGCGCCGTCGCCAACGGCAACGCGATCAGCGCGAAGGACGCCTTCGACCTGCACACCGAGCAAGGCTTCTTCATCGACATCACGCAGAAGCTCGCCGCCGACCAAGGCTTCACCGTCGATGTGGCCGGCTATGACGCGCTGTTCGCGGAGTTCCAGAAAGTCTCCCGCGGCACCAAGAAGGCCCTCGTCGTCACGGCGATTCGAGGCGTCTTGCCGAAGACTGACGACACGGCGAAGTATGCCGGGCAACCGATCGCGGCGATGCTCGTCGGCTGGGTCAAGGACAACGTCGTCGTGACGGCCGGCGAAGTCGGCCCCGGCGAAAGCGTCGCGTTACTCCTTGACCGCACGCCGTTCTACGGCGAGCAAGGTGGCCAGGTCGGCGACACCGGCCGCGTCACCGGGCCGGCCGGCGAGTTCACCGTCGAGGCGACGCAACGTCTCGGCGAGACGACACTGCACCTCGGCACCGTCGAGCAAGGCCGCTTCACCGTCGGCGACACCGTCACCCTATCGCCGACGGCCACCCGGCGTGCCGATGTGGTGCGCAACCACACGGCGACGCACCTGATGAACCTCGCGTTGCAGCGGACTTTGGGCGACCACGTCGAGCAAAAAGGTTCCCTCGTCGATGGCGACAAGACCCGCTTCGACTTTTCGCACGACAAGCCGCTCACCGCCGAGCAGGTGCGCGACATCGAAGACGCCGTGAACCGCGCGATCCAGAGCGACTTGTCCGTCTCGGCCGTGACGATGCCGATAGAGGAGGCGAAGAAAATCGCCGGGGTTCGGGCGGTGTTCGGCGAGAAGTACCCCGACCCAGTGCGCGTCGTGACCGTCGGCGAGTCGGCCGAATTCTGCGGCGGCGTCCACGTCCCGCGCAGCGGCACGATCGGGCTTTTCAAAATCGTCGGCCAGGACGCGGTGGCGAAGGGCGTCCGCCGGGTCACCGCCGTCACCGGGCGCGCGGCCGTCGATCAGGTCACCGCGATGTCGGGGGTACTCGAGGAGTTGACGGGCAAGTTGCAGTGCAAGCCCGACGAACTCGCCGGCCGCGTCGAGACCCTGCAAGACGAGTTAAAGCGGACGCAAGTCGCGTTGAAGAAGTTGCAAGCCGCGAACCTCGCCGGCCTAGTCGATGAACTGCTCGCGGCCGCCCCGGTGACGAACGGGACGACGGTCGTCGTCGGGCGACTCGCCGGCGGCAGCGTCGAGGGCGTGCGGCAACAGGTCGATCGCATTCGCCAGAAGTGCCCGTCGGCGTTCGTCGTCCTGGCGTGGGAAGAGGACGGCGGCAAGGTGCCGGTCGTCGTCGCGCTCACGCACGACTTGACCGCGAAGGGATTCAAGGCGGGCGACCTGATCAAGCCGATCGCGGCGGCCCTCGGCGGCAGCGGCGGCGGTAAGCCGGACTACGCCCAGGCCGCCGGTAAAGACGCGACGCAGGTTGCGGCAGCCCTCAACGCGGCCCGCAAGTTAGCGGGCGAGACGTTGAGGCAAGAATTTTTGCCGCAGAGACGCAGAGACGCGGAGCAAACATAAGCACTTATGTCGGATTTCGTCCGGCGCTCTCAACGGGTATGCGAAGGGTTCAGGTTTGATCATGAACTCAGACCTTATTAACGTGCATTCGTGATGGAAATGAACGAGTGTATCCCGCGCGTCGTGGCCATTCGGGATACCTCTGTGAGGCGGAGCAACACTGCTACCGCCTTTGTTCTCTCCGCGTCTCCGCGTCTCTGCGGCAAAAATGCTTTTCTTCCAGCTACCGCGGCTTTAGCCCCGCCGCCTTCGTCATCGCGACGCCCGGCCGCCGCGGCACGCTCAGCGGCTTGGCGACCTCGGTGTGAACGGCGTCGAGGCGCACCCGCACCGCGTCGGCGTAGTCCTCGGAAAGTTCGATGCCGAGGTAGCGGCGCTTCAGGCGCTTCGCCACGGCCAGGGTCGTACCGCTGCCGGCGAAGGGGTCGAACACCAGGTCGCCCTCGTTCGACGCGACTTTGACGATACGCTCCAGTACGCCCTCGGGCATCTGGCAGGGGTGGCCGGTGCGCTCCTTGAACGTCCCGCAGACGCGCGACACCGACCAGGTGTCGGACTCCGCGGCGTAGTGCTCGCCGTCCTCTTGCGGGCGCAGCACCCAGGTGTCGTCGGGCAGCTTGCCGACGGGGTTGGCCCGGCGGTCGGCGTAAGTCGTCATGCGCGCCGACGGGACCCGCACGCGGTCGCTCTCGAACGTGAAGCGCTTGGGGTCGGCGACGTAGTAGAAGATGTGGGCGTGCGAGCGGTTGAACTTCTTCGAGCAGTTCACGCCAAACGTGTAGTGCCAGACGATCCAGTTGCGCATCGTGAAGCCAAGCGTGTCGAGGCGGATCTTCATCTCCGCGGCGTACTCGTCGCCGATCGCCAGGAAGAAGCTGCCCGTCGGCTTCAGGACTCGGGCCACCCCCTTCATCCAAAGCTCGGTCCAGGCGAGGTACTCGGCCTTGGCCCGGCGGTCCTGGTAGACGTCGTACTCGTAGCCGATGTTGAACGGCGGGTCGGCGAAGGCCAAATCGACGCAGCCGGCCGGCATCTTGTCCATCTCGGCGACGCAATCCCCGACTCGCACATCGTTCCACGGCATAACCCGACTCCCCGGCGCAACGCGAACACCCCGC
>JAYTUC010000156.1:0-6690 GCA_043744775.1 Fimbriiglobus sp. | reverse complement strand
TCGAACTCGACGCGGTGCTGGCGTACCCCGCCGACGACCGGCCGCTGCTCGACCGCGCCCGCGTCGGCGTCGCCCCGGCCGTGCCCGGCAAGACCCTGTGGCTGGCCGGCGACGTGCGCGGCGTGAGCGGCTACGACCACGTCGTGTTCGCGCTCTTGAAGGGCCTGCCGTCGCTGGGGGCCGACCTGCGACTGAACCCGATCTCCGCGGTGCGCGCCGACCTCGTGCCGCCTTCAATGGTGCCGCCGTCGGCCGCGCGGCCGCCCGGCCACCCGCAGTTGGCCGTCGGCCCGCCGTTTTTGGGGGGGCACTACGGCCTCGACCGGGCGACGGCCGTTTACACCATGTGGGAAACCGACCGGCTCGACCCGGCCTGGCTGCCGCAACTCAACGCCGCCGGCCTGCTGATCGTGCCGAGCGAGTGGCAGCGCGACTGCTTCCGCGCCGACGGCGTGACGCCGCCGATCGAGGTCGCCCCCCTCGGCTTCGACCCGCTCGTCTACCACCCCGGCGGTGCCCCGCCGGCCGTCGTCACCTTCGGCACCGCCGGGGCGCTGGGGTCCGGCGGCCTGCGCAAGAACGCGCAGTGGGTCATCGACCTGTTCCGCCGGGCCTTCCCGACCGAACCCGGCGTCCGCCTCCGGGTCAAGATCACCCCCGGCTCGCCCGGACTGGAGACCTACGACGACCCGCGCGTGGACGTGATCCGCGCCGTGCTGCCGACGGCCGAACTCGCCGAGTGGTACCGCTCGCTGACGGCCTACGTGAACGCCAGCATGGGCGAGGGCTTCGGGCTGCACCTGATCGAGGCGATGGCGTGCGGCCGGCCGCTGGTGACTGCGAACCACAGCGGCCTGACGGCGTTCTTCGAGCCGGCCCTGGGCTACGCCGTCGATTACACACTCGTCGAGGCGCACAACGACATCTACCGCGGCCGGTGGGCGCAGCCGTGCGAGGAGAGCCTGGTCGCCCGCCTGCGCGAGGTCCACGCCGACCCGGCGCGCGCCGCGGCCCTCGGCGAGGCGTGCGCGGCGCGGGCCAAGGGCTTCACCTGGAAGGAGGCCGGCCGTCGGCTCGCCGCCGCCCTCCGCGCCCACGGCTTCCTCGGCACTCCGGGCGGGGGCGACTCGTGACCGTCGGCATCGCGCTGCCCACTTTGAACGACGGCGACGCCGTCGGCAACGACGTGCTGGGCATGGCGCGCGCGCTGCGCCGGCGCGGCCACGACGTGCTGCTGTTCGCCTGGAACGGCCAGGTCGCCGAGCCGGTCCGCACGCCCGAGGAGCTGCCCGGCTGCCTGACGCGGCCGGGCGACGTGCTGATCTACCACCACTCGATCGGCTGCGAGTGGGCGGTGCGCGCCGCCGAGACGTTGCCGTGCCGGCGCGTGGTGAAGTACCACAACGTGACCCCGCCGCACTTCTTCGCGGCGCTGAACCCCGGCGTCGCCCGCGCCTGCGAGCAGGGCCTGCGCGAGTTGAAGCGGCTGGCCAAGAGCGACGCGACGCTCTGGGCCGACTCCGCGTTCAACGCCGCGGACGTGGTGGCGGCCGGGGCGCGCCGGCCGGTCGAGGTGCTGCCGCCGTTCCACCAGACGGACGCGCTGCTGGAGGCCGAGCCGGACCGCGGGGCCGTCGGCGGGCTGGACGACTGGGCCACGAACATTCTGCTCGTCGGCCGCCTGGTGCCGAACAAGAACATCCCGCTGGCGGTGCGGGCCGTCGCCGAGTACGCCCGCCGGCACGACCCGCGCACGCGGCTGATCGTCGTCGGCGACCGCCCGGTGCCGGAGTGCGCCGCCGAGATCGACGCGGTGATCCGCGCCGAGGGCCGCGCGGGGCAGGTCATCGTCACCGGCAAGGTGACCGTCGCGCAGCTGAAAGCGCTGTACCTGACCAGCGACGCGCTTTTGGTGACGAGCCTGCACGAGGGCTTTTGCGTGCCGATCGTCGAGGCGATGGCGCTACTGACGCCGGTGGTGGCGGTGCCGAACGCGGCCGTGCCCGGCACCGGCGGCGACGCGGTGCTGTACGCCGACGCGACCCCCGAGGCGCTCGCGGCCCGGCTGCACGACGCGATCGCCGACCCGGCCGCGCGGCGGGCTCAACTGGCGCGCGGCCGGCGGCGCTACCTCGACCACTACGACAATGCCGCGACCGAGCGCCGCTTCCTAGAACTTTTCGACGCGCTGTGACGCCCGGCGGCGTGAATCGAGTATCTACCGGATCGGGTTCAACTCGGGCCGTCCGCCGATGACGGTTCGGCGAACAGGTCGATGTACTTTTGGTAGCAGAAGAGGCGGTTGCGGATTTGGCCCGTGGTCTCGCGCAGGATGCCGTACTCCGTCAGGCGGGCGACGAGCTGGTTCGCGGCCGGGTACGACGTGCCGATCAACGCCTGCACGTCCCCCACGGCGAGGATGGGCCTCTCGTATAGGTGTTCGAGGACGCGGTGGCCGTTGCCGGCGGCGCGGCCCAGCATCGTGGCGACGATCCCCCGGTGCTGCTCGCGGAGAGCGAGGATGCGGCGGGCAGTCTCGGTCGCTTCGCGGCTGACCTCGGCGACGCCGCGGACGAAGAACCCGAGCCACTCCTCCCACGCCCCCGCGTCTCGCGTCGCCTGGAGGCGGTCGTAATACTCGGCGCGGTTGCGCTTGAAGTAGTGCGACAAGTAGAGGACCGGCTTGAGCAGCACCTTCTGCTCGCACAGCAACAGCGCGATCAGGAGTCGGCCCACGCGGCCGTTGCCGTCGAGGAAGGGGTGGATCGTCTCGAACTGGGCGTGGGCGAGTCCGATCTTCACGAGGAGAGGCAACTCGGAGTCGCCGTGGATGAAGCGCTCCAGTTGGCCCAAGGCGACCGGGACTTGGTCCGGCGGCGGGGGGACGAACACCGCCTCGGCGAGTGTGCAGCCGCCCGGCCCGATCCAGTTTTGCGTGGTCCTGAGCGCCCCTGGGGTCAGGTGAGACCCGCGAGCGTCCGCCAGCAACCGCTCGTGAATCTCCCGGATGAGCCGGACGGAAACGGGCAGGTCGCTGAGCCGCTTCAGCCCGTGGTTCATGGCACCGACATAGTTGACGACCTCCGACACGTCTTGGGGGAGCTTGGGCGAGAAGATCTTCGCCTCGGCCGCCAGCAAGTCTTGGAGCGAACTTTGCGTCCCCTCAATCTGACTCGACAGGACGGCTTCCTTGCGAACGTACATCGCGACAAACAGGTCGGGATTGGGCAGCGTCTGGATCGAGCCGTCGAGCCGCCCGAGCGCCCGGTCGGCTTCGGACAGCATCACCTGGAGCGAGCCGCTGATGGCGACAGGGGGGTCGGGCGGCAGATCGGCCGGCAGAAAGGCCCGATACCCCGTCAATTGACGGACGTACCGGCCGGCCCTTGTGCAGACCCCAGAACCCTCTGGCGAGTTCGCCATAAGTCGTCGTGCCTTTCCTTTGGCAGGTGGAGCCGGTCCATAGTAAAGTGTGCCTTTACTATGGACCGCCCGCACCCGAGGGAAGTCTCGGACGACTTTCGTCCACCGCTACGGCGTCTCGATCGTCACGGCCATCACGACGGGGGCCGTCTCGTCGGGGCCTTTGACGAACTCGATCGTCGCGATCACGTCGAGGCGCTTCGGCGTCACCGCCAGGTAACGCAGTTGCTGCTTGCCGCCGCCGCTGGGCAGCTCGAACGCGAACTCGGAGCCGGACACGTCCACGCGGCGGATGTAGTCCGCGAAGTGGACGCCGTTCTTCAAGGCGTGGTCCTCGGTCTTGCCGTCGGCGTAGCGCAGCCGCACGGTCAGCGAGGTCGTGCCGCGCGGGGCGGCGGGGTAGCACCAGCCGCCGACGCCGGAGAGCAGGTGGATCGCCTTCGCCGCGGTGTTGCACGGCAGCGTCACCGACTTCGGCATCGTCGGCGGCACCACGCCGTTGGGGCCGTACAGCATCACCGCGTTCTTCGTCGCCTGGCCCTGCGGGTCGGTCAGGACGAACGGCACGCCGCGGAACTCCTTCGGCGACCAGTCCTTGAACGCCAGGCGTTCGAGTTGGCCGTCGGCGGCGAAGAACATGCCCTTCGACGTGACCACCGTCGCGACCTTGTCGAGCGGCACCGGCACATACTTGCCTTTGAGCGTCAGGAATTCGAGCAGGTCGGTCATCTCGACGGCCGTCATCTGCTTCTCGAAGCCCTCCGGCATCAGCGACTTCGCTGACTCGGTGAAGTCTTCGAGGTCGTCGCGCTGCAGCGGGTGCCGCTTGTTCTCGGCGTCGAGCAACTCGACCGTCGTCTTCGTCTCCGCGGCCAGCAGCCCGGCGATCACGCGGCCGTCGAGCAGCCGGGCGGTGTACGACTTGTAGTTGCCCTCCACGCTCCGCGACGGGTCCATAACCGCGATGAGGATTTCCTCCTTGGGGTGGACGGCGAACCCGGTCAGGTCGGGGCCGATCACCTGGCCCTCGGCCCCGTGCTTGTGGCACTTGGCGCAGTGGGCGGTGAACATCTTCTTGCCGTTACCCACGTCGCCGACCTTCGCCAAGATCGGCTTCAAGTCGTCGATGACCTTCTGGCGGTCGGCGTCCGGCAGGCCGCCGCCGGAGGCGAGTAGCTTCTTGGCGCGGGCCGCCACGTCGGCGTTGGGGTGCGACGCCAGGGCCGTCTTCTGGTCGAGCGCGAGCATGTCGAAGCGCAGCGCCCCGGCCTCGACGGCGTCGAGGAACGCCTTCGCCGACTCGGGCCGGCCGAGGACCGTGCGCAGCGCCGCCGTGCGGTTGGCGGGTGAGAGCCCCTTCAACTTGGCCGTCATCGCGAGGCCGACGCCCTTGGCGGTGCTGCCGTTGAGGGCGTCGAGGACCGCGGCCGTGAACGCGGGCGGTGACTGCGGGGTGACGGTGGCGAGCAGCGTCGTCACGGTGGCGTCGTCGGCGGGCCGCAGTTCGACCGCCTGCCGCGCCGCCGCGGTCCGGGCGGCGTCGGGCTGCGTGGCGTCGGCGACGGTCCCGAGCAGCCCCTTGACGATGCCGGCGACCTCCGCATCCAGCCCGGCGACGCCCCAGGCGCTGCCGAGCTTGAGCATCCGGCCGCGCGAGTTGGCCGACAGCCCCGGCAGCATGGCGCGGTAGTCGGCTTGCTGCGCCGCGGTCAGCGTCGGCTTCTTGCCGGCGGGCCAGCCGGCGACGACGCCGGTCACGACGGCGTCACTCACGGCGCCCTTACCGGCGAGCCGCGTCAGCACCGCGCCGACGGTCTCGGGGGCCTTGCTGGCGTAGGTCGCGGCGACGAGATCGACGGCCTTCAACCCGGCGGGCGAGAACGCGGCCTTCACCTCGGGCAACGCGGTTAACACCGCCTCGGCGTGGGCGGCGGCGGCGATGACCGTCGCGTCGGCGAGGTTCTTGTCGGTGAAGCCGTCGAGCGTCGCCAACTCCCCCGCGAGCCGCACGCCGACGGCCGGTGACGTGGCGGCGTCACTGAGCGCGAGCAGTTCGGCGAGCCTGTCGGCCGGGGCTTGCGCGAGGGCCTTCGCCCCCGGCAGGTTGCGGGCGTGGACGCCGGCGACGGGGTGGGCGAGGAGCTTCGGCAGCTCGTCGCCGAGGTTCAGGTTCTGCTCGACGATCATCCGCTGGGCCTGCAGACGCCAGAAGAGGTTGGAGTGCTTCAGCGCCTCGACGAGCGCCCCCGGCTTCACGCCGGCGGTCAGCTTCGGCGTCGCCTCGGGCTTCGCCTTCGTGTAGACGACGCGGTAGACGCGGCCGTGCTTCTTGTCGCGCAGCGGGGTCTCGTAAGCCGCCCCCTTGCCGGTCGAGAAGCCGGTCGGCGTCGGGTTGTGCTGGACGATGTAGTTGTACCAGTCGAGGAGCCAGACCATGCCGTCGGGGCCGACCTGCGCGTCGATCGGGGCGACCCACTCGTCGTCGGCGGCGGCGAGGTTCCAGCCGTAACGCGCGACGAACTCGGTGCCGGTCGCCTGCAGTTGGAAGGTCGCGGTCAGGTGCCCCGTCGGGTCGCTGACGAACGCCGCCTTGTTCCAGTACTCCGGCGGGTAGGCGCGGGCGGTGTAGATCGAGCAGTGGGCGGCCGACGTGAAGCCGTGGTGCCAATCGACCTGCCGGACCTTGTCGGTGATCGGGTGGTAGGTGTTGTCGAGCGCGATGTTCGGCAGCACGCCGCCGGTGAGGCCGCGGACCTTCTCGTAGTAGCGGTTCGGGATGGCGAGGTGGACCAGCGGGCAGCCGTTGGCGGTACTGCCGAAGATGCGGCCCTGCTCGTCGAAGGCGAGGCCCCAGGTGTTGTTGTTGGTACTGCGTAAGAACTCCAGCTTGCTGACGGCGAGTTCCTTGCCGGCGGGCCGCAGTTGGAAGCGGTAGTACCCCTGCTTGAAGCTCAACTTCTCGGCGTTGACCGTCCCGTTGAAGCCGGCGTAGCCGACGCTGCCGTAGACCCAGTTGTCGAAGCCGTAGCGCAAATTACTCGGCCCGGCGTGGGTGTCGTTGGTGGCCCAGCCGGTGAACAGGACTTGCCGCACGTCCGCGACACCGTCGCCGTCGGTGTCCTTGAGGAACAGCGTGTCGGGGGCCTGGTGGACAATGACGCCGCCGTGGACGCACAGCAGGCTCGTCGGGATGCTGAGCTTGTCGGCGAAGACGGTGAACTTGTCGGCCCGGCCGTCGCCGTCGGTGTCTTCGAGGATGACGATCTT
>JAYTUC010000155.1:0-6696 GCA_043744775.1 Fimbriiglobus sp. | reverse complement strand
GGCGGGGTCTCGGGCGCGAGTCGGGGCGGCAACCGGACATGATAGGGGGCCGCGCGAAGAGGCACAAGGGACCGCCGGGAAACGGACGAACCGCCTGGGGGGACCTTAAGTACACCAGTCCCGTCAGGAGTACTCAGACGATCAAGGTGAACCCAGGGCCGGTGAAACTGATCGCCTCGTAATGCGGGTCGTCGTCATAAACGGTTAGCGACTCACCGTTGGAGAACACAATCGTCAAGTTCCCCGGCGGATTAGTCGTCGCCGATGTCACCTTGAATCCGAGTAAGGATATCAGCGTGGAGCCGCTGCGGGGAAAAGAAAACTCCTCCGCCGGGTCGCTAGGCGGGGCCGCCGAATGTGTGAAGCCGCTGTGGACACTCAGATTCAGATCGCCATCGAATGCCAACTGAATTTGGTACACTCCTATACGGAGTTGGATTAACTCCCGATCAATCAACGCTGCGAATTCTTCAGATGGCGGGAAGCCGTACATGAGTTGGCCTAGGTGGGAGGAGGCAAGGGCACATGGGTTTCTGAGTTTCTACCAGTTCTACCGTTTGAGGGATTGATTGGTTGGCCAATCGAATTGGATTGAACCCAATATCCGTTGGGGTACATCATAGTGCCGGGCATAATACGAATGGTGTCTGCGTCGCCCGTAGTTCCTGGCTTGCGGAAGACAATTCCGTTTCCCTTCGCACTGCGTTCAGGGACATAGCCGTTAGGAATCGTCGGCATTGACGGCGGGTTTGACGGCGTCACGAAGTTCTGGGGGTTTCTCGGCCCGACTTGAACAACCGGGCCTTGACCTCCCGGCGAGGGCGAGGGCGCGACGATAACCGGCGGTACGCTCGGTGGGTTGCCTCCGGGTGTCGTCGCACCCGTGCCGGCTGCTGGTGGGGACGGGGGGCCGCCAGTTCCGCCAGTCCCGCCAGTCCCGCCAGTCCCGCCAGCGTTGGCTTGAGTGCTAGGAGTCTGGTTATAACCTGGTAGTTCCGATAACGGTATGCCTCGGTTCAGTTCCTGTATCCTAATCTCGCCTGCTGCTCGAACTACTGGGTCGGAAGAATTCGCATCCGCAATCGCTTTTGCCGACTCCGTCTCGAAGTACCTACGAATATCTTCTCTGATACCCTTCATCACAGCGTTCGGGTCGTACGTTCCGTCGAAACCTCCCCGGTACCCCGATTGTGGGCCACCGTTACCGCGAGTACCGCCAGAGTCTAGCAAATCGCCAGGCCCTAGCGGAGCAGGACGGGGTAACACGGGGGGTCGAACGGGTCCGGGTCTGAATGGAACGCCCTGCATCAGGACGACGCCCGATCCGACCATAATATCACTGGCACCGGGGCCGTTCCGCAGGTCGAGGCTCGTATCGACGGGAGCACTTTCGTCCCACAGCAATGAGGTAACCCCCGAACTAGACCCAGTGCCCGGTGTCAAGCCGAGGCTGCTTAGGCCAGCGGCGAACAGTTCGTCGTCGGAAGTTGGCCCATTGCCGCTCGAGATGCCCGAGTAGCCATTGTGACCCGTCCGCACGAGGATGTACGAGTTGTTGCCGGTGGAAATGTAGCCGTTACCGGAGGCCCCCGTGCCGACGCCAATGAGAATGTCGTCGCCGTAGGTGCTGAAGTCCCCCGCGTCGGTGGGCGACCCGGACTCCGAACCCATGCCCGCCGGTGCGTTGCCGAAGAGTGGCTGCGAATGCGACCCCAGGCCGCTGCCCGAAGGAACGGGGTCGCCGTAGGCCACCGGGGCAGTGACGATGTACGAGTTGTTGCCGGTGGAGACGTAGCCTTCGCCGGACGGCCGCATACCGACGCCCGTGAGGATGTCGCCGACACCAGCAGGCCCCGCGCCGGTAGTCGAGTTGTTGCCGGGCGAACCGCCGCTGCTGTTGCCCAAGTCGTGATACGCGACGCCAGCGGTGCCGGTCACGTTGGCGCTGTTACCGTCGCCGTTGGCGGGGTACGAGCCGCCGGCGGACATCCACAAGTCGCTGGACACCGCGGGCGAACCGCCGTCACTGCTGACGCTGTAGGTGTTGTTGGAGTAGGAGTCATTCGCCGTGAGGAAGCTGAACGCCGAGGATTTGTCACCTGACTCCGAGCCGCTGCCGTAAACGTTGTTGGTGTACGAGTTGTTGGAGTAGGCATTGTTGCCGTCTGAATCGTAGCTGGCGACGGACTGCGACGAGGTCGTCGGCGAATCATAACTGGCGACGAGTTGGGCGGACGTGACAGCTTGATCTGGTGGGACGGTTGGGTTGGTAGCGTCTGGCACGATGCGGTCGGCGAGCGCTTCGAGGTTCAGGCGGGTACGGATACTCTTCATCATGATGCCGAGGTGCAATATTCCGGTTGTGCCGAATAATTTACGCAACCTGCGACCCGCGGGTCAAGCAGAATTCCGGCCCTTTTTCCGGTCCGCTTGCCCCGCTACCTCTCGCCGCGTAGTGTGCCGGTTTCGACGGCGGGGGGTGCGCATGGCGATCGAACTGGTGACGCCGGACAACGTGTCGGTCGAGATGTTGCGCGACCTCTACGAGGCGGCGTACATGGACGTGACCCTCGACGAGGAACACGGCGTCTTGCGCCTCCGCGAGGAACTCGCGGCGCGGGCGCACCTCTCCGAGTCGAAGGAGCGCATCCAACTGCTCGCGGTGTACGGCGTCAAGGAGGAGGCCCAGCGCATCGAGCGGCTCGAACTCGTCAACCGCATCAACGAGAACTACGTACTCATTCGCGCCGGCATCGACGACGACGGCGACCTCTGGTTCGACTACTGCATCCTGGTGAAGGGCGGCCTGACCAAGAAGGCGATCGTCCAGGCGACCCGCGCGTTCCTGATGCTCGTGCCCAAGGCCGTCAACGAGTGCGACGAGGACGGCATCGTCGAGTGACCGCCCCCGCCCGATTCCGCGTGTCCCCACGCCGGCACTGCGGGTAGACTGGGCGCGGCCCCTGCCCCCAGGAGACACGAGCGTGGCGCGGTCCGTGGCCTGCACCAACTGCGGCGAGGTCGTCGCCCTGCCCGCGGCGTTCGACCGCCCCAAGATCCGCTGCCCCGGCTGCGGCACCTACGCCGCCGTGCCGCCGGAGTCGCGCGGCCCCCCGCCGGCTAACATCCCCGCCCCGAAGGTCGCCGCGGCGCGGGTCGCCCGACTCGCGCCGGCGGCGGTGCCCGTGGCGTCCGCGGGCGTGCGGCCGCGGGGCGACCCGCGCGACCGGCGGCCCGAGTTCACGCCCGACGAGTCCGGCGGCCGGCCGATGCTCGTCGGCACGCGCGACGAGGACGACGACTTGCCGTACGGCGTCCCCGGCACCGGCCTGCGGCCCTGCCCGCACTGCGCCCAAGAGTTACCGCTCGACGCGACCTTCTGCGTCTACTGCGGCAAGACCCTCGACGGCGGCGAGAGGGCGGAGCGCGTCCACCAGCCGATGGACGGCACCTGGCACGAGGGGCTGTCGCTGCGCACCCGCTGGCAGATCGTCGCCGGCTTGCAGGTGCTCAATGTCGCGTTCGCGGTGCTGGGGGCGTGGTCGCAGGGGGCCGACCTGAAGTTCGCCTCGACGTGGGTCACGCTGACCTTCTTCAACCTCGTCCACGTCGCCCTGCAACTCTTCCTCGTCGGCAGCTTCGACACGCTGACGGTGTCGCGCACCGCCCGCGGCAAGGCGGCCGTGACCCGGCAGCGCCGCATCGGCTTCCTCAAGTTGCCGCCCGAGAAGATTCCGTGGCGCAACAGCACGAGCCTGACGGTGAGCGGCTCGGTGCGGCCGGGGCTGGTGGAGTGGTTCACGTTCGCGTACCTGTTCGGCCTGGGCTGCCTGCCGGGGGTCGCGTTCTACTTCGTCGTCATCCACCCCGAGCGCTTCCAGATCGACCTGACGGACGAGCTGGGCGTGACGCACGAGACGGTCTACCGCAGCGCGAGCCGCGACGACGCGGTGGCGGTGTGCCACTTCGTCCAGGACGCGACCGGCTTGCACTACCGCGCGGTGTGACGCCCGGCGAGCGGGGGACGACAGTCCCCCGAGGGCTTCCCGCCGGCATGAGCCGCACCCGCGTGGGGAGTCTCGGGGGGTGGGACACTCGGGGGACTTTCGTCCCCCGCTCGCCGTGCCCGCCTAAACTGAGTCCGCACCCCTCCCGGCAGAGGCCCCCATCGATGCGCATCCTGGTCACCGGCGGGGCGGGCTACATCGGCTCGCACACCGTCAAGCACCTCCTCGAGCACGGCCACGACGTGACTGTGCTCGACAACCTCGCCGTCGGCCACCGGGCGGCGGTGCCGGCCGGCCGGCTCGTCGTCGCCGACTTGAAGGACGTTGACCGCGTCGATCAGCTGATGATCGAGAAGCGCGTCGAGGCGGTCGTCCACTTCGCCGCGGACGCTGCCGTCGGCGAGTCGGTCACCGACCCCGCGAAGTACTACCGCAACAACCTCATCAACGGCATCCACCTGCTCGACTGCGTCCGCCGCCACGGCATTTCCCGCTTCGTGTTCTCGAGTACCTGCGCGACCTACGGCACGCCCGAGGTCGTGCCGATGACCGAGGAGACGCCGCAGTCGCCGATCAGCCCCTACGGCCAGACGAAGCTCGCGTTCGAGAAGGTCCTGGCCGACTACGCCGCGGCCTACCCGCTGGGGTTCGCGGCGCTGCGCTACTTCAACGCCTCCGGGGCGACGCCCGACGGCACCCTCGGCGAGGACCACGCCCCCGAGACGCACCTGATCCCGCTGGTGATCCAGGTCGCGCTGGGTCAGCGGCCGCACATCAGCGTGTTCGGCACCGACTACCCGACGCCCGACGGCACGTGTATCCGCGACTACGTCCACGTCGATGACTTGGCCTCGGCGCACCGGCTCGCGCTGGAGAAGATCACGCCGGGGATAGGGCTACACTTCAACGTCGGCATGGGCCGCGGCTACAGCGTCCGCGAGGTGATCCGCACCGTCGAGCAAGTGACCGGCCGGCCGATCAAGGTGGTCGAGGCCCCGCGCCGCGCCGGCGACCCGCCCGCGCTCGTGGCGAGCGCCGACAAGGCCCGCCGCGACTTGGGCTGGAGTGCGAAGTACACCGAGTTGACCGACGTGGTCCGGACGGCGTGGGACTGGCACCGCACGCACCCGCAGGGGTATCGCACGGGGCAATGACCTCGGCGAGCCGGGACTACAGGATCACGCCCGCGATGGCCGCGTTGATGAGCGTCGCCAGGAAGCCGCCCAGGAGCGCGATCGGGCCGAGCTTCGCCAGGCGGGCGCGCAACTTCTGCTGGTCGGCCGGGTCGCGCGGCAGGCTGCCGATGCCGCCGAGCTGGATGCCGATCGAGCCGATGTTGGCGAACCCCGTCAGCGCGTACGTCGCCAGGGCGTAGGACCGCTCCGAGATGCCGTTGGCCATTCCCGGCTGATAGTTCTTCGTCATCTGCTCGAAGGCCAGGAACTCGTTGCCGACGAGCTTGATCCCGAGCAACTCGGCGACCTTCGGCACGTCCGCCGCCTCGACGCCCATGAGGACCGCGACCGGGGCGAAGACGTGGCCGAAGATCGACCGCAGCGAGATGCCGCCGAGGCGCGTGTCGATGTGGACGAGTTGGGCCAGGAAGTAGTCGAACATCACGATCAGGGCCGTGAAGGCGATCAGCATGGCGATGATGTTGATGGCCAGCTTCATCCCCTCGGACGCGCCGGACGCCGCGGCGTCGATGACGTTGGCGTAGGGGGCCTCCTGGGCAGTTTTGAGCGTGCCGCGCGTGGCCGGTTCCTCGGTCTCGGGGATGAGCATCTTCGCCACGTACAGCCCGCACGGGGCCGCCATCACACTCGTCGCCAGGAGTGCGACGGCCGCCGCGCCCATTTGCAGGTAGATCGCCATGACCCCGCCGGCGATCGTCGCCATGCCGCCGATCATGATGGCGAGCAACTCCGAGCGGGTCATGTTGGCGACGTAGGGCGCGACGATCAGCGGGGCCTCGGTCTGGCCCATGAAGACGTTGGCCACGGCCGAGAGCGTCTCGGCACCGCTGACCCCGCGGCGGCCCATGAGCAGCACCATCCCCTTCGCGAGGACCCAGACGACGCCCTGCAAGATGCGGAGGTGGAACAGCACCGTGAACACGCAGGCGACGAACACGACCGTCGGCAGGATGATCAGCGCCAGCGGCGGGTACGGCCAGACGGTGCCGAAGAGCGTGGCGGTCGGCTGCTCGGTGAACGACAGGAACTTCTGCACGAAGTCGCCGACCGCCTCGAAGGCCCGGTAGACCCGCGGGACTTTTTGGATGACCAGCGCCAGGCCGACTTGCAGGGCCAGGCCGACGCCGACGACGCGCCAGTTGATGGCGCGGACGTTGGCCGAGAACAGCACGGCGACGAGCAGGAACGCGGCGACGCCGAAGAGCGACTGCACGCGCGGCGACACGTCCCCCGCGGTGAGGTACGCGGCGGCGGTCAGGCCGGCGATGGCGGCGGCGGCGGCGGCGCGCCAGGCGGGCGGGGTGGGGGCAATCATGGGCGTCGGGCCAGCGGCGAGAGAGGGGGATGCGTGTACCATAAGGAGCGGCCCGCCGCGCCGCCAACGCAGAACCGCCGAACCGCCGCGGGCGGGCGGCGACGGTTGTCGGCGAGCCGTCCGCGTCAGCGGGGGGTTTCTCGACCGGCGTGCGCCTGGAAACCCCCGGCTCACGCCG
>JAYTUC010000154.1:0-25391 GCA_043744775.1 Fimbriiglobus sp. | reverse complement strand
CCGCAACCGGGCGTGGCAGTGCGTGCGGGTGCCGACGTACACCCGCGAGAAGGGGGTGCGGGCGGTGATGACCGCGGGCCGGTGGCGGGGCGGCGACGCCTCGGCCACCTCCGACCTCGCACGCGACCGCCTGATCCGCGACGACGGCCACCGCGAGCGTCTCCGCCGCGAGGTCGCGCTGCTCGTCGGCCTGGTCCTCGGCAACCCGGTCCGCCCTGGCGAGCTTGAGGAACTCCACGAGTTGCAGGACGTGGTAAACGCGGCCCCGCTCGCCACCGAGCTTTGCCCCGCCGCGGAGGTCGTCGGCTGCGAGCAGACCGGGACGCACGAGGAACGCCGATGAGTCCGCAGAACGACATCCGGCGGCAGGTCACGGCCAGAATCATGGACGCCCTGGAGGCCGGCACGCCGCCTTGGCGTCGCCCGTGGCGGAGCGACGCGACCAACGCGGGGGCAGCGGCCAGCATCGCGTCCGGCATGTCCTACCGGGGCGTCAACGCCCTCCTGCTCGGCCTGTCCGGGTACGAGTCCCGGTGGTGGGCGACCTACGCCC
Organism: Fimbriiglobus sp.; assembly: GCA_043744775.1. Lineage (GTDB taxonomy): Bacteria > Planctomycetota > Planctomycetia > Gemmatales > Gemmataceae > Fimbriiglobus. The sequence continues at coordinate 24,838 of JAYTUC010000154.1, read as the reverse complement.
AGGTCCAGGCCCTCGGCGGGCGGGTGCGGAAGGGGGAGCAGTCCACGCGGATCGTCTTCTACCGGCACGTCGAGCGGCAGACGGCGTTCACCGGAAAAGGCGTGGAGGCGGTCGAGACGTTCCCCTTACTGAAGACCTATTGCGTCTTCAACGCCTCTCAGGTTGACGGGCTGGAGGAGTTCCAGGCCCGGCCCGGTGACGCCACGCCGTTCGTGGACTTCGCCCCCGCCGAGGCCGTCCTGGCTGCGTCCGGGGCGGACATCCGGTACGGCGGCGGGAAGGCCCAGTACGCCCCGGACGGCGACTTCATCCGCATCCCCGAGCCGGAGGCGTTCGCCGCCCCGCACGACTTCTACGGGACGGCGTTCCACGAGCTCGTTCACTTCACCGGCCACGCCAGCAGGTTGAACAGGCTGACCAGGAACTCCCGGTTCGGCTCGACGGCCTACGCCCGCGAGGAACTGGTGGCCGAGGTCGGCGGCTGCCTCCTGTCGGCAGAAGTTGGCGTGCCGCAGTCCGACGACCTGACCAACCACGCCGCGTACTTGAACTCGTGGTTGTCGATCCTCGGGGCCGACCCGTCCGCCGTCTTCGCCGCCGCCGCCCAGGCGTCCGCCGCCCTGGACTTCCTGCTCGACCGCGACCCGCGGCCGGCGGGGGGCGGTGCGTCGGACGCGGACGCCGTCGCGGCCTGACGCCCGGAGAATGCGTCAAAATGCGTAGGGGGTGTAGACGGGAATTTGACACGGAAGCGACACCGCAGGAGACGATCGTGGCCCACGAAATCGAGACGACGGCCTTCCACGGCCAGACCCCCTGGCACGGCCTGGGCGTTCCGTTGGCCGACACGGACTGCTACGACTGGCCGGCGGTGGCGAAGAAGGCCGGCCTGGACTGGGGGGTCGAGCTGGTGCCCCTCCAGACCGCCGACACGAACGCCGCGGTTCAGCACCGCGGTGTCCGCCGCTCGACGGACGGTCGCGTCCTCGGGGTGGTCGGGCCGCGGTACGTCCCGCTCCAGAACACGGACGCCTTCGCGTGGTTCCAGCCCTTCCTGGACGCGAGGGAAGCCCGGCTCGAAACGGCCGGGGCGTTGCGGGCCGGTTCGCGGGTCTGGGTGCTTGCGAAAATCGCCCGTGACCCCATCGAGGTCGCCAAGGGCGACCTCGTGGAGAAGTTCCTGTTGCTCAGTCACGGGCACGACGGGAGCCTCGCGGTGCGGGTCGGGTTCACGCCGATCCGCGTCGTGTGCGCGAACACCCTCTCGCTGGCCCACAACGCCGACGCGAGCAAGCTGATTCGCATCCGCCACAGTAAGTCGCTGCGGTCGAGCCTTGACGGCGTCCGCCAGATCGTGGACGCGGCGAACGCGGAGTTCACGGCGACGGCGGAGCAGTACCGGTGGCTGGCCCGCCGCGACATCAACCAGGCGGACCTCCGCAAGTACGTCAAGCGGGTGCTCAAGGCGGACGAGCGGGAGGTCCGGTCCACCCGGCTGGCGAACCAGGTCGAGCGGGTCATCGAACTGGCCGAGACGGGCCGGGGCAACGACCTGCCGTCCGTCGCCGGGTCGTGGTGGACGGCGTTCCAGGGGGTTACCGACTGGCTGTCGCACTCCCGCGGTCGGAGCCAGGCCACCCGGCTCGATAGCCTCTGGTGGGGGGAGGGGGCCGCGATCAACAAGCTGGCCCTGCAAACCGCGGTCGAAATGGCCGCGTGACGGGCGGAGGGGTCGGCACGATATCAACAGACGGGGGGAGTCATGATCCGGTACTACCGAGAGTCAAACGGCGACTACCTGGCCATCGACGCCGCGACGAACGGGTACTACCGCCGGGTGCTCGGCTGGGACCAGTTCGAGGGCCGGGCGGCGGCGGTCGCCGGCCTGGCCGGGTCGGTCTGCACGACCGGCGTCAGCCGCGAGTACCTGCGGGAGTGCTGCACGCGGGTGGCCGGGGACGGGGTGCCGGCGACCTGGCGGCGGGCCATCGGGATTTGAAGCGGTGCGACCTGGGGACTGATGAGCCGGTGCGGCGTGTGCCGTTCGGGCGGGCGTGCGGCAAGGGCGACGACGGGGCGAGGGCCGGCCTCCACGCCGCGGGCCACCCGCGGGTCGAGACGAAGGGAATCGACACGCCCGACCCGCCGCCGGGCGAACTCGTGGGACAGGAGGGGCCGAACCCGTGACCGAGAACCAGGCGAGGAGGCAGTTGCGGCGGGTGCTCCGCACGCTCACCGCCGGCAGCGTGCTGCACCTGCTGGCCGAACTGCTCGCGGAGCAAGCCGAAGCCGCCCGCCGGAGTCGGGACGGGCGAGCCGCCGAGCGGTGCGAGAACGCCGCGGCCACGCTGTTCGTGGTCGGCCTCGGCATCGACGCCGCGTGCCCGCGATGAACCCGACTTCGAGGAACCGAGTCATGACCAACGACGGCGTTCGGGTGGAGTTGCGGCGGATCAAAAAGACACACCCGGTCGGGGTCACGGTCGGGCCTTCAGCCGAGGTCGTCAAGGGGGAGGCCAAGGGCCAGAGCCGGATCGTGCTGGGCACGCTCCACCGCGTTGTCATGGGTGTAGACGCCATTCGCTACCGACCCTGGGAGGGGGCATGAGCACCAAGGACTTCACCGACGCCAGCCCCGACGCCCTCGACCAACTGGTCGGCCAGCGGGCGGTCGTCGCTCAGGTGCGGGTCGCCCTGGACGCCGCCCGGCACGACGCGGCCACCTTCCCCTCAGCCCTGTTGACCGGCGGGCCGGGACTCGGCAAGAGCCAACTCGCCCGCTGCATCGCCGCCGAGATGGGCAGCGACTTCACCGAGGTGCTCGGCCAGGCCATCCGGGAGCCGGCAGACCTCAACGCCATTCTGCTGGCCGCAACGTCGCGGGCCGTCGTCCACGTTGACGAGGCCCACGAACTCGACAAGGAGTTCCAGACGGCGTTGTACCTGGCCATCGACCAGAAGAAGGTGTTGCTGAGCACCCGGTCGAACCGGGGGCCGCAGGCGATCCCGCTGGCCGACTTCACGCTGCTGTTGAGCACAACAGACGATTACCGCCTGCTCCAGCCGCTCCGCGACCGGATGCGGCTCTCGCTCCGGCTCCAGTATTACGCCGACGACGACCTGGTCGAGGTCGCCCGCCGCCGTGCCGAGGTGCTCGGCTGGCCGGTGGACGGGGGCGTCCTGCCGGGGATCGCCCGCCGGGCGCGGGGGACGCCGCGAATCGCCCTCCGGCTGCTTCATGCGTGCCGGCGGGTGTGCCGGGCCGGTGGGGTGGACCGGATCACCGCAGAGCACCTGCGGCGGGCGTGCGACCTGGAGGGCACGGACGCCCTCGGCCTCGGCCCGACCGACCAGCAGTACCTCGCCGTCCTGGCGGGCGGGCCGACGCGGCTGAACGTGGTCGCCAGTCGTCTGGGGCTGCCGGGCCGGACGGTCGCGGAGGTGGTGGAGCCGTTCCTGATCCGGACGGGCCTGGTGGGCAAGGACGACCAGGGCCGGCGGGAACTCACCCCGGAAGGCCGGCGACACCTGATGACCAGTAGTCGCCCGGAAGCCGTCTGATTCGCGCAGGAGTAACGTCTCATGAGGGTCAACCCGCAGACCAAATTCGCCGTCAGCGTGGCCGCGATGTCGAAGATGGTCGGGCTGTCCAGGGCGAGATTCTACCAGCTGATGCAGTCGGGCGTGTTCCCCCGCCCGGAGCGGCACGCCGAGACGGGCAGGCCGTTCTACAGCGAGGGGCAGCAGAAGGTCGTGTTGGAGGTTCGACGGCGGAACTGCGGCGTCAACGGTCAGGCTGCCCTGTTCTACGCCCGACGTTCGCCGACCAGGCCGACTGCGACCAAGCCGCGACGGCCCATGCCGACGCCGAAGGTCGAGCCGAACGCCGACCTGCTCGCCGCGCTCCAGGCCCTCGGGCTGGTCGGCGTGACAGCGGGTCGTGTTGCGGATGCCGTGGGGGAAATTTTCCCGAACGGCACCACGGGGACGGACCTGGGCGAGGTCGTGCGGGCCGTGTTCCTCAAGCTCAAGGCCGGTGCGTCGAACGCACACGGGGGGGAATCGCAATGAAGAAGCCGGTCGCGGTCGCGGTCGCGGTGGCGTGGGCCGTCGGCGTCGTCGTACTCGCGGCTGCCGCCCCGAAGGGCGCGGGAGCGGGGGTAGTCGGCCCACTGGAGAAGGTCCGGAAGGTCACACTGATGGAGACGCAGCGCGGCTACCAGATCGTCGTCATGACGGGGGTCGAGTTCGGCCACAGGGGCACGGAAGTCGGGGCCGATTCCGTCGTCGTGGCGGACTCCGCCGGTGTCACCGAGGCTCGCGTCCCAGTGTACGCGGTCAAGGCCGTCACCGTCACCCGGCTGCCGGGCCGGTGAGCGTGGCGTCGGAACTCGCTCGATGGTGCGGGTGGAGTCGTGCCGTTCCGGGTACGCTTCGGCGTCCGGGGGTGGCCCCGGCAACGGCCAGTGACCGAGACCTGGAGGCTGACCGGCGGGACTTTCAGCGGGGAGGAGATCGCGTGGAAATCAGTCGAAATGGCTTGCCCCGAGGGGCCGACCTGTCGCGGGGGCCGGACCTGCTTCGGCCCGGCTCACGGACGTGTCGCGGGCCGGTCGAGCCGCGGTTCGCGTTCGTCTACACGAAGTACGCCGGGCCGGGGGGCGACTGCCTCGTCCTCCGTCCCGCCGGCGTCGGGCACGAACACATCCTCCCCGAGCCGGACGTGCTGGCGGGCCTGTTCGGCCCCGACCACCGCTCCGTCACCGCCCCGGCCCGGTACGCCCGGACGGTCTACGGCGACCGCGAACTGGCCACGGGCGCGTTCTCGGCGGTCGGGACGGTCGAGGACTACGACCCCTTCGAGCTTCGCCGGTTGGCTTTGGAGCAGAACATGCTCGGGCGGTATGGGGACTACGCCGGGGTGCCGCTGGTGATGCTGTGGAACCAGCCAACGGATTGGCGGCCGATGCTGGCGGCGGTGATCGGGACGCTGGGCGTCCCGAACCACGGGGTGGTGACGGTCGGGTGCCGCGTGCTCGGCACGGTTGCCGATTTCCGGGACTCACGGGCGACAGGAACCGCAGGCGGCGAGGAGCAGAGATTATGACCCACGCGACCTGGCTGGACGCCATCGACAGCAACGGGTTCGACGACTACACCCGGACGCTGCTCATCATCGAGGCCCAGCGGACGCGGTTCCCCGGCGACCTTCCTGCGGGGTTTGGGTTCCTCGGCGGCGGTTTCGTGGACCTCCACTTCGAGAAGCTCGGACTCGCGGCTGCCGACCTCGACGCGGTGCGGCTGGCGTTCGTCGGGGTCGGCGTCCGCGTCCCCGGCACCGACTACCGGCTGCGGCACGTCATGCCGTTCCGGTCGCTGGTCGAGACGGCTTCCGGTGAGGAGTCGGCGACACTCCCTGAGGGCTGGCGGGGCGTCGTTTTGTTCGCCACTGACGCGGGCCACTCCTGAAGCGGCAACTCGTCCCGGACAGCCGCACCGTTGGACCGCCCCGGCCATCGCGTCAAAATGCGTAGGGGGTGGAGTCAACCTACGGGGGCCTGCGATGCCCAAGACCGACCTGACCATCGACGCCGAACGCGTCCTCGGTGACTTCGTGGAGCGGGCCGGCAAAACGTTCCTCGTCGTCCGGCGCTGCGACGTGTCCGGGGACGCGCGGGCCGTCCGCGTTACCCCGGACGACGTGGCCGACTTCTACGCCGCGCAGGCCAGGGACTCGGCCTCCGGCTGCCGCACGCTCGCGGGGCGGACCGGCGACTGGCGTGCCGTCTCCGCGTCGTCGAAGGCCGCCCTCGACTGGTTCGGGTCGGTCAACCTGATCGGCATGAGGCGGGCCGCTTGCCGCCGTGGCCTCGTCCCCCGGTTTTAACATGGAGACCCCAGCATGACGACGGCGACGCGAAGGGATTGGAGCGACGTTGCGGCGGCGGCGAAGCAACTCGCCGGGAACTGGCAGAAGTTCGAGTGCTTCTGCTGGTTCCGGTCGGACGACTTGCCGGACGCCGCGGACTGGATGGTTTGGTACACGGGCAGCCAGCAGTCGGGCCTGATCGACCTGAGCAATCAGAAGGAGATGGCCGACCGGCTGGCCCCGCTCGCGGCGGGTGACGACCCGGACCTCGTGTTCGAGCAGCACTCGTCGTGGGTCGTGGGCCATCTGGACGGCTTCTCGATCCGCGTCTTCCGGGCCGACGGCTCACCCACCGCCGCGTTCGAGGCGTTCTGCCACATCCAGGAGGCCCTGGACGGCTACCCCATCCTGGACGAGCAGGACTACGGAGACCGGGAGTACGCGGCTACGCTCGACAACTACCGGGGCGAAATGTGGCGGCTCAAGGGTGAACTGCCGGAGGGCTGGGCGGGCGAGGTGTACGACTGGTTCGGCGACCACGGCCACGACGACTTCACCGAGAACCGGGACGACCGGGGCGGCTGGGCACCGCGACACAAGATCACCGAGGCCCTGACCGACCTGGGCCTGCTGCCGCGCATCGTGGTCGTCAACCGTGGCGGCGATTCGACATGAGTCCGGCGACAAGGCAGGAGAGGGGCACGGACGTGAAGCACAGCACCATGTACTTTGCGCTTGACGGTACTCGGCGGGTTGACCTCGGTGAGTCGATCGTCGCCCTGCTCCCGACGGAGGGGATGGCCCGAGAGATCGGTCGCCGTTTGGTGGCCCAGAGGCCGTGGCTGCTCCGCTGCCGGGTTCGGCAAGTCTTCCTCACCTACGATCAGACCGCGGAGATCGTAGTGCTGTGGGGCCGGGAAGACGGGGCCAGGGGCCAGTCGATCGCACACGCCGAGAAGATCATGCCTCCGTACCGGGAAATTTACCTCGCCGGCTACCGTGCGGGGTCGGAAGGCGTTGGCCGGTGATCGGGGTCTTGGCCAGGAGGGCGGGCGGCACGAACACGAAATTCGGTCCGGGTTAAGTGGTCGCCACGCCCGGTGCCCTGGAGGCCCTAACGCTGGGTGGCCAGACGTTCGAATTCTTCCTCGAAAAGCACCTGAGTTGGGTTTGGGGCGATGTCAATGTCGAGGATCATATGGCGAACGATCAGGCCCTCATTGTCGGGAGCCAGCTCCAGTCTTCCTACCGCACGCTCAAACGCGTCGAAATCTGAGTGCTCACCGAAGCCGTGGGCGACGGCGGGGGGTGTGCCTCGACCTGGTTGACCGCGCCGGACGATTGTTAGCGACGGCCCCGGAGTTACGATTCGACAGGGGGGTCAGCTGCGAACGGCTCCACCGAGCGGCCCAAGACGCCCTGCAGGCGACATACTCAAGCCCCGCCCACAAGGCGAGAATCACGACCGACGCCGCCCGAAAGGCCGGCTTCTCGGTGAAGAAGGCGGCCGCGGCCCGGACGCGGCAGTCGCCCACGACTTCCGCCGGGATCAACCGTAGCACCAACTGCACCCCCGAGTGGGGCGGTGCTGGATCAAGCCGTTGAGTGAGCGGTAGGTTCAAACGAGAAGTGAAGGTGACTAACTTGCCGCCCCGTTCGGCTCCCCGAATTACCCCAGGAATTACCCCAAGGCTTTCGGCCGATTTACCCCACCAAAATCGTCGCCGTAAGTGCTTGTCCCGTAAGGCATTGCGAGTGGAGTGAAGGGGAGTCGAACCCCTGACCTCTGCAGTGCGATTGCAGCGCTCTACCAACTGAGCTACCACCCCTCAAGTACGACATCCTAAAGCCACGCGCCCCCGCCGGCAAGGGCACTTGCCGGGCGGCGGGCGTTTTCACTCTGGCGGCTCAGACTTGCGATTCGAGGAGGTATTTCAGCTTGCGCACCTCCGGCTCGACCGGAAACGGGCTGTCCGCGCGGTTGCGAAAGTCTACCGTCAGTGTGCGGTCGTAGCGGTTGCCTTCGAGCTGCGTCAGGATGCGGCTGTAGTCGAGGTCGCCCTGGCCGATACGCACCTGGAACTCGTCCGGCTTCTTGCCCGAGTCGCGCAGCCGGACGTGCTTGACGTGCTTGTAAAGCGAGTCGTAGTTGACCCCGGCGTGCGGCCCCACGAGGTAGTGGCTGGGGTCGAGCGTCAGGCCCAGCCCCGGCACGCGGCGGCACAACTCCTTGGCCGCCTCGGGGTCGGCGGTGAGCGTCTCGCTGTGCGTCTCGACGGTCAGGATGACGCCCTCACCCGTGGCGACTTTGCACCAGTCCGCGAGCCGGGCGACTTCGGACTCGAACTCGCCGCCGGCCGGGGCGGCGGCGACGGTCATCACCGGCACTGCCAAAATCCGGGCCAGCCGGCACGACGAGTAGAGGTGCGCCCGACCCTCGGGGCCGAAGGGGTCGGCCGGGGCGAAGTGGAACGCCGCGACCGGCAGGTTCTCGGCCCGCAGCCTCATCGCTACCCGCCCGACATCCTTGTGGACCTCCGACGGCTTGAGGTGCGGGCCGTACTCGTGCAGCGCCAGGTCCACTTTGGCGAAGTGCATCTCGCGCATCGTCCGCAGCGCGTCCTTGAGGTCCAGGTGCGTGAAGCACAGATTCGAGCAAGCGACCAGCATGGCGTCCCCCTCCGTCACGAAACACTCCCCCGCGTCGGTCAGTACCCGGATTCGGCCGCCGGTGCAAGCGTCGATTGACGCGAATTCGGACACTTCGGCTACCGCAAACCGTCCCGCCCCGCTAAGTCGCCGGGGACTCGCGTGGGCGGCGCGACACTGCGAACGGAGCGAACGATGGGCGGACTCGGGGCTCATGACTGGCCGGCGACTCTGGGCAAGATGGCGGGCGAACTCGACGCGATGCTCGACGGCGTCCGCCGCCACGAGGCGACCTACGCCGCGCTGCTCCGCCCGGCGGGCGGCGGGCGCGACGGCACGGCCGCAGACATTTTGCGACAGCCGCCGGCCGGGGAGTTAAGAATGGTGGTCGCCGCGCGGGCCGAGGTCGAGGCCGCCGACGTTGTGTCCGCCCCCGAAGAAGTCGCCTTACGCCGCTGGCTCGCCTCGTACCGCGAGTGGGCAGAACGCACCGGAGTCGAGCCGTGAGCCGCGTCGCCGTGATCCTCCCCGCCGCCGGCCGATCGACCCGCTTCGGCGGCGAGGTCAAGAAGCCGTTCGTGGCCCTCGACGGCAAGCCGGTCTGGCACCGCGCCCTCGACCTCTTCGCCCGCCGCCCGGACGTGGGGCGGGTCTACCTCGTCCTCAGCCCCGACGCCCTCGACGAGTTCCGCGCCCGCTACGGCGTGATGCTGGGCTTCACCTACGAGAACGTCGAACTCGTCGCCGGCGGCGCGGAGCGCTTCGAGTCGGTCGCCAACGCCCTGGCTCTCGTCGCGGCCGATGTCGAAGTGATTGCGGTCCACGACGCCGTGCGTTGCCTGACGCCCGTCGCCGTCATCGACGCCGTGTTCGCGGCGGCCGCACTCCACGGCGGGGCCATCGCGGCGCTGCCAGTGGCCGACACGCTGAAGCGGGTCGCGTCGGGCGTCATCACGGGGACGGTGCCGCGCGCCGACCTCTGGCAGGCGCAAACCCCGCAGGCGTTCCGACGGTCGTGGCTGCGCGACGCCTACGCCCGGCGGGCCGACTTCGCCGGGGCGATCACCGACGACGCGCAACTGATGGAGGCGGCCGGGCACCCGGTGTTCGTGGTGCCGGGGTCGCCGGCGAACTTCAAAATCACGACGCCGGCCGACCTGCGAGTCGCCGAGGCCCTGCTGCGGCCGGCCCCGCCCGAGGGCCCCAAGTCGCGGCACCCCTTCGACGATTCCGACTGACTTTCGCACTTGGCCCTTGACCCGCCCCGCGTCGCAGCCGTAGTGTACTAGGTAACTGGTACACCACTCCATCGCTTCACTCTGGGGCAGGCCATGCTCACCCGCGTCAGCCCGGACTCGACCGTCCCCATCTACGAGCAGATCCTGGCGCAGGTCGTGTTCGCCGTCGCGGCGGGCGACCTGGCCGCCGGCGACGCGGTGCCGAGCGTGCGCGAACTCGCGCTGCGGCTCCTCGTCAACGCCAACACCGTCAGCCGCGCCTACCAGGAACTCGAGCGCCTCGGCGTGGTCGAGGCCCGCCGCGGCGTCGGGATGTTCGTCACCGACGGCGGCCCCAAGGTCTGTCGCGAGCGGCGCAAGGTCCTGGTGCGCGACCGCGTGCGGGAAACGGTGCGCGAGGCGGCCGCCGCGGGGTTGTCGCTCGACGAGTTGCGGCACCTCGTCGAGGACGAGTGGCCGCGCCGCAACGGCCACGCCAAGTCTGCCCGCTGACACCCCGTTGACACCCCCGGAGACACGCGATGAGCGACCTCGCGATTCAGACTGAGCGGCTCGTGGTCCGGTACCGCGGCAAGCCGGCCCTCGACGGGTTCACGCTCGCCGTGCCGCGCGGCAGCGTCTACGCCCTACTCGGCGACAACGGCGCGGGCAAATCGACGGCGATGCGCGTGTTGACCGGCCAACTCAAGCCCGACGCCGGCCGGGCGACGCTCCTGAGCCTCGACTGCTGGTCCGGGGCCTATGCCCTGCGGCAGCGCGTGGGCTACGTGCCCGACCGGCCCAAGCTCTACGACTGGATGACGGTCGCCGAGATCGGCTGGTTCGCGGCCGGCTTCTACGCCCCCGGCTTCGGCCCGCGCTTCACGCAGTGGGCCGAGCGGCTGCACCTTGACGGGGCGAAGAAGCTGAAGGATCTCTCGAAGGGCGGCTACGCCCGCGTCGGCCTGGCGCTGGCACTCGCCCCGGACCCGGAGGTGCTGCTGCTCGACGAGCCGACTTCGGGTCTCGACCTGATCACGCGGCGGGAGTTCCTGGCGAGCCTCGTCGAGTTCGCCGCCGAGGGCAAGACCGTGCTGATTTCGAGCCACTCCATCGCCGAGCTGGAGCGCGCGGCCAGCCACGCCGGGTTCGTCAAGGACGGCAAGGTCGTGCTGGCGGCGTCGCTCGACGACCTGCGGACGAAGTTCCGCCGCGTCAGCTTCCGGTACGAGGGACTGATGCCCGACGCCAACGCGCTGGGTCGCGTCCACGACGGGCAGCGCACCGGCCGCTCAGTTCAATACCTCGTCGAGGACCTGAACGCCCACCAGTTCGCGCAACTGAGCGCGACCCCCGGCGTGGTCGATGTCGAGGACGAGGCGGTGTCGCTCGAAGAGGTCTATACAGCGATCATGGCCCGGCCCGACGCCACGAAGTCGGCGGGCGTCAACGGCGAAGTGACGATGGGCCTGGTCGAGAGTGGGGTGCGGTCATGACGCGCGTCATCGTCTGGAAAGAGTTCCGCGAGCAAGGGACCATCGTCGCCACGCTGCTCGTCATGGGTTGCGGGCTGATCGCGGGGCTTTCGGTCATCGCCACGCCGCGACAGGAAACGGGTCTCGTCGAAACACTCTTCGCGGTCAGCGTCCTCGGCGTGGCGCTGTTGGCGATCGCCGCCGGGGCGGTCATCGGCGCGACGCTGTTTGCTGGCGAGCGCGAGGCGGGGACGTTCCCGTTCCTCGACCGCCTCCCGGCGACGCGGTGGCAGCTCTGGTGGCGGAAAGTGCTTGTCGGCCTGGCCCTGACGGCGGTGACGGCGCTCGGCTACCTCGCCACGTCGCTGGCTACGGGACAAGTCCACGCGAAGTACATCCACCCGGCACTCGTCTTCGGTGCCGGGGCGTTCTTCGGGTTCGCCTGGGGATGTGTCGGCTCGGTCCTGCGCCGTACGGCGTTGGGGGCGTGCGCCGCCGGGCTATCGATCGGAGTGGCCGTCACCGCGGTCGCCATGGGCTTCCCGCCCCTGGTGATGGAGGCGGTTCGAGAAGTCACCGCGGACGACTGGCGAGGCAGCACGCTCGCACAAGTCGTCGCCGCATCCTCCGTGCTCGTCCCACTCTCCGCCGCGATCGTCCTCCCGCTGTTGCTCTCGGCGCGGCTGTTCACGGCCCCCGACCGCAAGCAAGATGTCACCAGCTTGGGCCGGTTCGTCACGGCGTCGGGCGGACGCCTCCAGCGAGTCAATCGCTTCGCCTGGTTGCTGGCGCGGCAACACCGCGTCAACGTCTTGTGGCTCACGGCGGTGGCCGGCGTCGCGGGAGGCGTGCTGCTGATCCCCGACGTGCTGTTCATCACGGCGTGGCCGGTGGCGACGCTGGTCGCCGGCGTGCTGGTCGGCGTCGTGCTGTTCGCCGACGAGCAGGGCACCGAGGCGGCCCGCTTCTGGGGCGAGCGGCGGTTGCGCGTCGGCGGCGTCTGGGGCGCGAAGCTGGCGTTCGGCTTCGCACTGACCCTGGGGTTGGTCGTAGTCATGCTGTTGCCGTGCGTTGTGCGCGGACTTGTCGAGTCCAATTACGGCCAAAACTCGGGCCACTTGGACCGCGGGTTCAGGACCGGGGTCATCGCGCCCGGTTATCCGATCTTCACGTACCTGTTCCTCGGGCCGGTCTACGGGCTGGCCTTCGGGCAACTCGCCGCCCTGCTCTTCCGCAAGCCGGTCGTCGCGCTGGCGGTCGGCACGACGGTCGGCGGCACGGCGGTCGCGGTGTGGTTCCCGTCACTTTTCGGCGGCGGCCTGCACGGCTGGCAAGTCTGGGCACCTGTCGCCGTCACGCTGACCGTGTCGCGGCTGTTGACGTGGCCGTGGGCGACCGAGACCCTCGGGCAGCGGGGGCCGATCCTGCGGCTGGCTTGCGGGCTCATGCTCGTGGCGCTGACGTTCGCCGGCGGCATCGCCTGGCGGGTGCTCGAAGTCCCCGTGCTGGACACGGCCAACGACGACATCGAGTTCGCCAAGTCGCTGCCGACTTACGACGAGAACGAGAGCGGGCGGGGCGTCCGCCGGGCCGTCGCGGAGTTCGGCGCTCAGGCGGCCCCCTACGTCATGACCCGGAGCGACTTCTCGACACCTCGGCAGCCTTTGGTGATGAACGAACTGTTCGAGATGCTTTTGAAGTCTGGCTACCCGGCGAACCGTCCGGACATCGACAGCCTCCTCGAAATCTTCGACGGCTGCGAGTGGGAAAAGACGCTCCTGGAGGCGTCGCGGAAGCCGACGGGCGTCTACATCGACCCCGCTACCCACGTCGGCGACTTCAACCAGTACTTCGACCAGTCGCCGGCGATGTTCCAGCGCATGGTGGCGGTCTACGCGCTGCGTGGCTTGAAGGCCCAGCGCGACGGCGACCCGGCGGACTTCGCCCGGCGCGTCGCCGTGCTGCTGGCGGTCGTGCGGACCACGCGCACGAGCGGGCCGCCCGTTGCCGCTGTCTACGCGGACGCCGTCGAGGGGGCGACCTTCCGCAGCGTCGATCACTGGCTCCGGGAACTCCGGGGCCGCCCGGAGCTGTTGCGGCAGGTGCTCACGACGCTGCTCGACCACGAGCGGACCGACACCTCCAGCCCGCGCCGGACGGAACTCGCGTCGCAGGTGGCGTTGCGGAGTGGCGTCACTGGGCCGGGGAGTTGGCTGCCGCGGACGTTGGGCATCCTGGGCGGGCCGTCGCGGGAGGAGGCCGACGTGATCGCCTTCGCCTGGGCGGTGCCGTGGGAGCGGGAGCGGTTGCAGCGGGCCGTCGGCTACGGCAACTCGCCGGCGGTGTTGTCGGCACCGTGGCGTCAACCGAACCCGTACCTGGTCGGTGCCCCCGGCCTCTGGATGTACGACTACCTGCGCGCCTCCCTCCGCCAGACCGCCGACTACGAAGGGCGGGTCACCGCCTTCCGCGGCTGCCTCATGCAAGTCGCGTTGCGGCTCCACGAGGCGGAGACGGGCCGCTTCCCGGCGGCGCTGGGCGAGTTGGTGCCGAAGCTCCTGCCGGCAGTGCCGCTCGACCCGTTCGCGGCCGCGCCGACGCCGTTGGGGTATCGCGTGAGTGTCGCCGGGGAGTCGATCGCGGTCGAGCCGGCGGAGTACGTCACGACTCCCGATGTCGGACAGCTCGCGCCGGCGTTCGCGTCGGCTGCCGGTGGCCCCAACGTGATTGCGGCCGTCTGCGCCCTGACGGGTGCGGCGACCCCGGCGGGAATGGACGGCCCCGGCGGGCCGGCGGTGCCGCAACTGCCAGCAGCCGACACGCCACGGAGGGTGACGCGCGAGGTCGCGGGGGGGCAGGCGATCGTCTGGAGCGTCGGGCCGGATCGCATCGACAACGGCGGCAGAGTCAGCGTCCAGCCGACCGGCTCGAATGTCACCAACAAAGTCCCCGGAGACATCGTCTTCGTCGTGCCGCTGCCGGCGAAAGCGAAGTCGCCGTGAGTGCCGCCGGCGTCGCCGGGGTGGTACACTGGTCCCCACCCCGGCGAGGCCCGACGCATGGCGAAGAAGGACGGCTCGGTACTCATCGACCTCGCGGCCGTCGCGCTGGCCCCGGCGTTCATCATGCTGATGGTCGGCAGCCTCGTCTTCTTCCTGATCGAAGTGATCCACCCCGGCCCCTACGCGGGCCGCTTGCACTACACGTTCTTCTTCTTTACCGTCGGGGCGGTGCTGATCGCCCGCATCACCATCGAGCAGGGCCGGGCGCGGGCCGGCCTCTACGCGGCGGGGCTAGGCGGGGCGTGCTTCGTCGCCATGCTGCAATTCGTCGAGTTCCCGACGCCGCTGATGAAGTCGATCGGGCCGCTCATCAACCTCGCACTGATGGCGCTGGTCTGGTTCTGCGCCGACCGGCTGACGTGGGACTGCACGCACTTCGACGACGCCCGCACCGCCTCCGGCAAGGGCGTGCTCGCGGCCGTCGGCTTGGACGACGACCACCGCGTCACCGCCGAGGACGACGAGGTCGAGTTGACGCCCAAGCAGCAGAAGTTGAGCTGGCTCGAGCGCGTCGTGGCGTACCGGGCGGAGCGGCGGAAGCGGCCGCACACGCCGGGGACGCGGGTGCTGTACTTCGGCCTCGCGGCGCTGCCGATCTTCGCGCTGGGCCAGTCGCTGATCCCCGCCGACGACGCCGCCCGCCGCTCTGCGACCTTCTTCGACATGGCCGTCTACATCGGCAGCGCGCTGGCGCTGCTCGTCACGACCAACCTGATGGGCCTGCGGCGGTACTTGAGCGAGCGCGGGGCGACGATCTCGCCGGTGATGACGACGAGCTGGCTGCTGCTCGGCGGCGGGCTGATTCTCGGGTTCCTGGTCGTCGGGGCGATCCTGCCGCGGCCGCACAGTGAGACGGCGCTGATCGACGTGGGCGGCAAGGGGACCGGCGACCGCAAGGCGTCGAAGAACGCCGTCGTGCGCGACGGCACCGCCGGCAAGGGCGACGGCGCGGCTGGCACCAAGACCGAGGCCGGCGACGGCAAGGCGTCGGCCAAGGGCGGTAAGTCCGGCGGCAAGACTGGCGAGAAGGGCGACGGCGGCGGCAAAGGCGGCGACAAGGCCGGGGGCGAAAAGTCGGGTGGTGACAAGGACAAAGCCGACGGCAAGAAGGGCCCGAACGACGCCAAGAGTGGCGACGACGGCGGCTCGAAGGGTGACCAGAAGCCGCCGGAGGACAAGTCAGCCGAAGGCGACGCGAAGGGCGACGACGCCAAAAGCGACGGCGACCAGTCGGGGTCGTCCGGCGTCGGCGAGAAGCTGTCGCAGGTCTCGGAGGCGGTCGGCGCGTTCGTGAAGTGGGTCGTCTGGGCCGTGATCGCCGTCGCGGTGGTCGTCGGGCTGCTGGTGTTCTTCCTGAAGTACCTGGCACCGTTCACGAACTGGGCGAAGAACCTGCTCGACTGGTTGCGCGGGCTGTTCGACCGCAAAGCCATGTCGCGGGCGAAAACTAGCGACGGCGACGAAGCGCCCGCAGCGGCCGTCAAGCGGCCCGCGCCGTTCTCGGCGTATGCGAACCCGTTCGCCCGCGGCGGCGTGGCGCGGCCGCCGGGCGAGGTCGTCGAGTACACCTTCGCCGCGCTCGACGGCTGGGCGTGGGAGCGCGACCTGGGCCGCACGCCGGGCGAGACGCCGACCGAATTCGCCGTGCGGCTCGGCCACGAATTCGCCGCCCTCGACGAGCCGGCGTTCGCGGTTGCGCAACTTTACGTCCGCACGCAGTACGGCCGCGCGCCGATTTTGAGAGGCGAGTTGGAGGCCGTGGAGAAGTTATGGGACGTGTTGGAAGCCCAGCCGCACGCCGCGAACAACCGTAACAATACGCCGGGTCGGCGCGGCTGACGTTCCGGATGATCCGTTCGGGCAACTTCGGCCGGCGGGGACTGGCATTCGGGTTGCTCACCGGGTAACTCAACAGGGAAGAACCTACGCACCGGATACCGCCCATGCCCAAGCGCCTCGCCGTTAGCCTTCCGCCTGCCCCGACGCCCACGCTCGCCGCGCCGGTCGTCACGCCGTTGCTGCCGGGCGAGTCGTCGCAGCTCACGCCCCAGGACTTGTACCTGTTCAACGAGGGCAGCCACGTCCGCCTCTACGAAAAGCTCGGATCGCACCCGATGGTCGTCGATGGCGTCGAGGGCTTCCAGTTCGCCGTCTGGGCACCGAACGCCGAGACGGTCTCGGTTATCGGCGACTTCAACGGCTGGGACGCCCGGACCCACCGCATGGCCACCGCCGACGGCGCGGGCGTCTGGGTGCTATTTATCCCCGGCGTCAAACCGGGCGTCTGCTACAAGTACCGCATCACCGCCCGGTTTAGTGGCTACCGGGTTGACAAGACCGACCCGTTCGCCTTCACGACCGAGATCGCGCCGAAGTCCGCGGCCGTGACGTGGGACATGCAGTACCAGTGGAACGACGCCGCGTGGATGAAGGCGCGCGGCGCGAAGATGAAGCACGACGCCCCGGTGTCGATCTACGAACTGCACCTCGGCTCGTGGATGCGTGAGAGCGTGCCGCCGTACCTGTCGTTCAGCTACCGCCAACTCGCCCCGCTGCTGGCCGACTACGTCAAGAAGCTCGGCTTCACGCACGTCGAGTTCTTGCCGTTCACCGAGCACCCCTTCTACGGCTCGTGGGGCTACCAGGTCACCGGATTCTTCGCCGCGACGAGCCGCTACGGCACGCCGCAAGACTTGATGTTCCTGATCGATCACTTGCACCAGAACGGCATCGGCGTCGTGATGGACTTCGTGCCGAGCCACTTCGCCACCGACGAGTTCTCGCTAGGCTACTTCGACGGCACGCACCTCTTCGAGCACGCCGACCCCCGCCAGGGCTACCACCCGGACTGGGGCAGCTACATCTTCAACTACGACCGCCACGAGGTCCGCAGTTTCCTGTTGTCGTCGGCGCTCTTCTGGCTCGACAAGTACCACATCGATGCTTTGCGCGTCGATGGCGTGGCGTCGATGTTGTACCTCGACTACTCGCGTAAGAACGGCGAGTGGGTGCCGAACCAATACGGCGGCAAGGAGAACATTGGCGCGATCGAATTCCTGAAGCGCTTCAACCACGAGGTCTACACGTACTACCCCGACGTGCAGACCATCGCGGAGGAATCGACCTCGTGGCCGATGGTGTCGCGGCCGACGTACCTTGGTGGCTTGGGCTTCGGCTACAAGTGGGACATGGGCTGGATGCACGACACCTTGAAGTACCTCGAAAAAGACCCCGTGATCCGCAAGTACCACCACAACGAGTTGACGTTTCGGCAAGTCTACGCCAACGCCGAAAACTACATGCTGCCGCTGTCGCACGACGAAGTCGTTCACGGTAAAGGGCCGCTGTGGGACAAGATGGCCGGCGACGAGTGGCAGAAGTTCGCCGGCTTAAGGCTCCTCTTGGCGTACCAGTTCGGCATGAACGGCAAGAAGCTGCTGTTCATGGGGGCGGAGATTGCCCAGCGGACCGAGTGGCGGCACGACGGCCAGTTGCCGTGGGCGAGCCTCGAAAACCCCAAGCACCGCGGCGTGCAGCAACTCGTCGCCGACCTGAACCGCTTCTACCGCGGCGTGCCGGCGATGCACGAACTCGACTGCGAGCCGGGCGGCTTCGAGTGGATCGACTGTCACGACGAGAGCCACAGCGTGTTGAGCTTCGTGCGACTGCCGAAGTCCGGTGGCGACCGCATCGTCGGGATTTTTAACTTCACGCCGGTGCCGCGGGCCAACTACCGCGCCGGCGTGCCGGGGCCGGGCGTCTGGAAAGAGATCCTGAACACCGACGCGGACGCCTACGGCGGCAGCAATGTCGGCAACGCCGGGGGCGTCCACGCGGAGTTCGTCGGCTGCAACGGCCGGCCGTATTCCCTGAACGTGACCCTGCCGCCGCTGGGGGCGGTCTTCTTTCGTGGCAGTGTTTGACGTAAGCTAACGCTCATGCCAAGCTTCGACCCTGAGCGTCACGCCCGCCCCCTGTCGATCGCCGGCACCCTCGCGGTGGTCGTCGGCCTCTATTCAGGGGCTAACATCGGCGGGGCCGTCGCGCTGATCGGCGTCGCCCTACTTCTGACGGCCTGCTACTCGCGGCAAGACGGCTTCCTACTGTTTGGCCCGTTCGCGCGAGTGGATGCCGTGCGGCAGGCGCGGAGACGGCGCACCCACGTCGTTCGGGCGGGGGTCGCGCTGGCGGCGGGGGCGGTCATCGTGTTCAACGGCTACAACACGCTGCCGGACTATTACCGTAACCCCCTTTCGCTGACCCGTCAGACTGCTTACGTCAACGGGCAGATCATCAACTGGTTCGCCATCAGCATCGCCATTCTCGTGCCCTTGCTGACGACCTTGCTCGTCTCCGGGGCCATCGCCGAGGAGCGTGCCGCGAAGCGCTGGGAGGTGCTGCTGACGACGGACCTGCGCGGTCGCGAACTCGTCTTCGGGAAGCTACTCGGCAAGCTCTGGCTCGCCGTGGAGCCGGTCGTCGTGATCGTGCCCGTGCTGGCAATCTTGCCGCTGATCGTCGGCGTACCCGTCTCACTGATGCTGCACTTCGGCGGGGCGGTCGCTGTGACAGTGCTCGCGCTCGCCGGAGTGTCCGCGCTGGCTGCATCGCGACGTAGCTCGCAATCCGGGACTGTCGGGGTGACGTTGAGTGTCGTTGGCTTGTACCTGATCCTGAGTTTCGGAGTTTATTACGCGGTCGCCAGGCAAACTGTCGCCACCGGTGCGTACCTGTGGTCGTACCCACGCTCGGTGGGGGTTGCGACCCCGGTGGTGGTCTCGGACTTGGTAGCCGTCGTGAATTTTGCGAACCCGGTCACGATCTACTTGTTCGAGGCCGCGACCATCCCCGCCCCGTTCGGGTCATCGACCCCGAGCCTCGGCGGTGCGCTGCGGCAGTACAGTACGGTGGCACTGGGCGTGTTCCTTGTGGGGACACTGCTCGCGTGCCAACGGGTGCGGTCGGCGCGCGACCCCGAGTTGGCGTGGGGCGTCGGCGCAAGGCGATTTCGCCTTTTTGCCCAGGGGAAGTCGCGGGAGTCTGTGCGAGAACGGGCGGCGAAGTTGCGGCCGCCGGTCACCGACGAACCGCTGACGTGGTGGGCCAACTGCCGCCTCGGCATCTATCGCTCGAAGCCGACGAAGTGGCGCAAACTGGCCCGCAACTTCGCCGTCATGGTGGCCGGCTTCCTGGGCGTCTACGCCGTTGACATCGCGGGCCGAGACACCGTTTACCCGCTGTTGACACGCAATTGGCAGGCGAACCATTGGCCCCTGAGCGGACTCCTCGCGGACTTCCTTGCCAGTGCTTTGCCGGCACTACTGCTAATTTTCGCGGTGATCCTCCCCGTCGTGGCGGCAACCCAATCGATCGCCAAAGAGCGCTCGGGCGATACGCTCGAACCGCTCCGCCTCACGCCGCTGACCGCCCGCGAGATGCTCGAACAGGTCCGTAACGGCTGCGTGCTGACGAGCCGGCTCAGCCTGTGGCTCTGGTCGATTCCGGCGGCGGCCGCCGCCGTCACGGGCTACTACCGCCCACTCACCGCCGGTGTCCTTGCGACGATTGCGTTGGCCGGGACGCCGCCGCTTGTGAATTTCGCGCTCTATTGCTCCGCCTGGGCGAGCACGCCGACGCGTGCGATGAGAAACATCATCTTCGGCGGCTTAGTCTGGCACTACGCGCTGTTCTTTGCGGGTGCCGCAACTTTCTTTGGCGTGTTGTTTCTCTTTGAGATGGATTTCGACGAGTCTGTTACTTTCGAGAAGATCGTTTCATACAGGACTGCCCCCGAGGAGTTCTTCTCGCCGGTCGGAACGGAGTGGGGCAAAAGGACACGCACATTTGGCGGAGACCTTGCGACAATTGGCATGACTGCCGTCATCCTCGGCCTGTACTTCCTCGCCGGCCGTTGGGTGTTCGACCGAGCCGTCGGGCGGTTCGCGAAGTCGCGGGACGCCACGGACTAGGTTGGCCCGCACGCGGCGTGGGGCTACAATACCCCCATGCCGCTGCGAATCTCCAACTTGCGCCTGCCGGTCGAAGAACCGGAAGCGAACTTACCCGGTCACATCGCCCGCGCCATCGGCGTCAAGCATGAGGACCTCGCGCACTGGCGAATCTTGCGCAAGAGCCTCGACCTGCGCGACAAGCGGCAACTCCGCTTCGTCTACAACTTCGAGGTCGATCTGCCGGAGGAGGAACTCGAAGTCGTCTACCGGACGATCGACCGCGCCGCCCCGACGGCGCAGGTCGAGCTGTTCGACGAGCCGCCGTTCGAGATGGCGAGTCCCGGCACCGAGTCGATCCGCGACCGGCCGATCGTGATCGGCTCCGGGCCGGGCGGGCTGGTCTGCGCGTACTTCCTGGCGCAACTCGGCTACCGGCCGATCGTGCTGGAGCGCGGCACACAGGTCAGCGATCGCATCCGCGACGTGAAGCGCTTCGACGGCGGCGGGACGTTCGAGCCGGAGAGCAACTACCTCTTCGGCGAGGGCGGCGCGGGGACGTTCTCCGACGGCAAACTCACCTGTCGGGGCAGTGGGCCGGACGTGATGCGGGTGCTGGAACTCTTCGCCGAGTGCAAGGGCCAGCAGCCCGGCAAGCCGAGCATTTTGTACTACCACCGGCCGCACCTCGGCAGCAACCGCCTGCCGGCCGTGGTCAAGGCGATCCGCCAGAAGATCGTCGCGCTCGGCGGCGAGGTCCGCTTCCACACCAAGGTCGAGGACATCGAGTTCGACGCCGGCGGCGTCAAGGGCGTGATGACTTCGTCGGGCTTCCTGGCGTCGTCGGTGGTGATCCTAGCCGTCGGCCACAGTGCCCGCGACACCTTCGCGATGCTGGCCGCCCGCAAGGTGCCGATGTCACGCAAGGCGTTCCAGTTCGGCGTCCGCGTCGAGCACCCGCAGGCGCTCGTCAACGAGGTGCAGTACGGTTCGCGGCACGCCAGCCACGAGAACGCCCTTGGCAACGCCGATTATTCCCTTGTGGCAAGCGGCAAGAACGGCACGCCGGACGTGTTCAGCTTCTGCATGTGCGCCGGCGGCATGGTCATCCCCAGCGTGTCGCAGACGGGCTACTTCTGCACCAACGGCATGAGCCTGTCGAAGCGCGACTCGATTTACGCCAATAGTGGGCTAGTGGTGACCGTCCCCGTCGAGGCGTTCGAGGGCACCGACGTGCTGGCCGGCGTTCGGCTCCAGGAGAAGTACGAGAAGCGTGCCTACGAACTCGGCCGCGGCGGCTACGGGTCGCCGCTGCAAACCGCCCGCGACTTCCTGGCCGACCGCGGCGCGACCGCCGTGCCGCGCAGCAGCTACCCCCGTGAAGGCGTCGCCGCCGACTTGCGCGAGGTGCTGCCGCCGGTCGTGGTCGAGGCGCTCAAGAACGGCCTGCCGCAGATGGACCGCCGCTGGCAAGGCCGCTTCCTCGACGACGCGGTCCTCGCTGGTCCCGAGTCGCGCGGCAGTTCCCCCATCCGTATCGACCGGGACAACGTCACCCGCGAGTCGCCCGGCATCTCCGGCTTCTACCCCGTCGGCGAGGGGGCCGGGTACGCCGGCGGCATCGTCAGCGCCGCGGTGGACGGCTTGCGGACGGCCCGCGCGATCGTGGCCCGCTTTGCACCGCTGCACAAGCCGGAATGAAGTTCCGGCGAAGTCGCAACGTTTCGGCTTGGCCGAACGCGAACTTGAGCAATACCTCTGACACGCGACGACCCCTGCGGCCAACCCCTACGCTGTCTGTTCCTAGCGGTGAGATGGCATAACTCCGTGCCTGGTGCTGCGTCGTCGTATCCCGACTGGACACGGTGCCCCGAATGAAGCGTCCGATCCTCCTCGGCGTCGTGGCGATGCTCCTCGCCGGTGCCGCCGTCTCCTCACGACAAGTCCCGCCCGGCGGAGTCTCGCCCGCGACCGTCGGCGAGTTGAAGGTTGCCGTCGCCGAGAAGAACCCCTGGACGCACTTGAGGCTCAACAACGCGGCCGACCAGTTCCAGTTCGCCGTCGTCACCGACCGCACCGGCGGCCACCGCGCCAAAGTCTTCTCGCAGGCCGTCGCGCGACTGAACCTGCTGCAGCCCGAGTTCGTCGTCTCCGTCGGCGACCTGATCGAGGGCTACAGCGTCATACCGGAGCGCATCGTGGCCGAGTGGGCCGAGTTCGACGGCTACGTCAAGAAGCTCGACATGCCCTTCTTCTACATCCCCGGCAACCACGACCTGACCAACAAGGCCCTCGTCGAGGAGTGGGGCGGGCGCTACGGCCGGAAGTACTACCACTTCGTCTACCGCAACGTCCTGTTCCTGGCGATGAACTCCGAGGACCCCGTCGGCGCGGTTTCCGCCGAGCAAGCCGACTACTTCCGCAAGGCGCTCGACGAGAACAAGGGCGTGCGCTGGACGCTGGTCTTCACCCACAAGCCACTCTGGACCGCCCCCGACCTCGAGAAGAACGGCTGGGCGGGGGTCGAGCGCCTGCTGGCCGGCCGCGACTTCACGGTGTTCTGCGGCCACGTCCACCGCTACCAAAAGTTCGTCCGCAACGGCATGAACTACTACCAGCTCGCCACGACCGGGGGCGGCAGCCGGCTCCGCGGCGTCGCCTACGGCGAGTTCGACCACTTCGCCTGGGTGACGATGAAGAAGGCCGGCCCGCTGATCGCCAACGTCCTGCTCGACGGCGTGCTGCCCGAGGACCTGCGACTCCCCGACAGCGACGAGCCGGGCGTCCCGCGCAAGCAACTCGCGACGTTCGCCTTCGCCGGCGCGGTCACGCTCGACGGCAAGCCGCTGGCGAAGGCGACGGTCCGCTTCTACCGCAAGGGCCTCGTCGAGGGCGATTTCGTCCTCACGTCGGAGGGGCAGACCGACGCCGACGGCCGGTTCGAGGCGAGCACCTACAAGGGCTTCGACGGCATCCCCGTGGGCGAGTACCACGTCGCCGTGACCCAGACCGGCGACTTCGACGACGGCGAGTCGAAGCGCAAGAATACGCTGCCCGCGAAGTACGCGACTGCCGCGACGACCCCGCTGCGGGTCGTCATCAAGCCGGGCGTTAAGAACGAGGTCACGTTCGACCTGACGAAGTGACCCGGCGAGCCACAACCTCATCGCCCGGCGGAGTGCGACTCCGCCGGGCACTTTTGTGGCCATGGGCAGTCCCGCGCGCTCCGTCGCCGGCCCTGTTGCGCAGTTTTCCGACACGCCGGCCCCGTAGTGGTGTTCTCCGACAGGGCGGAAATTTCATCTGGCCCGGATCGATTGACTCACTCCCACGGGCGTACTAATTAGTGGGGTCGCTTAATCATTGCCCCCTTGGCTCTCATGTCGAAGGATGTCATCGTGAAGAAATCGTTACGCGTGCCGGCCCAGTTCCGCCCGAGCCTCGAAACCTTGGACGGACGAATCGTGCCCTCCGCGACGCTAGACTTGAGGGCCCACGGCTCCGCCGGCGCGGTCAACGGCGCGCTGTTCGAGCAGAGCGACGCGCAGCCGACCGGCAGCGGCCGCATCAGCTCGTTCGTCCGCATCCAGGGCACCGGCGTCGAGAGCGGTTACAACACCGACGGCCGGCCGCTCCAGTTCCAGGAGAAGACCGGCGCGACGTTCACCCGTTCGCTGAAGCTGAGCGACGTGCCGGTCACGGTGGTGAACGGCGTCGGCTACCGGCAACTGCTGCTCGACATCAACCAGACCGCGGCATCCCCGCTCCTGTCGCTCGACGAACTGAAGGTCTTCCTGGGCGACCGGGGCAACCTGACGGGCTACGACGCGGCCAGCGGCAAGCTGGCGGACATGGGCGCGTCGTACGACCTCGACGCCGGCGGTGACAACGCCGTGATGCTGAACGCCGCGCTGAACCACGGCAGCGGGTCGGGCGACCTCTTCGTGTCGATCCCCGACGCGCTGCTCGGCTCGGCCATCTCCGACCCGTACGTCTACCTGTACTCGTCCTTCGGCAAGACGGCCGGGGGGAACGGCGGCTTCGAGGAGTGGGCCGTGCTGCCGAAGACCGACGTGTCGGCACTCGGCAGCCTCGCCGGCCGCGTCTACTTCGACAGCAACAACGACGGAACGTTCAACGGGTCCGATAGGGGCCTTGGGGGCGTGTTCGTGACGCTGACCGGAATCGACGACCGGGGCCAGTCCGTCTCGCTTACCGCCGTCACGGACGATGTCGGGAACTACCGCTTCGCCGCGCTCAGGCCGGGAACGTACACGCTCACCGAGACTCAGCCGGCCAACTACAACGACGGCATCGACACACTCGGCAGCTTGGGCGGCGTACTGGGCAACGACAACTTCTCGAACATCTCGCTCCAGGCTAACCAGAACGGCGTCGGCTACGACTTCGCGGAAAGGATGGTGCTGTTCTCCGTGTGAGCCGGTCGTAGCGAGCTTCATTCAGTGCGGCGCGGCCGCCCGCCGGGCGTACCAGATGCCGTTGACGCCCCGGCGGACCGGGGCGTAGTCGTCCTTCAAAACGGCGGCGAGGTCCGGGTAACGGCGGGCGATCAAGTCGTCATACGCTTCGGGCCGGGCGGCGACGTAGATGTAGGCCG
>JAYTUC010000153.1:0-1763 GCA_043744775.1 Fimbriiglobus sp. | reverse complement strand
CGCTTGATCGAATCGACGCCCAAGTCGGAGTCCAGGGTCATCGCCATCGACAGCATGTCCGTCGGGTAGCCCGTCTTCTCCGCCACGACCTCGAGCAGGATCGCCGGCACGTTGCCGTTGCGGGCCGCGGCGGGTGCCGGCTTCGGGGCGACCGGGGCCGGGCGCGGTGCCTCCGCACGTGCCGGCGTCGGGGCGACCGGGGTAGGCTTCGCGGGGGCGACCACCGCGACCGGCGGCGCGACGGCCACCGGGGCCGGAGGCGCGACGGCCACCGGCGCGACGAACACCGGGACCGGCATCGCGGGGGCCGGGGCCTGCGCCGGCGCGGCCGTGCCGAAGAGCATTGCGCTTTGCTGCGCGACGATCTGCGAGAGCGTGGCTTGGGCCTGGCTCTGGGTGTCGAGGAACTGCTTGTGCAGCCGGGCCGACTGCTCCTGAAGCTGGGAGAGCGCGGCGAGTGTCTGCTGGGAGAGGGCGAGCGCCTGCGCCAGGGCGGCCCCCTGCCCAGGGTTGGGCGTGGCTTCACTCGGACGATCAGGCATGGCATTCCCCGAGGCGGTGGGCGGACTCCGACGCGCGGCGTCGGCCGGTGTGGTCGCGGGCGGGACGGTCGCAATCGGCAAGGCTTGGGGCGGGGTCGGCGGGCGCGTCGGCCGCGGCCGCACGACGTTCGCGCCGCCGACGGGCACCGTGTGCCCCGGCTTCGGGTCGGCGGCCGGGCGGCAGCGGCTGCCCGCCTCCCACGCCGTCAGGTTCACGGCGTAGCCCCGCGCCGCGAGCCGGGCAAGGGTCTGCGCCAAGTCGAGCGTGCCGGGCCGCTTGCCGCCGGACGAGTCGAGGGCGAACGCCTCGCCGGGCAACTTCGAGTCCGCGAGCGTCGCCTCGGCCAGCCGCGTCAGCACCGAGCCGGGGCCGACCTCCAGGAAGGTCGTGACGCCGGCCTTCGCCATCGCGCGGACCTGCTCGACGAACGCGACCGGCTTCGCCAACTGCGAGCCGAGCAAGTCCTTGGCGGCGTCGGCGTCCTCGGGGTACGGCGCGGCGGACGTGTTGGCGTAAACCGGCACCGTGCCGGGGGCGAGTGTGACCGCGTCAAGGGCGGCGCGGAACGGCCGGGCCGCCTCGGCGACGAACGGGCTGTGGAACGCCGCCGCGACGGGCAGCTTGGTCGCCCGCAGCCCGGCGGCGGCGAAGGCCCGCGCCGCCCGGTCGATCTCGGGCGTCGAGCCGGACAGGACCGTCTGCATCGGCGCGTTGAAGTTGGCGGCGACCACGTCGAGACTCTCGGCGGCGACGACGGCCTCGATGCGCTCGAAGGGGGCCGACACGGCGAGCATCGTGCCGGGGTCGCCCCCGGACTTGCGGTCGCCCTGCTCGGCCATCAGCCGGCCGCGCAACCGCGACAGGGTCACGAAGTCCGCCACACTCAGGCGACCGCCGGCGGCCAGTGCCGTCAGTTCGCCGTAGCTGTGGCCGCCGAAGGCGCTCGCGGCGACGCCGAAGCGGTGCGACAGGGTCAGCCACGCGCCGAAGCTGACCGCCCCGATGGCCGGCTGGGCCGCGTCGGTCGCGCGCAAGGCGGCGTCCTGCGTCGCCCTGGCGTCGGCGGCGAAACTCGTCACCGGGTAGACGACATCGGCGACCCGCTTGCCCTGGGAGTCCGCGTCGGCGGCGGTCAGGGTGTCGAGCATCTCGGGGAACAGGCAGGCCGCCTCGCGCAACATGCCGACGTACTGCGACCCCTGGCCGGGGAACAGCACGCC
>JAYTUC010000152.1:0-25414 GCA_043744775.1 Fimbriiglobus sp. | reverse complement strand
CCAAGGCGGACTGGCAGTTCACGACCGCCGACGCCCGCACCAAGCTCCGCCGCCTGTACCCCGTCTTAGCCACAGACTAGCTGCAACGGAGTACTAGGCGTGCCAGCGTCGGGGCGTTCCGCTCGGCCGGTGGGTTACGACCCGTGAGCGTTAGAACCCGCCCGCTCACGCAGGCGGCTCGCCTAGCCGTGCCGCGAAGCGCGTCGCCGGGAATAAAACCCTGTCACGCCGGTGCGTCGCCCGCCAGTTGCAGCATCCCCACGAGCGTGCCGACGACGCGGCTCAGGTCGGAGATGTGGTACTCCGCCGGGTCGAGCCTCACCGCGTTCGCCTCCAGGGCCAGGAACTTCCACAGGCTGCCGGTCGTGACGACGCCGTAGACGCGCGGCAGCTCCCGGCCGCGGCGCTCGTTGAAGAGCCGGGCGGCGACCATCTCGGCGATGCACTGCGCCAGGCCGGCCTTCAAGTTGTCGTTCTTCGCCTCGACGACGACCACGGCCGGGGCCTCGACGGTCAACTGCTCGGGCGAGAGGCTCAGCAGGAAGTCGCACACACCGGTCAGCCCTTGCGCGGCGTCCACCGGGAAGTCGATCCCCGAGAACAGGCTGACCGGGCGGCCGGCGCGGCGGCGGGCTTCGAGCAGCACGGGGACGACGACCAACTCGGAGCGGGCCTTCTCGGTGCTGATCGCTAACGCCAGTGGCAGCGTCTCGGCGAGTGTCTCGGTGAGGAGCGCCCCCGGCGTGACGGGTTCCCACCGGGCGAAGGTGCCCGGCGTCTCGTCGATCGTCAGGCCGAAGCGCGACTTGACGGAGTCGATGGTGAATTCGCTGTATGGCACGCGGTGCCCCGGTGAAGGTGCGGTGGGGCGACGGCGGTAGGCTAGCCGCCGCCCCGACCGCCGGCCAGCCCCGCGGCTCAGCCGACGGAGACGCCGCCGGCGTTGGCGTCCTCGAAGGCGGGCAGGGCCGTCGGCGTCTGAGATGGGAGGTTAGAGACCAACGAGCCGGCGCACCCGGTGTCGGAGCGTCCGACGCGGAGTGGCTGGTTGCGGCACGACCTCGTTGGCGGGGCGGGCGGGTGTGAGGAACGATTCGACCAAGCCCTCGTCGTAAACGAGCGGGTAGACTCGGTACTTCACGGCGAAGACTCCGATGTCGTAGAGTCCGGTTAGTTTGCAAAGGTTGAGGTACACCGAGTGCCGAAGCATCACGTCGTCGGACGCCGTGGCGAGTTCGGCCAGAGATCGGTAGAACGCGTCGTCGTACTCGGATGGGGATTGATACGCCGCCAGGTTCGCGAGCGCCGTCAGTTGGACCTCACGATCGCTGTCCGTCAGCGCCATGCGGCGAACGTCGGCGGCGGCGGGGGGCGGCGACGACCACACCGAGTCGAGCGTCAACAGCGCGTACAGGCGGACGCTAGCGTCCGGATGCTTCAAGCCATCTAAGGCGACACTGCGCTGAGTTCGGATACGATCCGCAAGGCTCTGATCCTGAACCTCGGACGCCGGGGCCACCCTGTCGCGGAAGTAGTCGAACAGTGCAACCGCTGCCGCCTCACTCGCCCGGAGCGCTTCGGCAGCTCGGGCGTTCAACTCGTAGTAACGGGAATCCAACGGCATTCTGAGAACCTCCAAAGCGGGCGTGCTTTCGTATCAGTGACCCGACGTGCCCCGCGTGGTAATGGCGACCCCCATCTTTAGGACTCTGGTGACAATGACTGACCACCGCGGAGCGCGCGGGGGTGATGTCCGGAGGGTTGATGGCAGTCGGCCCGCCCACGACAGCACCCGGTACGTGGCGGATTTCAAGGGCGTGGGGGCGGAGTTTGATTTTCATGCGTGTGCGAGCACGGCGGGTGGTGAATCGTCATTGGCACACGCAATACTAGGGCCGCCCGCGCCGCCTCCCGTCGTGTGCCAACTGCGGAAAAATCCGGAGGCAACACGGCGAGCTTTAACGGCCCGGCCCGCAGCACCTCACCCTGTCGAGTTGGTGTCGGGCTGCTACAGTCCCTCGCGACCGCACTGCTTATCTCCTTTCGGGTGATTCCTGCCAATGAGCCGCAAGCTCGCCACGGGCCTCGTCAGTGGCACTGACTCGTCGTTCGGCTGCCGCGTCCGTGCGACCGAGGCGATGACCGGCCCTCGTTACGAACGATATCGCCCATTAGGTCCCGACCCGCGAGCGTTAGAACCCGCTCGCTCACGCAGGCGGTTCGCCTGGCCGTGCCGCGAAGCGCGTCGCCGGGAGTCAATACCCCATCCGAGGCGGAGCCGGATGCTCGTTGGGGCACCCCTCGTGGGTGCCCGGCCTGCGCCTGCTCAGCCGACGTAGACGCCGCCGGCGTAGGCGTCCTCGAAGGCGGGTAGGGTCGTCGGCGTCGGGTCGATCCCGCGGTACGACGACACCCGCGGCGGCGAACCCGGTCCGCCGCCGGTGACGTAGCCGCCCCGCCCGTCGGACGCCACGCGGACGCCGCCCCGCGCCGACGGGTCGCCGGCGAAGAAGTCGGTCAGGGTGGTGGGCACGTTGCGCGTCAGGTCGGCCCCCGACATCGCCCGCACACGCGGGCCGCCACCGGGGCCGCCGCCGACGATCAGGTCAGCGCGGCCGTCGGCGTTCAGGTCGCTCAGCGCGACGTAGACGCCATTGCGCACGGTCGGCTCGAACGCGAAGAAGTCGCCGAAGAGCTTGGCCGGCGTCGCCGCGCGGAGCGAGCGGCCGTCGTAGCCGGCGACGCGCGGGCCGCCGCCGCTGCCGGCCGCGACCACGAGGTCGGGCACGCCGTCGCCGGTGAGGTCGCCGACCGCCGGACGCGCCCCGCCGCGGAAGCTGGGGTCGGCGATGGCGAAGAAGTCGGCCAGCATGCGCGTCACGTCCGCGCTGTGGAAGACCCGCACGCGCGGCCCGCCGCCTTCGTCCGGCGCGACGACGAGGTCGGCCACGCCGTCGCCGTCGAAGTCGGCCGCCGCGACGAACACGCCGCCGGTGAAGCTGTCCTCGAACGCGGTCATCGTAGTCACGACGCCGCCGGTGAGGCCGTCGTAGACGGTGACCGTCGGGGCACCGCCCGGCCCGGCCCCGACCACGATGTCCGGCACGCCGTCGCCGGTGAAGTCGGCGGTGGCCACGCGGGCCTCGCGGGCGAACGGCGGCGGCCCCGCGGCCAAATCGACTTCGCGCACCACCTTGTTCTGGGCCAGGTCGATCAGCCGAACCGCCGCCGCCCGGCCGCTGCCGGTGCCGACGCTCACGAGCGGCGGGGCGGTGTAGTTCGCTTGGAAGGTCGCGTCGGCGGCCGGCGTCGAGACGGTGCGGGTCGTCGAGGTCACGCCGTCGGACCAGCCGGCGAAGGTCAGCGTCAGGCCGTTGACGGTCGCCGTCGGCGGCGCGGCCAACTGCCGCTCCACCCCCGCAACACCCGTGAAGGTCGTCGGCGCGACCGCCGGCTGGCCGCCAACGCTCAGCGTCACCCCCGCCGGCCGGCTGGCGAGCGTCACCCGCGCGGTACGCGGCAGCAGCTCGCGCGTCGCGGCCACCTTGTGCCCGGCCGTGTCGGTCGCGGTGAGCGTCACGCGGTACGACACGTCCGGCAGTGTGTACGGGGTCACCGTCGGGACGGCGAACGCGATCGCCGCGACGCCGGGCGTCTCGGGCACGAGCGGCCGCGCGGGGGCACCGCCGGTGAGGTAATCGACCCGCCACGACAGGCCCGACGCCGGCAGCGCGCCGTCTTCATTGTCGGTCGCGGAGCCGGCGTACCGGAAGCTCTGGCCGGCGGTGAACAGCGTCCCGTCGGCGGGGCCGGTGACGGTCGGCACGGGGGCGCGGTCGGTGCTGACCGTCAGCGTCGCCGGCCGGCTGGTGGCGCTGCCGGAGTCGTTTGTTACGGTCACGCGGAAGGTGGCCCCGCTGTCGGCGAGTTGCGGGTTCGCCAGCGTGTAACTCGCCCCGGTCGCGCCGGGGATGTCCACGCCGCCGCGCTGCCACTGGTAGCGGAGGGTCGGCGTGCCACTGCCAGTGACGCGGAAGGTGACCGGCACGCCGGGGGCGGTCAACTGGTCGGCCGGGTCGGTCGCGACGCCCGGCGCGGTGGTCGCCCGGACGCGGTAGACGCCGCCCGCGCCGGGGCCGCCGCTGCCGCGCGCCGTGTAGAGCAAGTCGCCCTCAGCCGTCACGTCGAGGTCGATGACGCCGCCGCTGGTGAGGTCGCTGGCGAAGTTGGTCACGGTGCCGGTCGCGCCGTCGTAGCGGTTGACCCAACGGTTGACGAAGTCGGTGAAGAAGTAGTCGCCGGCATACTCGGCCGGGAAAGTCGCGTTGGCGGGGTTGTAGAAGGTGCCGCCGGTGATCGCGAAGCCCTGCGTCTTGGGGTCGGGGCCGTGGGCGTAGGTGTGCAGCGGCCGCGTGAAGTTGGGGTTCGCCGCCGGGTCGAAGTCGCCCTCGGTCGCCGGCCAGCCGTAGTTCTTGCCGGCGGCCAGCCGATCGACTTCTTCGGTCGTGCTCTGGCCCACGTCGTTGACGAACACCGCCCCGGTGCCCGGCTGCACGGCGAAGGTGAAGGGGTTGCGGAAGCCGACGGCGTAGATCGCCCGGTTGGCCCCGCTCGGCGTCCCGGCCACGCCGTCGAAGTGCGCCGGGTTGTCGGCGGGGATGGTGCCGTCGCGGTTGTAGCGCAGGATTTTGCCCAGCCGCGTGGCGAGCGACTGCGCGTTGGGCGGGTTAGCGTTCTCGCCGGTCGCCACCAGCAGTGTCCCGTCGATGGCGAAGTGCAGCGCCCCGCCGTTGTGGTTGCTCGCGGTGCCGAGGGGGTCGAGGTCCGCCAGCACGACTTCGGTCGCCGGGTCGATGGCGTTGCCCGCCATCGTGAAGCGGCTGACGCGGTTGTTCAGCGGGTCGGCGCGGGTGTAGTAAACGTAGATGTAGCCGTTGGCACTGAAGTTCGGGTCGAGCGTCACACCCAGCAGCCCACGCTCGCCGGCGGTGTTGAGGCGGGCCGACAGGTCGAGCGCCGGGGTGGCGACCTTGGCCCCGTTCTCGACGACGAACAGCTTGCCGGTCTGCTGCGCGACGAGGAGCCGGCCGTCGGGCGCGACTTCCAGCGCCGTCGGCACGTCGAAGCCGGTGGCGACGAGCGACTCCGTGAAGCCGGCCGGCAGGACGGTCGGCGTGTCGCGGCCGGGCAAGGTTTCGAGCGTCAGGCGGGTCGGCGTGCGGGGAGTCATGGTGGCGTCTCGGGGTGGCGTCGGGCCGGTCTGATTCCGACGAGGCGGGGGGCCGTGCGGTTTCCGTTGCGGTGTCGCAGGCCGACGCGATTGTCGTCGGCTCCGCGGCGGAGGGTCGCTGCCG
Organism: Fimbriiglobus sp.; assembly: GCA_043744775.1. Lineage (GTDB taxonomy): Bacteria > Planctomycetota > Planctomycetia > Gemmatales > Gemmataceae > Fimbriiglobus. Next base: position 20,060 of record JAYTUC010000152.1, on the reverse strand, counting down.
GGCACCCACAAGGGGTGCCCCTACAGTTCGCCTGCGGCGGAGCCGAAGACCGGCGGGGCCGGATTCTTGTAGGGGCATCCCCTCGTGGGTGCCCGGCCCACGCCCCCAAGTGCGGAGCCGACGACATCCCCGCTCAGGCCACCACACCGGCACGAAGAGCCTTCCGGGCCGCGATTTCGTTGACGCCAGCGATGTCGTTGCGGTATCCTGGATCCATGCGGCGCGCCGTTACCCTGATCGAATTGCTCGTCGTGATCGCCATCATTGCGGTCCTGATCGGCCTGTTGCTGCCGGCGTTGCAGAAGGTGCGGTCCGCCGCCGGGCGGACCGCCGACCAGAACAACCTCAAGCAACTCGGCCTCGCCCTCCACAACTTCGAGAGTGCCAACGGCCGACTGTGTGCGCTCGTCACCGACCTGCCGACCGGCCGGCGGCGCTGGTGGTTCGGCGAGACGGGGCCGGCCGTCGCCGACCCGTTCGCGGCTTACGATGTCGATACGCCCGGCGGGGCACTCATGCCGTACCTCGAAAACAACAAGAACGCGTTCCAGACGCCCGCCAAGTCGCCCGGCAAAGTCTTCCTGACGTACAACGGCTGCAGCGGCGGCTACGGCTACAACCATGTCTACCTTGCGCCGCAAGGTTTGGGCGTGCGGCTCGTTCAAGTCGCCTCGACGACCCAGACGGTCGCCTTCGTCAGCGCCGTGACGTGTACCCTGCCGCCGGGCAACGCCGAGGCGGCGATGTTCGAGGCCGGCTACTGCAACCCGCCGTCGGCGCAAAACCCCGGCGTCCACTTCCGGCTCTCCGGCCGCATCGCCAACGTCCTCTTCCTCGACGGCCACGTCGAGTCGCACCGCGACCCGACCCGCAACCCGCCCGGCGGCCCGACGGCACTCCCGGCGATCCTGACCGTGCGCGACGCCGAGAACATCTTCGACCTCGGCGCGACGGACGAACTCTGGGACCTGAACTGACGTGCTGCGCCTCAGCGAGTTGTCGAAGGTCTACCCGAACGGCGTCGTCGGCTTGTGCCCCACGTCGCTCGACCTCGAAGCCGGCGACCGGCTCGCGTTGCTCGGGCCGTCGGGGTCGGGCAAATCGACGCTGCTGCGACTGATCGCCGGGCTGGAGACGCCGACGACCGGCTCGCTCACCTGGAACGGGGTGCGGCTCGACGGCTTACCGCCGCACCGCCGCGGGGTCGCGTTCACCGCCCAGCGGCCGGCCCTTTACCCGCAACTCACAGTGTCGCAGCAGCTTCCAGCGTCGCCGCGGCGGGCCGAGGCGGTCGCCCTGTTGCGGCTCGAACCGCTGCTGACCCGGCTGCCGGTCACGCTCTCCGGCGGGGAGAAGCAGCGGGTCGTCCTGGCGAAGTTGGTGTGCGGCGACGCGACGCTCTGGCTGCTCGACGAGCCGTTCGCGTCACTCGACCCGGTGTTCCGGGCAGAATTCCGGCACGATCTGCACTTGCTCGCGGAACTCTCGGGGGCCACAATGATCGTCGTCACGCACGACCCGACGGACGCCTTGGCCCTGGGCCGCTGCGTCGGTGTGCTGGGCGACGGACGCTTGCAGCGACTCGGCACCCCCGAGGAGTTGCACGCCCGACCCGGCAACCGATTCGCGGCATTCTGCCTGGGGCAAATGAGTCTCGTGGACGGGGTCGTGTGCGGCGACGAACCGGCGGGGCGGTCCTTTCGCTCCGCCTGCGGCCACCTCGTGACGCCCTTGCAAGGCGTTGAGGCGTGGCCTACCCGCCTGACGCTCGGACTGCGGCCCGAAGACTTGCGCCCGGTGCCACCCGGCACGGTGCCCCGCCCCGGCGAGGTGCTCGCGGCGGGGTGGCCGGTCGCTTTCGCCGAGCCGTGCGGCGGGGGCTGGCTCGTCACCGTGGCGCGGGGTCGGACCCGGCTCCGCGGGGCGTGGCCGGCCGGTTCGCCGCCGGGAATCGGCACGCCCACGGACTGGGTCTTCCCGACCGACCGGTGCCAGTGGTTCCCGACGCTATAATGAGGCACGCCGGGCGGATTCGCCCCGCGACCTGGAGAGTTGTTGTCATGGCCAAAGCGAAAGTCGTCCCCGTCGTCCCGATCGAGGACAAGAAGCGGGCGCGTGCCAAGGAACTGCTCAAACTGGTCGATTTGATCCAGGAAGAGAAGAAGATTTCCCGCGAGGTCGTTTTCAGCGGCATCGAGGCGTCGATTAAGCTCGCGGCCGAGCGGCACTTCAATGTTGAGGACGGGGCCGAGGCCGCCGAAGGCGTGTACGTCCACATCGACCGCGCCACCGGAGACATCATCGCCCGCTACGGCGACAAGGAAGTCGAGCCGGACGACCTCGGCCGCATTGCCGCCCAGTCGGCGAAGCAGGTCATGATCCAGAAGGTCCGCGAGGCCGAGTCGGACACGGTTTACAACGAGTACAACAGCAAGAAGGGCGACCTGATCGTCGGCACGATCACCCGCATCGAGGCGGGGTCGGCCATCGTGTCACTCGGCAAGTCCGAGGCGTTGCTGCCGCGCAGCGAGCAAATTCCCGGCGAGACGCACCACGTCGGCGAGCGCGTCAAGGCGGTTGTGTTCGAGGTCCGCAAGGCGGGGCAGCGGGTCAAGATCATCCTGTCCCGCGCCCACCCGGACTTCGTGCGCGAATTATTCTTCGAGGAAATCCCCGAAGTCGATGACCGCACGATTGAAATCAAGGCCTTGGCCCGCGAGGCCGGCTACCGCTCCAAGGTCGCGGTGGTGAGCATCGACTCGAAGGTCGATTGCGTCGGGGCCTGCGTCGGGGTCCGCGGCAGCCGGATCAAGAACATCATCGAGGAGTTGAACGGCGAGCGTATCGACATCGTGCGGTGGAACGAGTCGCTGCAAATCCTGGTGCCCAACGCCCTTTCGCCCGCGGACATCTCCGACGTGTTCACCTACCCGCGCCTCGGCCGGGCCATCGTGCTGGTTGCCGAGGACCAACTTTCGCTCGCCATTGGACGCCGCGGGCAGAACGTCCGGCTGGGGTCGAAGCTGGTCGGCATGGACATCGAGATCATGACGCAGGACGAACTGGGCGAGGCCCTCGAACGGGCCGAGCGCTGGTTCCGCCAACTGCCGGGCGTGACCGAAGAGCAGGTGCAAAAGATCGTGGAGGAGGGCTTCCTCTCGTATAATGAGCTGACTTACGTGGACGCTGAAGAGTTGCTGAAGTTCATGCCGGACATGACGATCGAGGTCGCCACCGAAGTCATCGACTACGCCGAGGAGTACGCCGACCACATGGAGCGCGAATCCGAGAAGGAGCGCGCGGAGAATGCGTCGGCGGCGGCGTTGGCGATTGCCGAAGCGGAAGCGGCGGCCCACCAAGCCGAACTCGACGCCGCCGCGGCGGCCGAAGCCGCCGCCCACGAAGCGGCGGCCGCCGAGTTGGCCGCGAACCCCGCGGCCGTAGCTGTGTCCGAGGAGACTACGGCGGACGCGCCGCACGCCGAAGCCCCGAATCCCGAAGTTGCCGAGGAGACGACGACTCACCAATCCGACCCCGCCCACGCCGCGCCTGACCAGGCCGCCCCCGGAGAACTTGCCGTGCCGAACACCCCGCCCGAAGTCGTACCCGCAGTGAAAAGCGAAGGGCCGACGGCATGAACGCCGTGAAGCCCCCCTTACCCGAAGTCGAATTCGCCGTTAGAATCCACTCAGCCAGTCTTCTCGTTCGGCCTCAGGCCGGGAGGGGGGTCGTTGGCTAATGCCCCAAGGAGTCGAGTTTGTCGCAGACTAAAGAGCCGAAAGACCCCAAGGACAGCGGGAAAGAAGCCCCGAAAGATGCCAAGGGTGGTAAGCCACGCGTTTACAGCATGGCCAGCGAGTTGAACGTCGATACGAAGACGGTCCTCGAATACTGCAAAGACCTCGGCTACACGCAGATCACGAGCCAACTCAAGTCGCTCGAACCCGATCAGGTCGAGGCACTACGCGAGCGGCACAAAAACGGCCGCAAGATTGTCGCCAAGCCGGCGGGTGCCGCGTTGCCAAAGCCGGTGACGCTGCCGAAGGTCGAGGCGAAGATGCCGACGCTTGCGCCGCCGAAGGCGAAGCCCCCGGTGTCGCGCCCCGCCCCTGTCGAAGTGCCGGCTGCAGTCGCCCCCATCGAAGTTGCCACGCCGATCGATGTCGCGCCCATTGAGGTCGTGGCTGAAGTGGTGGCGGAAGTCGTCGTACCTAAGCCGGTTGCGGCCGCGTTGCCGAAGCCGGCGGCGAAGATGGCGAACCTCGGCAAGCCGATGAACTTGAACCCGGCGCGGCCGAAGGCCCCGACCCCGGTCGTCGCCGAAACGTCCGCCCCTGTCGCCGCGCCGGAGCCGGTCGAAGTGCCGGTCGCCGCCGTCGTCACGCCTGCCCCCGAAGTGCCGGTCGTGGTCGCCGCGCCAGTCGAATTGAAACCCGTTGAAGCCCCCGCCGTGACGCCGGCCGCCGTCGCCGCGCCGGTCGCGGCCCCCGCCCCTGTCGCCGCCCGGCCGGACAGCTTCCAGCCGGCGGTGACGCGCCCGCCGACGGTCCTTCCGCCGGCCAACCCTGGGATGCGGACCCTCGCCCCGGTCGGCCGCCCGGCCTCGACGCAGGGCAACCCGCAGTTCTTGCCGCCGCGGCCGCTGCCGGTGCCGCGGCCCCCGGTGACCGTCAACGCCCCGTCGCCCCAGCCGGTTCACGCGGGCGGGTTGCCGCCGCGGCCGGTCTCGACGCCGCCGAACCCCGGCCCCGCCGCGCACGCCAGCGGCCGCACGCCGCCGAACCCCGGCCCGCCGCGCATCCCCGGTGCCGCCCCGCGCTTCGGGCCGCAAGGCTCGACCGCCCCGCAGGCTCCGCGGCCGCAGTTCGGGCCGCCTGGTGCTCCCGGTGCCCGGCCGCCGCTCGGCGGGCCGACGCCGACGCCCGGCGGGCCGAACGCCCCCAAAGCCCCGATGAAACTCACCCTGGAGCAGATCCAGCGACTTCGCCAGTTGGAGCAGCAGAAGGGTCGCGTCAAGATCGAGGACGTGCATCGCCTGACCACGACGCCCGCCCCCGGCACCGAGGAGAACCGCCCGACCGGGCCGAACGTCCCCGGCCGACCGAACGCCCCGATGCCCGGTCGCGACCAGCCGGGCGAGGGCAACTCCGACCCGCGCCGTCCGGGTGCGCCGGGTGCCCCTGGGCCGGGCGGAGCCGCCGGCCGCGACCAGCGTCAGAAGCAGCGCCAGGAGCGCGGTCGCGACGTGCGCGCCGGCAGCTTCCGCAACTCGATCAACATCAACCGGGGCGGCTCGGTTGACATGATCACCAACGACCGGCACCGCAAGAAGCACCGCGGTCCGTCGCACGTCAAGCACGGCCCCATCGTGCTCGCCGGCAAGGTCGAGATCGACGTGCCGATCACGGTGCGCAACCTCTCGACGACCATCGGCATGAAGGTCGGCGAGCTGATCCTGAAGCTCAAGAACGCGACCAACTCGCTGTACACAATGAACTCGCCGGTCGCGTTCGACGTGGCCGAGATGGTCGCGATCGACAAGGGCATCGAGCTGGTCGCCAAGACCGTCGAGTCGGCCGAGGACGAGGTGCTGCGCAAGCTCCGCGAGACGGCCCAGGCGTCTGACAGCGCGAACACGACTTTGCGGCCGCCGGTCGTGACCATCATGGGCCACGTGGACCACGGCAAGACCAGTTTGCTCGACGCCATCCGCGCCACCTACGGGTTGGAGTCGGACGTGGTGTCCACCGAGACCGGCGGTATCACGCAGGTGTTGCGGGCCTGGCGGGTCGAGAAGGACGGCAAGAGCACGACCTTCCTCGACACCCCCGGCCACGAGGCGTTCACGAAGATGCGCGCCCGCGGGGCCAACGTCACCGACATCGCCGTGATCGTCGTGAGTGCGGTCGATGGCATCATGCCGCAGACGCAGGAGGCCGTCGCCCACGCCAAGGCGGCGGAGGTCGATATCATCGTGGCGATCAACAAGTGCGACCTGCCGGGGGCGCAGCCCGACAAGGTCAAGGCCCGGCTGTTCGACATGGAACTCGTCCCCGAAGACCTCGGCGGCGACGTGCCGGTCATCTACACCTCGGCCATTACGGGTCAGGGCATCGGCGAACTGCTCGACTCGATCGCGCTGTTGGCCGAAGTCGCCGAATTGAAGGCCGACCCGACCCTGGCCGGCTCGGGCACCTGTCTTGAGGCGTACATGGAGGAGGACCGCGGCGTTGTCGCCACGTTCCTCGTCCAGAACGGCACGGTTCGCAAGGGCGACACCGTGTTGTGCGGCTCGACCTACGGCCGCGTCCGGGCGATTTACGACGACCTGGCGCAGCCGATCAAGGAGGCGGGGCCGAGTACGCCGATCAAGATCATCGGCCTCAACGCCGTGCCGGACGCCGACGACCCGTTCTACGTCGTCAACGACCTGGCGACCGCCCGCGAGATCGCCGGCAACCGGCAGGACACGCGCCAGGAGTTCGACCGCAACAAGTTCACGCCGGTCAGCCTCGACTCGCTCAAGGAGCAGTCGGGCAAGGCGAAGGTGAGCGAGTTGAAGATCATCCTGAAGGCTGAGGCCCGCGGCTCGGTCGAGGCGATCCGCAAGGAACTCGAGAAGCTCGTCCACGACGAGGTGCGGGTGCGGGTGCTGCACGCCGGCATCGGGGCGATCAACGAGTCCGACGTGACTTTGGCCCTTACGTCGCCCTTGGACACGATTATCGTCGGCTTCAACGTCACCTCCGACGACCCGGCCATGCGGCTTGCCGAAAACCGCGAGATCAAGGTGCAAGAGTACCAGATTATCTACAACCTCGTGGATGACGTGAAAGCCGCGCTCGAAGGGCGGCTCAAGCCGATCGAGGAGGTCGTGCACCTGGGCCGCGCTATCGTGCGGAACACGTTCAAGATCACCAAGACGGGCACCATCGCCGGTTGCTACGTCACCTCGGGCACGGTCGAGCGGTCGGCCCGCATCCGGGTCATCCGCGACGGCGTCGTGCTGTACCCGCAGAACGAGAAGGTCGCGACGCTGGAGTCGCTGAAGCGGTTCAAGGACGACGCGAAGGAGGTCCGCGAGGGCTTCGAGTGCGGCCTGCGCATCGCCGGCTTCGACGACATCAAGGTCGGCGACGTGATCGAGGCGTTCAAGATCGAGATCAAACTGCGGACGCTGTAACTCAAACCGTTTTGCCGCGGAGACGCAGAGTCGCGGAGAGAACCAAATCCTAAACTTGAATTTGGTTTTCTCCGCGACTCTGCGTCTCCGCGGCAAAAATGCTTCTCTTCAATACAGTTCAACCCGTGATGAACACCAAGTACCACCCATGAAGACTCACCGATTAGCCCGCGTGTCCGAAGTGATTCGCGAAGTCGCGGCCGAGACGATCCTGTTCCAGATCCGCGACCCGCGGGTACGGCACACCACCGTCACGCGCGTCGAGACGGCCGGCGACTTGCAGCACGCCAAGGTCTACGTCTCGATCATGGGGTCCGAAGCGCAACAGGCGAAGGGCGTCGTCGCGCTCCAGAACGCCGCGGGCTTCATCCAGTCGAAGCTCGCCAAGCGGCTAGCCACGCGGTTCCTGCCGACGCTGAGTTTTCACCTCGACGAGGGGATCAAGAAGAGCATTGAAGTCGCACGCATCCTGATGGAGGAGAAGCGTCGCAACGGCGAACTGCCATCACTCCCGGAGGGCACCGCCGACGACGGCTCGCTGCTCGCCCCGCGCGACCGCTACTCGCCGGCCGAGGACGGGGACGACTTCGACGAGGACGACGACGAGGAAGTCGAGGTCGTCGAGGGTGCCGTAGCCGACGCGCGGGCCGACGCGGTCGCCGCAGCAATTGACGATGCGACGGCGCGCGATAAAGGTGAACCGCACGGGACGGCCGGGACTGCGACCCCGACGGCTTGACCCACTCCCGAGAGCGACCCCGCATGGCGGCCCCGACGAACAAGCAGCAGTTGCTCGACAAGACGTTCGCGCTGTTAATGAAGAAGTTCCCTCCGCCGGCCGAACCCGACAAGCGGCCGGTGCTGGAGGAAGTCGTCTACGCCATCTGCCGCGAAAGCGTCGCCACGGAGACCGCCGACGCCGCGTTCGTCCGCCTGCGCGAAGCCTTCGTCGATTGGAACGAGATCCGCGTCAGCAGTGTGCCCGAGGTCGCGGAGGTGTTGGGCGACACCCCCGACGCCGGCGACAGGGCGACCCGCATCGTCGAGTTCCTGCAAGAGCACTTCGAGCGGACCTACTCGTTCGAGCTGGACGACCTCGAAAAGAAGGGCGTCAAGCAGGCCGCCAAGCAGCTCGCGCGCTACAAGGACAAGGGCGTCAGCGACTTCGCCGTCGCCTGGGTGACGCAGCGCGCCCTCGGCGGCCACGCCATCCCGCTCGACGCCCCGTCGATCCGCGTGCTCCGCCGGCTGCACGTCATCGAGGGCGACATCGACGACCTCGAAGCCACGCGGGCCAGTCTCGAGCACCACGTCAGCAAGTCGAACGGCTATGCGTTCACCGAGTCGCTCGTCGATCTCGGCGTGACGATCTGCGTGGAAGTCCCGCAGTGCCCCGTCTGCCCGCTGAACCGCGACTGCCCCACCGGCGTCGAGATTCTCACGCGTAAGAAGCCCTCAACGGCGGTCGCCGAGGACAAGTCGAAGAAGAAGTAGCTGGCGGGCAGTCGTCGGCGAGCGGGGGAACGATAGTCTCTCGAGTGCATCCCCACCGGGTGACGCGCGTTCGAGTGAGGAAGTCTCGGGGGACTATCGTCCCCCGCTCGCCGGCCGACATGACACGAGGAGCGTTCCGATGATTCGCCGACGTGTCTCTGTCGCCTTGGTACTGGTCCCGCTGCTGGCAGTCGTCGGCGTACTTGCCGTGATGGTGACGCCCCGAAGCCCGCGGCCGGGCGACTCCATCACGCCCGAAGCCGTCTCTGCCGTGCGTGTGGGGATGACGGTCGCCGAAGTCGAGGCGTTGATGGGTTGCCCTCCCGGCGTATACGTCGCATACACTTCGAGCCAACTTTCCGGGAGCGACTTAGTCTCAAGGAGTCTCGCTGATCAAGACGGCAAGGTGACCGCGTATGAGAGTGAATTGACCTGGGCGGGTGCTTTCGCGGAGGTCAAAATTGCGAAGTATGGGGAAAGTCCAGATACGAAGGTTTGTAAGGTGACCGTGGGCGACATTCGACAAAGACACTTCGATTATGCCCGCCCCCTCCGCAGGTTTTGGAATCGGGTTTCGCCCTGGTAGTCACGCGGCACGCCACTTGCATCGCCCAATTCGGCCGACTTCCCCGACACGCCGACGGGACCCTTCCGATGATGCTGCAACTGAACCCGCCGATTCCGCTGGACACCTCGAAGGGTAAAGGGTTCGCCCACATGGTCGTCGATTACTCGCAAGAGCACGACCTGCTCTGGGTTGTCTTCCTGGACGACTCCGGCGAGTGCTGGATGTTCCGCAACGGCGAGGTGCGCATCCAGCGCAACTTCACCCTCGGCCGCACCGCCGAGCCGAGCAAGATCTTCGCCCGCATGATGAACGGCTCGAACGGCACGAATGGGTCGAACGGGCATTCGTAATCCCGGCGAGCCGGAAGCGTCAGCGCCCGGAGTTCGCCGACTCGAAGAACTCCGGGCGCTGACGCTTCCGGCCCGCCGTAAACTACCCTCATGACTGACGCCCTCGCCCCTTACGCCATGACCGACGCCGCGTCGCGGGGCCGTCGCCACCCGGAGCCGCTTCACGAATTCCGCTCGCCGTACCAGCGCGACCGCGAACGAATCGTCCACAGTTCCGCGTTCCGTCGCATGACTGGCAAGACCCAAGTCCTGGTGGCGAGCGTCAACGACCACCACCGCACCCGGCTCACGCACACGCTCGAAGTCGTCCAGGTCGCCCGCACCGTCGCCCGGCGGCTGCGGCTCAACGAAGACCTCGCCGAGGCGGTCGCGCTCGCCCACGACATCGGGCACCCGCCGTTCGGCCACGCCGGCGAGGCGGCGCTCAACGACTGCCTGCGTGGCCACGGCGGCTTCGACCACAACCTGTACGGCCTGCGCCGCGTGGACGAGTTGGAGGAGCGCTACCCCGACTACCCCGGCCTGAACCTCACCTTCGAGCTTCGCGAGGCGTTCGTGCGGCACGCCGGGCGGCTCGACGTCCCGCAGGCGGCCGAGTTCCGCGGGGCGGGCGGCGCGCTCCTCGAAGCCCTCGTTGTCGATGTCGTCGATAGCGTCGCCTACACCACCCACGACACCGACGACGCTCTCGGGCTGGGCTTCATCACCCTGGCCGACCTGGCCGAGGTCGAGTTGTGGCGCGACACGGCGGCGACCGTGTCGGCCGGGCATTGTGCCTTGCCGCCGCACGCGTTCCGCACGGCGGTCGTGCGCGAGATGCTGGCCCGGCAGGTCAACGACTTGCTCGGCGAGACGGCCGCCCGGTTGCGCGACCACCGCGTGCGCGGCCTCGACGACGTGCGGGGGGCGACGGCCGAACTCGTCGGGCTGAGCGAGCCGATGGCGCGGCAGAAGTCGCAGTTGGCGCGGTTCCTGCGCGAGCGGGTCTACTGCCACCACCGCGTCTTGCGGATGACGGCCAACGGCAAGCGCGTGTTGAAGGCGCTGTTCGCCGAGTACCTGGCCGCGCCGGAACTGCTGCCGGAGCGGCACTTGCGGCGCTGGGCGGGGTCGGGCGGGGTGGTCGGGCCGCCCGCCGCGCCGCCGTTGGCCGGGCGGACGCTGGTGCCCGACCTGGCGGTCGTGGTGGGGGATTATTTGGCGGGGATGACCGACCGATTCGCGCAACAGGAGTACCGGCGTCTATTCGCGCCGACGACGGACCTGTAAGATCAAGACATCCCCCATCCCCCGACATTCTCCTCAGGACGCACTCCGATGCTCATGGCACTCCTCCGCGGCTGTTACGTCGCACTGATTATCGGCATCGCGGCGGTCTTCTTCGCCGTCTTCTTGGGCGACGAGATCCCCGTCGGCGGGGTCTTGAGCGCCGCCACGGTCCTGGCGATGGGGTCGGTCGTGCTGTTCACCGACCTGCGCGAGAAGAACAAGCAGATCGTCACCATCTCGTCGGTCTACTGCGGCCTGCTGCTGGGCCTGCTCGTCGGCTACCTCTTCTCCCTGGTTCTCGACCCGATTGTCGGCTCGCTCTACCTCAACCCCGACGAGCCGCGCCTGCGGCAGATGCAAACCCTGTGGCGCTTCACGGTCACGGTCATTTGCTGCTACATCGCCATCTCGACGCTGCTCCAGACGCGCGACGACTTCCGCTTCGTCATCCCCTACGTCGAGTTCTCCCGGCAGATCAAGGGCAGCAAGCCCCTGGTGCTGGACACGTCGGTGATCATCGACGGCCGCATCGCCGACCTGTGCGACACGCGCATCGTCGAGTCGAAGCTGATCGTGCCGCGCTTCGTGTTGCAAGAGTTGCAGGGCATCGCCGACAGCTCGGACAAGCTCAAGCGCAACCGCGGCCGCCGGGGCCTCGACATCCTCAAGCGCCTCCAGTCGAACACCAAGGTCGAGTTGCTGATGCACGATGGCAACGCCGGGGAGTCGCGCGGCGGCGAGAAGATTCGCGTCGATGAGCGGCTCGTCTTGTTCACCAAGGGCGTCGGCGGTCGGGTTGTGACGAACGATTTCAACTTGAACAAGATCGCGCAATTGCAGGGCGTCGATGTCATCAACCTCAACGAAATCGCCAACAGCCTCAAGACGGTGGCGCTTCCGGGGGAATACTTGCAAGTCAAGATCGTCAAGGCGGGCGACCAGGTCGGGCAGGGGGTCGGCTACCTCGACGACGGTACGATGATCGTGGTCGAGAACGGCCGCAACTCGATTGGCTCGGAGACCTCGATCCTGGTGACGAGTGTGTTGCAGACGCCGGCGGGCCGGATGATCTTCGGCCGGCCGGAGATGAAGCCGTCGGGCAATTTCGTGCCGGTCGGCGGATCGACCCTGGGGCCGGCGTCGAGCGGCTTCAACCCGGTGGTAGCGGGCAGCCCGACGCTGCCGTCGATCGCCGCGGACACGGGGACGCACAGCCCGGTGCGGCCGGCCGACCGGGGCAACCCGCCGAGCGGCAGCACCCCGCCGAAGGTGTGACGCGGACCCCACGCCCCGACTCCGGGTGGCCCTGGGCGTTCGCCTGGGGCTTTTCCGTTTCCCGTTGGGGTTCCGCCATGCTTCCGTACCGCGTCCGCACCGCCGCCGCCGCCGTTGCCCTCGGGGCCTTCGCGCTCGCCGGGGTCGGGGCCGACAAGCCGGCCCCCGCCGCCGCGGGCAAGCCGGGCCACGACGAAGACCGGCTGATTTCGCGCGTCGTGGCGGCCCGCAGCGAGTACCAACTGTCGCTGATCGCCCTGTACGACACCTACACGAAGGCCGGCGACCGGGAGCGCGCCCGCTGGGTCGAGGAGGAGTTGCGGACGTACCACCTGGCGTGGAAGCCGTCGTACTCCCTGGAGATTCAGGACCCGCTGCCGGAGAACCCGGCGCTCTCGAAGAACGACGCCGACGCCAACGACCTCTACAAGCTCGCGGTGCAGTACAAGGCCAAGGGCGGCCCCGACGCGACGCTGAACATGCGCCGCGCCGAAATCTTGCTGCAAGACATCGTGCACAAGCACCCGGACATGGACAAGCTCGCCGACGTGGCCTACGAACTCGGCGACCTGTACGAGGGCAAGGCGTACAAGCAGTACGAGCGGGCCGCGCGCTACTACGAGCACTCCGCGCTGTGGCGGAAGGGCAGCAGCGGCGACGCCCTGATCCGGGCCGCGCGGCTGCACGACCGGCAGTTGAACGACCGCAAGAAGGCGATCGAGCTGTACCGCAAGGAGGTACAAACGGACACGAACTTGACGCACGTCAAGGAGGCCGAGAAGCGGCTGGCCGAGTTGACCAGTACGCGGCGGCCGTAAGGGCGGCTTCGGCTCCGCCGCAGGCGAACGGTAGGGGCACCCCTCGTGGGTGCCCGGCCTGCGCTTCTCGGTGGCCGATGCCGAACACCTCCGGCACGTGCGTGGTCAACGCAGGGTACCCGCAAGGGGCACCCCTACAGTTCGCCTGCGGCGGAGCCAACGACTCCCTTACGCCGCCGGCTCGACGGTCGCCCGCAACGGCAACGCCCTCGCGGCGTGCGGGTCGGGGCCGCAGCCGTGGACTTGCTCCGCCTTCAATTCCGCCACTTCCAGCGACCCTACCCAGACGACCGCCCGGCCGGTCTTGTGCGCTTCCAGCATCAACTTGACGCACTTCTCAACCGCGTAGCCGAACACCTTTTGCAGCACCGCCACGACGAACGCGAAGTTGTTGTGGTCGTCGTTGTGCAGCACCACGGCGTAGGGCGGCTGCCGCTTCGTCCGCGTGTCGGTCTCGACTTCCGTGTCGGGCAAAGTGGTGGTGGCCATGCCGCCATTGTAAGCCACCTTCGTCGGGAAATCTGCCCCGCGGCGGCGTCTTGCGGATAACCGTTGCCACGCGACGGCCCGCCTGTCACACTGACCCCAGGCTCACCGTATCCCGCCGTCGCCAAGGGTTCATCATGCCGCGCCTCTTCCTCGTGGCACTTGCCGCCGTCGGGTCGGGTTGGGCGAACGCACAAGTGCCCGCGCACCTGAGCCACGTCCCGCCGGACGCGGCGGTGTTCGCCCACGCCAACGTCGCGAAGCTCTGGAAGGGGCCGGTCGGCGAGCCATTGCGGGCGGCCAAGGTCGCCGAGTTCGACCGCCTCGTCGCCGACTTCGAGGCCGTCACTGGGCTGACCCCCGCCGACGTAACCTCGGCTTCGGCCTACTGGCCCGACTTACGCAAGCTCGCCCCCGACATCGAACCGTTCGTCGTCACGCTTGTGCTGACGAAGCCGATCGACGCCGGCCGTCTCGTCGCCGCGGCGGCGGTCGGCTGCCGGGCCTCCGGCGACCGGGTGTCGTACCGGTTCGAGAAAGGCGTGCTGACCCTGAAGTCCACGACAATCGTGCACGGCCGCGGCGAGGCGACCTTCAAGTTCCAGGAGATCGTGCTCGACCTGAGCGACGCCCTGCACCCGCGGCTGTCGGTCTACGTCCCTGCGGCGGCCGGCGTCGCCCCTAAGGGAAGCGGGCCGCAGACGACCGCGCTAGTCGCCGCGGCGACGAAAGACTTCGTCGTCAGCATGAACTACGCCATGCTGCCGGCCAACATCAGCGACGTGAACGCCAGGTGGGGACCCGATAGGGTGCCGTTGATCCCGCTGCTCAAGGCCGACCAGGCCCTCGCCGTCGGCACGCTGGCCGGCGACACGCTCGCCGTCGAGGCGCGTTTCCGCAGCGCCGACCCGGCCGTCAGGCGCGAATGCGCGAAGTCTTTGGGGGCACTGCAAACGCTACTCACGTCGCTCCTGGACGCCGGCCTCAAGGGCCTCGGCAAGTCGAACGACGCCAAGGACAAGCCGCTGCTGGCGGTGCTCGCCAGCTTCAAGACGAGCCTCGACGCGGCGGCCCTGCGGATCGACGGCACCGACGCCGTGGCGACGCTGGCCCTGCGCACCGACCTGCCGTTCGGCCTGGCGCTGGGCGCGACGGCCGGCAAGAAGTCGCTCGACGCGCGGGACCGCTCCGTGACGCAGAACAACTTGAAGCAACTCGGCCTCGCCCTGCACGCGCACCACGACGTGTACAACGCCTTCCCCGCGCCGGCGGTCGCCGACAAGAAGGGTAAGCCCCTGTTGAGTTGGCGTGTGGCGGTGCTGCCTCAAATCGAGCAAGGTGCCCTGGCCACCCGGTTCAAGATGGACGAGGCGTGGGACAGTGACCACAACAAGAAAGCACTCCAGGACAACCCGATGCCGGCGGTCTTCGCGCTGCCGGGCGTGACGCTGCCGGGCGACAAGGAGACGTACTTCCGCGTCTTCGTCGGCAACGGCGCTGCCTTCGAGCCGCTGAAGCCGTTGATGCTCGCCTTCTTCACCGACGGCAGCTCAAACACGATCCTGGTCGCTACTGCGGCGACGGCGGTGCCGTGGACGAAGCCCGACGAACTCGACTTCGAGCCCAAGGGCGACATGAAGAAACTCCTGCGCATGGACGGCGACGGTTGTAACGTGCTGCTCGCCGACGGCTCCGCACGCTTCTTGAGCAGTGCGATCGATGTCGTCACGCTGAGGGGCCTGATCACCCGCGGCGGCGGCGAAGTGCTGAACCTCGACTGACCCCGACTACGGAACTCCGGTCGCTGACGCTTCCGGCTCGCCTTCGATCCCCTCTTGGAGCCTCTCGCCATGATTCTGCGTCTTTCCCTCCTGATGCTCGCCGCGGCGTTCGCGCGGCCGGTCGCCGCGCAGGCGCTGCCGGCCGACCTGGCGGCCGTGCCGCCAACGGCGCTAGGGTTCGTCCACATTCGCGTCGCCGACGCCGTCAAGCACAAGGCGTTCGCCGACTACCGGGCGTACTACGACAAGGCCGGGGCGAAGGCGATCGCCGCGTTCGACGGCCAGTTCGCCCCCCGGCCGTCGTCGCTGGACCGCGTCACACTCGTGGCGCTGCCGGGCGGTCAGCCCGACGAGTCGTTCAAGCTGGTCGTGCAGTTCACGCAGCCGTTCGACCTCGACGCCGTCCGCGCCAGCTTCCTGCCGAAGGCCCAGCGGATCAAGGGGCTGCGGGAAGTGGTCTACCTGGACGAGAACTCGAACATGATGATTTGCGCCGCCGGTCCGCAGACGCTCGTCGTCGGCCCAGGCAGAGCGCTGTTTCCCGATGACAAGCTGGTGGCCGCAGGCGACCCGGCGACGCACCCGCTGAAAGCCGACCTCGCCGCCGCGGCCGACGGCACCAAGATCGTTTACGGCGTCGTCGATGTGTCGAAGCTGCCGCTGCCGCCGGACGCCTTCAAGGAGATCCCCGAGCCGTTCCGGCCGCTGGCCGCCGCGAAG
Source organism: Fimbriiglobus sp. (assembly GCA_043744775.1). GTDB lineage: Bacteria > Planctomycetota > Planctomycetia > Gemmatales > Gemmataceae > Fimbriiglobus. Next base: position 4,116 of record JAYTUC010000152.1, on the reverse strand, counting down.
AGGGTGACCGTGAGCGTCGCGCTCACGGAGGGCGTGACCGCGAGCCTGAAGGTCGAGTACGCCGACGCCGACGCCGCGATGTCCGCCGAGAAGTCGATGAAACTCGGCGCGGCCGAGTTGCGCAAGCTGCTCGCCCAGGCGCGGCCGAAGGTCGAGGCGATGCTGTTCGACAAGACCCCGGCGAAGGGCTTCCGCCCGCCCGACGAACTGGGCGACGCCTTCACCGCGTTGAGCCAGATCGCCGCGCTGAACTACGCCGACGACCTGCTCGGCGACCTGCCGGTCACCCGCGCCGGCAACGCCCTGGCGCTCTCGACGACCGGGCCGATCAGCGCGACGGCGTTCGCCGGGTACTCCGCGGTCGCGGTCGGCCTGCTGCTGCCGGCGGTGCAGAAGACCCGCGAGGCGGCGGCCCGGATGTCGAGCACCAACAACCTCAAGCAAATCGCCCTGGCGATGCACAGCTACCACGACGCGATGGGGACGCTCCCGCCGGCGGCGATCACCGACAAGGCCGGCAAGCCGCTGCTGAGTTGGCGCGTCGCGGTCCTGCCGTACCTCGAGCAGCAGGCGCTTTACAACAAGTTCAGGCTCGACGAGCCGTGGGACAGCAAGACCAACCTGCCGCTGAGCAAAATCACGCTCAAGGTCTACAGCGACCCGCGCTTGGCCGTGGGGCCGGGGCTGACGTACTACAAGGTGTTTACCGGCCCGGACGCCGGGTTCCCGCTGCTGAAGGGCCGGAAGTTGCCCCAGATCCCGGACGGCACGTCGAACACGCTGATGGCCGTCGCCGCCGGCGACCCGGTGCCGTGGAGCAAGCCCGAGGACTTCGCGTTCGACAAAACGAAGCCGGCCCCCGACCTGTCGCGGCCGTTCAACACCGTCCTCGCGGCGATGATGGACGGCTCGGTGCGGGCCATCGACCCGGCCGTGTTCGTCAAGAACAAGGACCTCTTGAAGTGGCTGATCGACCCGGCCGACGGCAACGTGCTGCCCCCGTTCTGACCGGCTATCCGGCCTGTTCCACGGGTGCCGTGCGGCCGGCGGAATCGCGCCAGTTTGCCTGCGCGCTTTGCCCCCACGCCGCGCGGCGTGGCGCAATACTCGAAGCGCGACAGGGGCACCCGGACGGGCCGCGGCGCTGCCACCAGGACGGTGGGCCGGCGCGGGACTTCCGGGGGCCAAAGGCGAGCGCCACGGGTTGCGGACTCGGCGGGGTGGACGGTCGGGGCGCGGGCCACAACCCGCGCCCCGTCGCCGGCGAGTTCGGTCGGGCACCGGTGGCCGATCGGCGACGAACTACGCCCAGATAGGCCGCGCCCCGGACGCCCGGCGCGGGCCGGCCTGCGCCGCGACTTGGGCCGCCGCGTGCCGCACAATCGCTCAAGAAACGGGCCTTGAGCCGTTCCCCCGGGAGTGTCGGGGAAGGGCGGGCGGGGCGAGTGGGCAACGTGCGTGAGCGGCACCGGCCGTGGAACCGACGCCCCACACCGACACCCGCGAGCGGCGGGCGGAAGGCGCGACGATTTCTTGACCGGGGCGCGGAGCGGCCGACGATACCATGCGTAGAATGCGACGCCTCGGGTGGACGGGTGAACCCCACCGCGGCGGACGATTTCGGAACACCGGCGCGACCGGCGCGACCCACAGCTTCGGCTCTGGCGACCCCTTGCCGACGGCCTGGAGAAGACGGACAATGCGAGACTCGACCCCGCAGCGATGGCCCGCCCGGCGCTTCCGATTCGCCGCCCGGCCCGACTGCGGACTGCCCCGCACCCCGACCCCGGAAGCGTTGCGTCAGCGCATGGCCCTGCCCCTCCCGCGTCGCGCCGACATCCCCCTTGACGGGCCACTCGCGCCCCCGGAGTTGCGGGCCGAGGCCCCCGGCCCGGACGGCGTGCGGCACGGCCTCGTCGCCTTCTACCGCGACCTGATCGCCCGCGGCGAACTCGACACCCCCGACCGCTTCGCCCGCGCCGAGCACGCCCTGCACGACACGATCCGCTAACGCCGGCCGAATGTGCACCGGGGGGTGTCATGTCGGTTGTCCCTCCGACTGTGCGGTACTTGATCGTCTGCGACGATGTCCGCTTCGACCCGGCGAACTCCCGCAGCGTCACTCTGGTTGGCGTCGTCAGTGCGATTCAATCGCTCCACCAGACGCCCTACCCTGTAACCCACCCCGAATTGTGCGTCTACCTCCAAGTCACGGAGTGCCGCGGGTCGGCGGAAGGTCGCGTTCACGTCACGCATGCCGACTCGGATCGCGTCCTCTTTCGGACCGGAACTCGCACCATACCGTTCGGGAATGACCCCCTGGAGATCGTCGCGGTGACGTTCCGAATCCGTGGCGTCATGTTCGATGAGCCTGGCTTGTATTGGGTGCAGTTCTGGTACAGTGAGCAGATGATCGCCCAGCAACCGCTCTTACTGAGGTGACGAGTCGTGGAAGTCCACTCCAGCACTAGCGTCGGCTGCTTGCACGTCGACGGGTTCGTCGAGGACGCCGAACCCGTCGCGGTTCAGGACCCTCGGGGGGTGTCGGCGGCTCGGAGCGAAGTGGTCTTGGCGCGTCTCGTCGGGGAGTACCACGACGAGTGGGTCGCCGGGGAGGGACTGCAACGATTTCAGGCGATCCTCAAGCGGGACGACCAGGTCGTTGTCGTCTACGGTCACGGCCTAAAGCCTGTCGTTGTCGGCAACGATGCGTGCCTCGGCGTGTGGCGTCGCTCCGAGGGCCAGGAAGTGTTCGTCGCGCTCTTCCCCGTCAACGACACGGTCGGCGTCTTCACCGGCAACGTCCAGGTCGCTCAGTAGCGCGCCGGCTCGCCAGCCGTCACTTCCGCGTCAGCTTGAAGTCCTCGAACACGACAGTGAGCGGCGCGGCTGACGTGCTCACCGCGCCGACGCCCACGAACAGGCTGCGGGGCAACGTCGAGGCCACTCGCGGCACGGTCTGCCACGTCGCCCCGCGGTCGGCGCTGTGCGAGGTCGTCAGGGACAGCCCGCTCCGCTCCAGCCGGAAGCGCGTCGTGTCGCCGCCGAAGAACGCCGGCGTGCCGACGCCCGGATTCGTCGGCTCCGGCCGGCCGCGGTTGAAGATCTCGTACAGCGGCGTGTAGCACACGTAGGCCCCCTTGGCGGGGTTCCACCAGGCGTTGCGCTCGAGCCGCAGGTAGGTCTTGTCATCGACCCAGAGCGACAGGCCCGCGCCGTGGAACGACGGCAAGCCCTCGGCGGCGGCGACCGGGCCGGGGGCGAAGTCGCCGGTGACGGTCACCTCCAGGGTGAAGTCGCCCGAGACTTCTTGCAGGATGCGCGGGGCCTTCATGCCGCCGAGCGTGGGGTTGATGTCGTGCAGCCCCGGCGGCACCGTCATCGTGAGCTTGCCGGCCGCGAACTCGACGCGGGTGTCGTTGAGCGGGTCGTGCAGCGTCCCCCAACCGGGGTACGTCGTGCCGTCGTTGCGGTCCGCCCGCGCGGTCGGGGTGCCCGGCGGCGTCGGGGCGGTCGTCGGCGTGGACGCCGCCGTGCCCGGCCGCTTGAGCCAGCAGCCCGTGGCCGTCAGCGCGAGGGCGAGGCCGGTCAGGGTCACGGCCGCGAGTCGGGGCGGGGCGGCGGGGCGGCGGGGCATGGCGGCTTCCTGGCGGGGCGAGGTTACGGCCGAGTGTAACCGCGACAGCCGGGGAACGCAAAAGCGAAGCGGGCCAGTCACCGGGGGGTGGTGACTGGCCCGCTTCGCTTGGGGGAACCGGGGGAAATCTCTCGGCACCGGGCGACCGCCGCGGGGGGAATGCTGCGGTCGTCCGGGGCCGAGTTGGCTCGCCGAGCGGGGGAATGCCCGGCGGGCCGTCGCCGTCGTGACTCGTTTGGGGGGAAGTTCACTCCGACGGAATCTGACAAAGCAGCCGCCGTGCCAATCGCGCCAACCGGCACGAAACCCCACGATTCCAGTGGCGGGCTGGCGAGGATTGTCGAACGGCGTCGGCGGGTTGTCAAAGTTACCGGCAGAAACTACCGGGTGGGCGGGGGACGTAAAAACAATTTTGCCGCGGAGACGCAGAGTCGCGGAGAAGCCCAAAACGTAAGATTTGGTTTTGGTCTTCTCCGCGA
>JAYTUC010000151.1:0-1769 GCA_043744775.1 Fimbriiglobus sp. | reverse complement strand
TGCTTCACGCTCATCCTGGTCCTGACCTTCTTCTCGTGGGTCGGCCACTACCCCGGCGGCTTCATGGCCTACGCGCAGTCGCCGTGGGGGGCGCTGGCCGGCAACTTCGAGACCAACCCCTTCTCCGACGACGTGGAGCACCTCGAGAAGCCGCTCAAGGCGATCATCGGCAGCAACTGGCTGCTGCTGCTGCCCTACCTGCTCGCGCTGCTCGCCGCCGTGGCCCTCGGCTGGGCCGACCGCGCCGTGACCGCGACGCACGTCACCGGGCTGCCCGTCCCGCTGGCGTTCCTGCAAGGCGTCTGGCCGTACCGCGTGGGGGTCCTCGCGGCGCTGGCGGTCCTGACGCTCACGCTGTTGACACTGCAAGTCCGCGTCGGCTTCGGCCTCGACACCGCGACGCGGAAGATGGTCGCCGAGCGCTTCGCCGACGCGCTCAAGGCCGCGGAGACCTCGGCGGCCGAGCAGAAAGTCCTCGTCAAGCAGGGGATGGAACTCAGCCAGTACGCCGTGCAGACGACGTGGTGGCTCACACTCGCGGTGGCGCTGCACGTCATCGCCGCAGTCGCCGCGCTGCTGCGGCTGTGGCTGGCCCGCCGCGGAAATAAGCCGCTACCGCGCGTCACCGTCTGGTCGTAGCGCCGCCAGCGACTCTTGTGAGCGCCGACGCGCGAGCCAGGGCACAGGCCGTGGACGACGTTTGAGGTCAACGACCGGGCCGTCTCCTACCGCACACGTTTTCAGCGGCCTTTGCTCCGCTTGCGTGGGCAGGCGGGTTCCGGGCCTGCCAGCGTCAGGTCGCCTCATACGGCCCGGTAGGTTCCGGTGCCGGATGTTCTAGAACCCGCCCGCTGACGCAAGCGGCTTGCCTGGCCGTGCCGCGGAGCGCGCCGCCGTCACTTCGCCGCGATCGCCCGCGCGATCGGCTGCACGACGTTCGGGACGACGTGCTCGCTCACGAGGGTGTCGAGCAACTTGCGCTGCTTGCGGTAGCTCTCGACGAAGTTCGTCAGCGCCGGCTTGCCCCAGAACTGCCGCACCGTGAACAAGACGCTGATCGGGGCCTCGACGTAGTTGCCGGTGCGGACCTGGTACGCCGTGCTGCGCGTCTCGACACTCAGGCGGCCCTGGAGTTGGAAGGTGTCGTCGAGCGCGATGGTCAGCGACGGCTGGAAGTGCAGGGCGTGGCCGCCGGGGACGCGCAGCAGGTTCTCGAGCGGCCCGCCGGCCATCAGGGCTTCGGCCACGATCTCGTCGTGGTTGCCGGTGAACAGGAAGTCGAAACTGTACTGCACGTCGATCGCGTCGGCGTCGAGGTTCGACACGCCCAAGTGGTACGGGGCCATCTCCAGCAGCGTCTCGTTCTGGGCATCGACGCTATCCGAGTCGGTCGGGTTCATGAACGCCGAGGCGAGCTTGCGGCGGTCGAGTACCACGGAGCGGTAGGCCCCCGAGTCGCGGTCCTCGTCGAGGGCGTACTCGCCGTCGTCGCGGCGCTCGAAGTCGGTCATCGCGGGGAACTGCTTCTGGACACTCTCGAAGAAGTGGACGACCGACTCGCGCTGCGTCGGCATGTCGAGCTTGCTCATCAGGAACATCGACACCCCGAAGTCGTCACTCATCGCGCCGAAAGCGTTCATCGCAGGTCCTCGGACTCGGGCCGGTCGAACGGGCATTATCCGCCGGCCGACGGCCTTTGGCAATCGGCGGCCCGGCGAGCCGGAAAGCGTCAGCGCCCGGAGTCCTTAGTCGAAGGACTCCGGGCGCTG
>JAYTUC010000150.1:0-1772 GCA_043744775.1 Fimbriiglobus sp. | reverse complement strand
CCAGGCGTCTTCGGCCCGCTCGTTGAGCCAGTCCCGCACGCGGGCCACTTGCTCGGGCGGCAGTTGCGCGATGGCGGCGGTGATCGCTTCGACGGTGTCCACGGCAAGTCCCCCCTGTACGGTCAGTACCCCACATCCTAACACAGTCGCCCGCCCCCGCCCGCCCCCAGGCTGGCCGCGACCCCGGTCGGCGTGGTAACCTAAGCCTCATGGCGGACGCGATCACCGGGGCTGTCGAACGCATCACGTTCCACAACCTCGACAACGGCTACTGTGTCTTGCGGGTCCGCGTCAAGGGCCACCGCGACCTCGTCACCGTCGTCGGGCACTTGCCGCAGGTCCTCGCCGGCGAGTACGTCGAGGCCAGCGGCGAGTGGGCCAACGACCGGCAGCACGGCCTCCAGTTCAAGGCCGCCGACCTCAAGGCGACGCCGCCGCACTCGGCCGCGGGGATCGCGAAGTACCTCGGCAGCGGGCTGGTCAAGGGCATCGGGCCGACCTACGCCAAGAAGATCGTCGCGGTCTTCGGCGACGCCACGCTCGACATTATTGACCAGTCGCCGGCGCAGCTGTCGCAGGTCAAGGGGCTGGGGCCGAAGCGGGTCGAGCGCATCCGCGCCGGCTGGCAGGAGCAGAAGCACGTCCACCGCATCATGGCCTTCCTCGCCAGCTACGGCGTCGGCACCGCCCGCGCCGTGCGCATCTACAAGGCCTACGGCGAGAACGCGGTCGGGCAGGTCAAGTCGAACCCGTACCGCCTCAGTACCGACATCTGGGGCGTCGGCTTCCGCACCGCCGACGAACTCGCGCTCAAACTCGGCCTCCCGCGCGACTCCCCGCACCGAGCGCAGGCCGCCGTGCGCCACGTCCTCCATGAGGCGTCGTCCAACGGCCACGTCGGCGTGCCGGAGGAGGTCGTCGTCGAGCAGACGATGCAACTCACGCGAATCCCCACCGAAGCCATCGAAGCGGCCGTCGAAGCCTTGCGCGACGCCGGCGAAATCGTGCGCGACTCGGTCAACTTAATCGGCGGTTACGACGGCGAAGGCGACACGTTACTTTTCCTCAAGGCGCTGTTTATGGCCGAGGTCGGCGTGGCGCGGTCGGTGGCACTGCTGCGGGCCGGCGTCCACCCACTCCCCGCCGTCGATTTGCCGACGGCACTCGCCTACGTCGAGGGCCGCATGGGGATCGCGTTCGCCGACAAGCAGCGCGACGCGGTCGAGGCGGCGGTGACCGAGAAGCTGCTCGTGCTGACCGGCGGCCCCGGCACCGGCAAGACGACCATCGTGCGCGCGATCCTCGAAATCTTCCTGGGCAAGGGCCAGCGCGTGGGGCTCTGCTCGCCGACCGGCCGCGCGGCCAAGCGGCTGGGCGAATCGACCGGCCACGAGGCGAAGACGATCCACCGGCTGCTCGAGTTCGACCCCGGCATCGGCACCTTTCGCCGCAACAAGGAGAACCCGCTCGACCTCGACTTGCTCGTCGTGGACGAGGTCAGCATGGCCGACATCGCGCTGATGAACCAGCTCTTGCGTGCGGTGCCGCCGTGGGCGAGTGTGGTGCTCGTCGGCGACCGCGACCAGTTGCCGAGTGTGGGGCCGGGCAGTGTCTTGAACGACCTGATCGAGTCCGGCGCGGTGGCGGTCGTGCGGCTCGACCGGGTGCACCGGCAGGCGGGGTCGAGTTGGATCGTCAAGGCGGCGCACGCCATCAACCGCGGCGAGCTGCCCGAGAGCGCCCCGGCCGGCGGCGGCGGCGACTTCTACTTC
>JAYTUC010000149.1:0-6805 GCA_043744775.1 Fimbriiglobus sp. | reverse complement strand
TGAGTGCGGAGTCGGCCGTCGTCGGCACGCTGTCGCTGACGCAGGCGCGGCCGTCGCTGAGCGTCCCCCGCAGCCACGGCCCCCCGCAAGTGCTCGCGCTGGACGCCGACGACGCCTTCGAGCACTGGGCGAGACTGACGCTCGCACTACTGGAACTGTGGGTGTGAGTACCGACGAAAGCTACTCGTCCACGCGAATGATTTTGGGCTTCACCAACACGTCGGGGCCGCACTTCCACCCGCACCGCAAGACCGACGCCCGCAAGGGATATACGCCGCTCGCTGTCGCTGGCGGGGTCGGGCAGGTCGGCGAGGAGTTCGGGGTGCGACGTGAGGATCGTGACGCGGTGCCCGCGCGTCCAGGCGGTGCGGGCGAGGTCGGCCCCGGTGCGGCCGGTGAAGGTGTTCGTCACGACCCGCACGCGGTCGATGGGGGCTTGCGTATTGCCCGCGGTGATGAGGACGTTCATGCGCGGCGACTCGGGGTGCCGGGCATTCTAGCGACCAACCTGACCGGTGGCCCCGGCGCCCGACTCGGCATCACGCCGTCTCGGTTCGGGGCAGCAGGACCGGCACGGCCCCCACCATCACGGATCGCCGCTCCTCCAGCACCGCGTAGCGCATGGTCAGCGGGGGTACGACGCCGATCCGCAAGTGTCCGATATCCGCCTGCAAGTCGATCAGGGGGTCACCGAATTGCGGGTCCAGGCAAAGCCGCCGGTGGAACTCCTTCAAGGCGGCCACGCACTGCTCGCCGTCCCCTCGCTCGCGGGTTTGCCGGCCGAGCCGAACGAGCCCGTCCAGAACCCGCTCCGTGTAGGTCACCGTGTCCAGGCGGGGCGTCACCTCGCCCGCACTCACGAACCCCCCCGCACCGCCGCCTCGACGGCAGCAATCACTGTCTCGAAGGGCACTCCGCCGGACGCCTGTGCGGCCTTGAACTCAGCCTCAAGGGCCTCGGCGTCGAGTGTCTGACGCACCCACGCCAGCAGCACCGGCGGGACCGGCGTGACGACAAACGGCGGGGTCGGTTCAATCGGGTCGGGTGACATCACTGGGCCTCCGGGGTCGTTGCCAGAGTAAAGGTATTTTACCAGATCGGCCCCTACTCCACCGGCCGCCGCCAAGACGTAGCCACTTTTCGTTCGACGACCTCGGTACCTGCAAGACCACTTGCCGCCGCAGGACTTGGCTCGGCAGCGCGGCCGGCCGCGTCTGCGTATGGCTCGGGTGATCGGCGGCACAACTCCCAGGGCTAGAACTTTGGTCGCTTGTAAGGCACGAGTACCCATTCGAGCCGGCCTGCAGGGCCAAGTGCGGTCACGATTAACTTGTCGCCGTCTTTGCAGTAGGTGCCCCTGAGTTCGACGGGCCATTGAAAGCCTTCTAGGCTCTCGCCCATACTCCGGCGCTCTTCGGCATCGCTCATATTCTTCAAGTAAGCCGGTCGCGGTCCTCTCCAAAGTGGGAGACGCGGCTCCGGGTCGTACCCGGCCCAGAACTCTCCCGTGGCCGGGTCCACGGTGTACTTCCCCCGAAACGACCAGCGCATCGTTCGGACGCTGAACACCCTTGAGGGGTCGAAGGAGATCCACAGCCAGCCCTCACCCAGTGCAGGGTTGGTAGCCGGCCGCCCGTCGAGCGTGGCGGACTCCACCACCCAGTCCCCGGCAATCGCTTTCTGACCCCCGGCCGGACCGCTCATGATGCTCGTGAGCGACCAGAAGCAGGCAACGACGACCAGCACGAGGCCCGCCCCACGGGCAACCGCGGCACCCGTTCCCCCCATCAAACGCGGTCGGCACGGGTGGGATGCCGTCTCGTTCCAAAAGCAGTTCTTGAGCGCGGAGAACTCGTTAGCGAGCAAGTAGAGGTTCAACGCCAGGAGTACCAACGACAGTTCCAACGTATTTTCGCCGATGTTGTACCCGAGGTTGACGCAGGCGATGTTCGTCGTGATCGGCAGCAGGACGACCGCCCCAAGGCGGGCGGTGCGGTCGAACGCCAACAGGGCGGCCGCGACGAGTTGCCCGACGGCGATGAACCCGCTGTACAGCGGCGAGTGGGCGAAGAACGCCCACGTCAGGTCCATCCCGCCGAGTTCGGTAACCGGGCTGTCGAGGAGGTAGCCGGGGATCACGAACTGGGCACCAGTGAACTTGGCGGCGGCGTAGGTCACGCACGCGATCACCAGCACGAATCGCGCGGCGAGCCGGAGCCAGTAGTAAGCCCGATGGCGGAAACTGATCATTGGAGTGACACCCGAAGGGGTCAGTCAGACACCTGACGGTTACAACGCCGAACTAGCAGTAGACAGTATGGATTCTGCCTACCTACGTTGGCGGTTCTGCTCAATTCAGCGTGGCCTAATGTGTAGTGAACAGCTCGCTGTTTCCAGCCCGCGGGGAGAGTCCCGCGTCCGCACGGGGCCGTCATCCCCACGTCAGGCAGCAGACAGCGGGCTGACGCCACGCCGCTCGCTGGGGCTACTCCGGGTTGCGTTGCCGGGCGAGGTGCTCGTACAGCGACGCCTTCGGGTCGGTCACGCCCGCCCGCAACTTCGGCGACAGTAGGCCGGGGGCGGGGTTCGTCCGCAGTTGCTGCAAGTACTCGTGCAGCACCAGCCGGGCGCGGTCGTCGCCGCGCAGGCAGAAGTGGACCCACGCCCACGCCTCGCGGTACTCCGGCTTCTCCATGTCCGCGACCAGCTTGACGTTCTCCAGACGTGCCAAGTCCGGGGTGAAGCCGCCGCGGCGCAGCTTGTCGAGGTGGTCGGGGTTCAGGCCGTCGTTGGCCGGCGGCTGCTCGAAGAACCCCGCCAACCCCTCGTCGAGCCACAGCGGCACCCCCGCCAGCACCGTGTGCAGGATCGCGTGCGTCAGCTCGTGGCGCAGGTCGGTGCGGAGGTGCTCGCCCATCCAGGTGTAGACCTGCAAGTCCTCGGCGGCGTTGGGCCGCTTGCCGTCGCTCACGAAGTACGCCCGCCGCGCCGGGAGCCACGGGAAGCGGTCGCGCATGTACGACTCGTACTTCTCCTGCGTGTCGAACAGGTACACCTGGACGATGTTGTTGCCGGCCGGCAGCCGCAACTCGCGCTGGATACGCTCCGGCAGTTCGTCGAGTTCGCGGAACAGCGGGTCGGTCGGCTCGAGGGCCACGTCGGAGTAGAAGACGAACTGCCCGACGCGCAGCGCCGGCTGGACCCCGCCCGGCTTCTTGGTCGCCGTGGGGACTTGCGCCCGCGCCCCGCTGAGCGTCTCGGCCAGCGGCGTCGGCTTGCCGGCGGGGCTGATCGCGGAGCAGCCAACGGCGAGGCTCAGCGCCAGCCCGCCGGCGGCGAACGCGAGGAGTCTCGGGGAAGCTCGGCGCATGCGGGGACCTCGGGCCAGGCCGCGCACGATACCCGACCGCGGCCGGCCGGGGAAGTGCGGATGACGCCGGTAGTATCGGCCACGCCGGAACGCGGGCTTGACGGGGACTGACTCGGAGTCAGAGTTTCACCGCGGAGGAGCAGAGAAGCGGAGAAGAACTAACCCGTATTCGGATTTCTCCGCTACTCTGCTCCTCCGCGGTTGATCTGTTTTCTGAGCCACCGGAGCTTCGGCTTGCGTCGCCCTGGCCCGATGCGTCACAATGCCCCCTCACCCGTCGGCAGGGAGGCCGCCCCATGATTCCGCTGTTCCTCACCAAGTGGCTCGTCCGCTCCGGGGCCGCCCGCTACCTGCCCGCCGGCCGACGCCTCGCGCAAGGCGGCGAGGACTTCCTGCACTACTACTCCGACCGCGTGCTGGGTGCCCCCGTCGCCGAGTTGACCGACCCCGCGACCTTCCCCAGTGCCCCGACGCCGGACGTGATCGACCTGAACGTCGCCGCCCCGCAGTTCGCCTCGCCGCTCTCGCTGGGCCGGCCCACCGCCGACCGCGGCACGCGGCCGCACGCCTGGGGGCTGCCGGCGCTGCGCCAGGCCGTCGCCCGCACGGTCGCGCAGCAACTCGGCCGCGGCGACGGCCCCGACCCCGCGCGCGAAGTCCTCATCACGCAGGGGGCCAGCGGCGGCTACGCGGCGGCCCTCGACGCGCTCGTGAACCCCGGCGACCGCGTGGTGGTCCTCGACCCCGCCGCCCCGCTGCACGCCCTCGGGGCACTGTCGCGGCGCGCCACGCTGCGGCGGGTGTCGACGACGCTGACCGCCGCTGGCGACCTGCACTACGACCCCGACGTGTTGTCGCGGGCCATGCGCGGGGCGAAGCTCGTCGTCCTCGCCGACCCCGGCAACCCGACCGGCGCGACCCTCACCCCGGCACAGCGCGAACACCTGATCTGGGCGGCCAGGCGCTCCGACGTGCTGATCGTCCTCGACGAAACTTTCGCCCCGTTCCGCTACGGCGGCCCGTCGCCGGCGACGCCCGACGCCCCCGAACGCACGCTCCGGCTCGGCTCGGTGACGCCTTACGGCCTGGCGTCGGCCCGCGTCGGCTGGGTGGCCGGCCCGCACCACTTAGTGAAGGCCGTGGCGCTGACGGCGAGCCTGAACGCGCCGTTCGTGCCGGGGCTGTGCCAGCAGCTCGCGGCGCGGGAGTTGGCGCACGCCGAGGACCTGTTCGGCCCGACGGTCGAGGAGTTGCGCGCCCGCCGCCGCTACGCCCTCGACCGGCTCACGGCGATGGGCCTGCCCGCCCCAAGTCCCCGCGGCGGCTACTTCGCCTGGGTGGACGTGTCGCGCGTGCAGCCCCCGACGCCCGGCACGACCCCCGGCCGCGCCTTCGCCGCGCGGCTGCTGCGCGAGGCGGACGTGCTCGTCGGCCCAGGGTGCGCCTTCGGCCCCGGCGGCGCGAACTTCGTGCGGCTGAGTTTCGCCGCCGAGGACGGCCGGCTGCGTGAGGGCCTGTCGCGGCTCGCCCGCTTCGTCAACGGCCCGACGTCGAGCCGGCTGACGACGCCGGTGACCGAGGAGCGCGAGGCGGCGTTCTCGCGGGCGTGAGGCGTCACTTCGCGGCCGGCACGTCCCAGACTAGCGCCGTCGTCTCGGTTTCCGGGGTGACGAGCTTGGTGCCGTCGGGCGAGAAGGCGAGCGACGACGGGATGGCGGGGCCGCTGTACGATTTCGCGTCGTAAACGATCACGCCGTCGCCCAGAGTCGCCCGGACCTTGCCCGTCGCCAACTCGTAGATCCGGACGTGCCGCCCGCGGCCGCGCGTCGCTTGCTGCACCGCGACGAGTTTGCCGTCGGGGGAGACTTCGAGCGCCTCGCAGGCGAACCGGCTCGGGTCGGGGAGGTCGCGCTCGCCGCCGGTGACCAGGTCGAGGACCCGGACCCCCGCCGGGTAAGTGCCGAGGACGGCGTGGGTGGCGTCCAACAGCGTAAAGCCACTCAGCCAGCCCGCCTTCGGGAGGATCCGCTCGCCGAGTTTCGCCCCCGTCTTGGCGTCCCAGGTGCCGATGATCACACGGTTGTCCGGGTCCAAGGCCACGTTGTAGGCGACGACCAGCCGCGTGCCGTCCGCCGAGAGCCGCGCGGCCACCTTGTCCGCGCGGTCCATTAGCGTCACGTCGAGCACGACCTTGCCGCCGGCGACCTCGATGACGAGGCAGCGAATCGCGTTGCCCTGGTCGGTCAGGAGGGCGAGCAGCGAGCCGTCGGGCGTGAGGAACTGGGCACCGTTCGCCCGACCCGACTCCTTCGGGGCGACTCGCGGCCCGACCGGCTTGTCGGCGGCCAGGTCGCGGACCTCGCCCACGCTGAAGCCGGCCGAGAAGGCGAGCGCGCCGTCGGCCGAGAGGGCGACCCGGCCGCCGGGGTCGGTGCCGCCGACCGTGAGCCGCTTCAGGGCCGCGCCGGTGGTGGCGTCCCAGCGGCAGGTGTCGTGCTCCCCCGCGGTGACCACCTCCTTGCCGCCGGCCGCGAAGGCGACCGCCAGCATCGCCGTGTCGAGGCCGACCGGGGGTGCGCTGAGCAGCCGACCGCCGACCGCCTCCCAGGCGTAGGCCGCGTGGTCGCGGTAGCTCACGGCCACGAGCCGGTCGGGGCCGGCATAGGTCAACCCGACGTGCCGGACGTGAGCCGGCAGCGCCGCCGGCCGCGCACTCAGCCCGAGTGGCTTGCCGGTCGCCACGTCCCAGCGGCCGACCTTCGGCCCCAGCACGGCGAGCGTGCGGCCGTCCGGACTGAAGGCGATCGGGCCGAGGCGGACCTCCTTGTCCCACGGGATCGTCACCCGCGTCTTACCCGTTCGGGCCTCGACCACGACCGTCGCCTCGGCCTCGACCTCGTGATAGGCGAAGAGCTTCGAGTCGGCACTGAACGCCGACTCGTACGGGTGCTTGAGCTGCGGGACGCGGGCCAACTCCTTGCCCGTCGCCACGTCCCAGACCTGGGCGAATTTCAGCGGCAAGCCGTAGTCGTGGCCGCGTGTGACCAGGGTCTTGCCGTCCGGCGACAGCGTGACGCCGGCCTTCTCGTTCTGGGCCGCGGCGACGCGGACGACTTGCCGCTTCGCGTCCACGTCCCAGACGGCGCAGGCGACCGCGGCGTCGCCGGGCTTGTCGGCGGTCGTGTCGCTCATCGCCACGAACTTCCCGTCCGCCGAGAGGGACGCCGACTTCGGGCCGAACGGCCGGCAGGGGACGCGGAGCAACTGCCGGCCGGTCCTGGCGTCGAACACCCCGACCGAGTCCTGGCAGTAGCCGACGAGCCGCGACCCGTCCCCGGCGAACGCCAACGAGTAGCCGTAGTTACTGCCGGGCGCGACTTCGCCAAGCACCGGCTCGCCGAGCGGCTTGAGCGTGGCCGCGTCGTACAGGGTGAA
>JAYTUC010000148.1:0-6881 GCA_043744775.1 Fimbriiglobus sp. | reverse complement strand
GCGCGCAGAACTCCGGGCGCTGACGCTTTCCGGCTCGCCGGCCGCTGGTCGTGAGCCTCGTCCTCGACTCTACGAATCGGGTGTCGGGCCAACTCGCTGGGGAAACAAATGACACGCGACTTCGACCCGACGTTCAGGCGATCCGGCCCGCCAGTTTTGCACAACGGCGACACGCTGCGGGCCGACGAGTACCTGCGGCGTTTCTGCCGGATGCCGGAGGTCAAGAAGGCGGAACTCCTCGGCGGGGTCGTCTTCATGGAGTCGCGCGTTTGCGTGGGCCACGGCGACGCCGCCTCGGACCTTATGTACTGGTTGGGTCGCTACAGCATCCCGACCGCGGGCACGCAAGGCAGCGTCCGCGTCACGACCCTGCTCGACGATGCCAACGTCGTCCAACCCGACGTGACGCTCGCCATCGAGTCGAAGGCTGGTGGCCGAATCAGGCTTAGCGAAGACGGTTACCACGTCGGCGGGGCCGAACTCGTGGGCGAGGTGGCCATGAATTCCGCCAGCGTCGATGCCGTCATGAAGCCGAAGCTGTACGCCAAGCACGGCGTCGCCGAGTACGTGCTGTGGCGCGTCGAGGACGAGGCCATCGACTGGTGGACGCTCCGCGACGGCGACTACCACGCCGTCGAACCCGACCCCGCCGACGGGGTGCACAAGAGCGTCGTCTACCCCGGCCTGTGGCTCGACCGGGCGGCGATGCTGCGCGGCGATATGGCGGCGGTCCTCGCGGCGCTGCAACTCGGGCTGGCGTCGCCGGGGCACGCGGAGTTCGCGGCCAAACTTCGGGAATCGGCGCGGATTTAACGGTTGTGCCGGGCGTGGCTCGCTTACACTGCCCTCCCCGCCGAACCCCTCCCCCGTTTCTTGCCGGAGCCGCGTCCCATGCGCCTGACGAAGCTGTTCCTCCTCGCCGCGTTCGCCGGCTGCCCCGCCGCCGCGTCGGCCGAAGTCAAGCTGCACCCGCTCTTCGGCGACCACATGGTGATCCAGCGCGGCCCCAAGGCCAAGGTCTTCGGCACCGCCGAGGCCGGCGAGAAGGTCGCCGTGACCCTGACCGCCACCGGGGCCGCCGCCGGCAAGCCGGCCACCGGCAGCGCGGTCGCCGCGGCCGACGGCACCTGGACCGTCGAAGTCGCCGCGCCGGCCGCCGGCCTCGGCTACACCCTCGATGTCAAGGGCACCAACGCGATCGCGCTCAAGGACGTGGCCGTCGGCGACGTGTGGGTCTGCTCCGGGCAGTCGAACATGGAGTGGCGGGTCAAGCAGATGGTTAAGGACGGGCTGGGCCAGAAGGTCGCCGCCGCCGCCAAGTCCGACATGGTCCGGCTGCTCACCGTGCCCAAGAAGCCGTCGCCGACGCCGCAGGCGAGCTTCGCCACGAGCAAGACCGAGGGCCTGTGGCTCGAATGCACGCCGGAGACGGCGCTGGAGTTCTCGGCCGTGGGCTACGTCTTCGGCCGCGACATCGCCGCCAGCCAGAAGGTCCCCGTCGGCCTGATCTCGTCGAACTGGGGCGGCACCGTCGCCGAGGCCTGGACGAGCCGCGAGGGGCTGTCGGCCCAGCCGGCCCTCAAAACCTTCGTCGAGAACGTCGATAAGGTCATCGGGGCCAACCCGGACAAGGCGCTCGTCGAGGCCAAGTACAAGGCCGACGTGGCCAAGTGGAAGGAGGCCGCCGACAAGGCCAAGGCCGACGGCAAGCCGGCCCCCCGCGCGCCCGCCAAGCCCGGCGAGAACGGCGTCAACCAGAACAGCCCCACCGCCCTGTACAACGGCATGATCGCCCCGCTGCTGAACTTCCCCGTCAAGGGCGCGATCTGGTACCAGGGCGAGTCGAACAGCAGCCGCGCCAAGGAGTACCGCACGCTGATGCCGGCGCTGATCTCCGACTGGCGCGCCAAGTGGAACAGCGAACTGCCCTTCTACATCGTCCAACTCGCCCCCTACGGCAACGGCAAGGGCAACTCCAACGGCGTGCAGTACGCCGAGCTGCGCGACGCCCAGTTCGCCACGACCAAGGCCCTCAAGCACGTCGGCATCGCCGTCATCACCGACGTGGGCGACGAGACCGACATCCACCCGCAGAACAAGGTCCCCGTCGGCGCGCGGCTCGCGCTCGCGGCCCGCGCCGACGCTTACGGCGAGAAGGTCGAGTACTCCGGCCCCGAGTTCAAGGCGTTGGCCGTCACCGGCGACAAGCTGACGCTCAGCTTCACGCACGTCGGCGGCGGCCTCGTTGTCAGCGGCGAGTCGAAGGAGCTGGCCGGCTTCACGGTGTGCGGCGAGGACAAGGTGTTCCACCCGGCGACCGCCACGGTCAGTGGCGAGACGGTCGTGCTGCACAACGACAAGGTCGAGAAGCCGGTCGCGGCGCGGTTCGGCTGGTCGAACTTCGCCAAGCCGACGCTGAACTTCTTCAACAAGGCCGGCCTGCCGGCGGTGCCGTTCCGCACCGACGACGCCCCGCTCACCACGAAGTAGCCCCCGATGCGCCACCGACTCGCCCACCTGCGTTGGACGCTCGCGCACCTGCGCTGGCAGGCGACGACTTACGCGCGGGAGTTGGGGGTCGGCCCCGCGGCGACCCTGGCCCTGAGCGGGCTGATCGGCGGCACCCCGCAGGCGAAGCCGCCGCTCTGGCCGCTGCACCTGCGCGGCTACCGGCACCCCTTCTACTACCGCGAGGGGACCAGCGACAAGGAGGTCGTCCGCCAGGTCCTCGGCCGGCGCGAGCACGACTGCGTGAGCCGCGAGGAGGGCGTGCGGACCGTCTTCGACCTCGGCGGCAACGTCGGCGCGGCGAGCTTCTTCCTGCTGCACGCCTACCCGGACGCCAGGGTCGTCTTCGTCGAGCCGGACGGCGGCAACCTGCGCGTCGCCCGGCGCAACCTGGCCCCGTGGGCCGGGCAGGTGACCTTCGTGCAGGCCGGCGTCTGGGACGCCTCGATCGATCTGAAGGTCGATCGCGGCGGCTACCGCGACGGCGCGGAGTGGTCGTTCCAGGTCCGCCCCACTCGCCCCGGCGAGGTCGCGGATTTGCGCGGCGTCACCGTCAACGACCTGCTACGCGACTGCGGGGCCGACACGATTGACCTGGTGAAGATGGACATCGAGGCGGCGGAGGCGACGGTCTTCCGCGGCGACGTGTCGTGGCTGGCCCGGACGCGAATCCTGGCCGCCGAGTTGCACGACCCCGACTGCGTGGCCGCACTCGACTTCGCCCTCGCCGGCTACGACGCCGACCGCACGGTGTCGGGCGAGCTGACGGTGCTGAAGAACCTCCGCCGCAAGGCGTGAAGGGGTCGGTTGCCGGCGACGCGCTTCGCCGAACCCGACGCGCGACCGGGAAGTGTGCCGACACTGGCAGGCCCGGAACCCGCCCGCTGACGCAAGCGGCTCGCCTAGCCGTGCCGCGAAGCGCGTCGCCCGCAATCCCCGCGCTACCGCACGAAGCACCAGGCGGCGGCCGTCGCGGCGGCGAAGGTCGCCACGCCCAGCGCGATCAGTTGCCAGACCGGCGTCGCCTCGTCGTCGGGGGCCGGGCGCGGGGCGGGGCGCGGGGCCGACCGGGCGGGCGCGGCGGCCGGGAGCGCGCGGACGGTCGCCGACGAGTGGCGCTGGAGCGGCTTGCCCGACGGGGCGAGCAAGTCCGGGCCTCGGCCGCCGCTGGCCGGCATGCGGTTCGGGTAGAACGTCTGCGTCCTCCCGGCGATCGTCGCCGGCCCGGCCGACGGCTCCTGCCCGCTGAAGATGTCGTCGTCGCTGTCGTCGGCGGGCCGGGGGGGGCGGGCGGCGGGGGCCGAACCCGGCGGCGGGGTCGCCACGTTCGGCCGGGCCGTGGCCGGGCGCGCGACCGGCTTGCGGGCGACCGCGGCCAGCGTCGCGGGCGGGGCGGCGCGGCGGCTCAGCCCGGCCATCGCGTCGTCCTGGTCCTCGTCGTCCTCGTCGTCGCCGAGGGCCGACGACTGGGCCAGCACCGAGCCGATGACCATGCTGGCGCTGGCCGAGGGGTAGTGGAACGCCGTCTGCTGCACCAGGCCCAGCGTCGTCGCCAGGGCGCGGTACTGCCGCGACGCGGGGCCGACCGGCCGCGTCACGACGACCGGCTGCCCGGCCAGGAGCGCCCGGTCGATGTCGGCGTCGAAGGGGATCGCTTGCGGCAGCAGCCCCTTGAACTTCTGGCGGATCGCCACCTCGGCCGGGCTGCCCAGCGCGACGCCGGCCGGGAGCGTCAGCAGGATGCCGCGCAGCTCGACGCGGGAGCCTTCGGCTTTGACCTCGCGCACCAGTTCGAGGTAGGCCGGCAGCGTGCGGAAGGACATCGGCTCGGCGCGCTGGACGACCAGCACCTCGCCGGCCGCGCGCAGAAGCGCCTTGGTCCGCGGCCCCATCGCCGGCGGGGCGTCGATCACGACGAGGTCGTAGCCACGCGGCAGGTCCGCCGCCGGCAGGGCGTCGAGGAACCCCGCGAGTTCGTCGCCGTCGGTGCCGTCGGCCGGGTACGGGCTGAGCACGTCGAGGTTGGGCAAGACGCCGGACCACAGCGCCCCGCGGCCGGTCACGCCGTCGGGGCGGGGGGCGTCGCGGCCCTCGGCTCCGGGGGAGTCGGGCCGCGCGTCGGGGTCGCCGCCCCGCGCCAGCAGCAGCGACGCGCTCACGCCGCCGAGGGGGTCGGCGTCGAGGAGCAGTACCCGGCTGCCGGCCTGGGCGGCGAGCGCGGCGAGGTTGACGGCGGTGGTCGTCTTCCCGACGCCCCCCTTTTGGCTAGCCACCAGCAGCGTACGCAAGGCAGTCTCCCGGTTCGGCCCGCGAGAGAGGTCGCGGTGCCTGACCGTAGTGCGCGTTCGGGCACGTTTCCATTGCCGTGCGGAAATTCCCGACACCCGCCCGCCGGATCCGCCCGCACCCCCGGCCCGCGCCGCCCGGCACTCGGTTCGCTAGAACGGAGGGTATGAACCCGACGACCCTGCTCTACGCGCTGTTGGCCGCCGGCGCGGGCGGCTGCCTGGCCCTCCAGGCGACCGTCAACAGCCGCTTCCGCACCAACCTCGACTCGCCGCTGGCGGCGACGTACCTGTCGATCTGCGGCACGATCGTCTTCGCCACAATCGCGATGGCGCTCATCCGCCCGCCGTTGCCGACGGCGGAGGCGCTACGCTCGACGCAGTGGTGGAACTGGATCGGCGGCCCGCTGGGCACGCTGATCGTGCTGGCCGGCGCGTACCTGACGCGCTCGCTGGGCGCGGCGGCGTTCCTGTCGCTGATGATCGCCGGGCAACTGGTCCTGAGCGTCGCGCTGGACCACTACGGCGCGTTCGGCCTGGCCGTCAAGGAGGTGACATCGCGTCGGCTGCTGGGGGCACTGCTAGTGGTCGCCGGCGTGGTGTGCATCAAATGGGAGTCGGCCGACGCACCGCCGGGGTAAGGCGCGATGGTGCAGCCGAGTCACGAGTTTGGCAGCCAAAACCGTGTGCTGACCGTGTAACTATGCCATTAGGCGGAGCGATCTGGTTCGTGCAGAACAAGTCGGGGGCGTGGAAGGTCTACCTTTACAGGGACAAGCCTATCTAATAGCTCGCATAAGCCGCATGACACTTTCGGCGGCGGAGGCGGGAATAAATCACGCCGTCTAGCATCCTGCTTACCAATCCACAGCAGTGGTCCTATCCGTTCGCAACTTTCTCACCGTGGCCGCGCTGGGCCGTCCGGCGGTAGGGGACACTCACGATGCGACGAGTCATTTCGGCGTGCTTTTGGGTCTGCCTCGCCTGTGCGGTCGCGGGGGCGGCGGTGGGCATTTCACTCGTTTGGGGCCTCGTCACGAACTACGAGGTCAGCGAGGTCCGGCAGACGATCGCCATCGTGTTCGTGGCCGCCGCGGTCACCCTGCTGGTCGGCCGGGTGTCCGTCGGCCGGGGCCAGAGTGCCGAACAAGCCCCCTAAGTAAGGAGTGACTCGATGCCCCTGACGCGATGGGCGATCAGTCTGGCGACCGTGGCGGTTCTCGGGGTGCTCCACAACGCCCCGGCGGAGCCGGACGGCGAACCGCTCGCCGAGGGCGTGTACCTCCTCAAATTGAAGGGGCCTGGCCGGAAGGTGACGCTCACCGACGGGTCCGACGCGCTCCTCGGGGCGCGGCTGTCGCCGTCGGTGGGGGTGGGCGGGACCCTGAAGTCGTGCCGCAACGACAACACCCGGTTCACGGTCACAATCAACAAGCTCGGCCCGCTCCCGCCCGAGGTCGCCAGCGAGCAGACGGCGCTGGTCGTGGCCGGCCTCGTGTTCCACCTCGGCCGGCCAGAGAAGCTGCCCGCCGACGGAGTCGAGAACACCTGGACCAGCGTCGATTCGGCGGACGCGGCCCGGACGCTCGCCACGCGCTACAAGCTCAAGCCGCAACTCCGCAAGCATCCGGGGCACCGCTACGAGGTCCGGTGGGTCCCGGCCAAGGCGCAGCACACCGTCGGCGAGGCGGTGTCCCTTCGCATGGAGTTGAAGAACACCGGCACCGACCCGCTGCGGTTCACGTTCGGCGGCAAGCAGCGCGGGCCGCGCGACAACCAGTTCCGGTTCGTCGCCCAGGATGGGGCCGACGGCAAGGGCCTGCCGGACGGCGGCGACCCGACGAACTTCGGCGGCCTCATGTCGGGCAAGACGCTGCCGCCGGGCGAGACGTTCACGGCGGTGGTGGACCTGTCGAAGTGGTTCACTTTCCCCGCGCCGCAGACGTACCGGGTCACCGGGGTGTTCGAGATGCCGGTGATCGACCCGGCGGGCCAGGACGGCTTCGGGCCGGTGCTGTGGGACGACTTGGCGGTCGGCGAGTGCGACGTGCGTGTGGTTGCGCGGGGGCAGTAATCGTTTGAGGTCTG
>JAYTUC010000147.1:0-6898 GCA_043744775.1 Fimbriiglobus sp. | reverse complement strand
GAAACCCCCCGCTGACGCGGACGGCTCGCCAAGACACAATCGAAGAACGTTCCTACGATATCCTCACGACGAAAGGCCCTTGCCGTGTCCCGCCTGCTTTGCCTCGGGGTGCTCATGCTCACCGCGACCCCCGGATTTGCCGCGACCGAAGACGAGAAACTCGCGGCGCTGTTCCGCCAGCGGCTCGACGAGGACTTCCGCCGGCACCCGTCGTTCGCCACCGCGATGGGCAACCACGAGTACGACGACCGCCTCGACGACCTCAGCCCCGCCGCCCGCGCCGAGGACCTCAAGCGCACCCGGCAGCTCCTCGCCGACCTGCCCAAACTCGTCGATGCGGCGAAGCTCACGCGCGCCGGGCAGATCGACCTCGAGATCTGGCGGCACTCGCTGCGGTCGGCGGTCTGGGCCGCGGAGAACACCGACGAGTTCGCCACCGACCCGCGGGCCTACGGGGCGTACTTCTCCGACAGCGTCTACAGCCTGTTCACGCAATCGACGCTGCCGCGCGAGCGCAACGTCGCCAACGCTGCGCGGCGCATCACCTACGTGCCCAAAGTCCTCGCCGCGGCCAAGGAGTCGCTGAAGAACCCGCCGCGCATCCTGACCGAAGTCGCGATCAAGCGCGCCGCCGGGGCCGTCGCCTTCTACGAGAAGGACATCTTCGCCCTCGCCGGCGAGAACGCCGCGACCAGCGAGTTGACGACCCCCTGCCGCGAGGCCGTCAAGGCGTTGAAGGAGTACCAGGCGTTCCTCGAAAAGGAGTTGCTGCCGAAGTCGTCGGGCGAGTGGCGGCTGGGCAAGGGCAAGTTCGCCGCGAAGCTCGCGCTCGAACTCGACGCCGGGCTGACGGCCGACGAGTTGGTGCGCGCTGCCGAGACCGAAGCCGACCGCGTCGAGCGCGAGATGTACGGCGTCGCGAAGCAGCAGTGGTCGAAGCTCTTCCCCGGCGTCGCCGTGCCGCCCGACGACGAGCCGGGCCGCCGCGAGTGCGTCAAGCGCGTCCTCGACGAACTCGGCAAGGACCACGGCACGAGCGCCACCTTCGTCGCCGACGCGAAGTCGAGCGTCGAGGCGATCAAGGCCTTCATCCGCGCCCGCAAGATTCTCACGCTCCCCACCCCGGACGTGTGCAAGGTGATCGAGATGCCGGAGTTCCAGCGCGGGTTCTCGGCGGCGTACCTGAACCCCGCCCCGCCGCTGGACCCGAAGGCCGACAGCCTGTACGCCGTCGCCCCGCCGCCCTCCGATTGGCCGGTCGCGCGGCAAGAAGCCTTCTTCCGCGAGTACAACCGCTCGATGCTGCAAGTGCTCACGATCCACGAGGCGTACCCCGGCCACTACGTGCAACTGGAGTACGCCAACCGGCACCCGTCGCTGGTGCGCAAGGTGCTTTCGTCGGGCGTGTTCGCCGAGGGCTGGGCGGTCTACACCGAGCAGATGATGCTCGACCAAGGCTACGGCGATGGCGACCCCGCGCTACGCCTGCACCAGTTGAAGTTCTACCTGCGGGCGGTCCTGAACGCGATCCTCGACTACCGCATGCACTCGGCGGAGCTGACCGACGAGGACGCCCTGAAACTCCTCATCGGCCGGGGCTTCCAGACGGAGGGCGAGGCGGTCGGCAAGGTGCAGCGGGCGAAGCAGAGTTCGTGTCAACTCTCGACGTACTTCGCCGGCCGCACCGCGTTCTACCGCCTGCGGCAGGGCGTGCAGCGGAGTCAGGGCGACAAGTTCGAGTTGGCGAAGTTCCACGAGGCGACGCTGAGCCACGGCACGATCCCGGTGAAGTACCTCGCCGAGCTGGTGAAGTGAGCGGCGGGGTGGGGGTGGTACAATACCCGCGTGACCAGTCGAACCCGTAGGAGGGCACCCATGCCCACAGTCGTCAACTTGCCGCCCGACATCGAGGGCCGGGTCATCGCCGAGGCCGCGCGCGTCGGGGTGACGCCTGATCGCCTCGTGGCCGACCTGTTGGACCGCCAACTCTCCGCCGACCGGCGAGTGGCGGCCACCGCCGGAGCCGCCGAGGCCGAGGCCGCTCGGGTCGCCGCGAACCGGCGGGCCGCGGCCAGTGCCCTCCTCGACTCGTGGTTGACGGTGGCGGACCCGACGGAACAGCAGGAAACGCTCGACGCCTTGATCCAGGGTCTCGATGCCAATCGGCCAGGGCAGCGCCAGCTCTTCCCGCCCGAAGCCAAAGGGCGGACCTGGTGAGCCGAGCCGTCTTGCTCGACACGGGACCGCTCGGCTTGCTGACGAATCCCGCCCGCTCGCCTGCGGGTGCCGCTTGCGCGGAATGGCTTAATGCGTTACTGGCCGATGGGGTTCGCGCGCTGGTGCCGGAGGTGGCCGACTACGAAGTCCGTCGGGAACTCTTGCGGGCAAAGTCGCGGGCTTGGCCCGGCTCGACGCCTTCGGGCAAACCCTCGAATACCTCCCGCTCACCACGGTCGCCATGCGGCGTGCGGCCGAGTTGTGGGCCGAGGCCCGTCGCCGGGGTACGCCGACGGCCGACCCCCACGCGCTCGACGGCGACGTGATCCTCGCGGCGCAAGCCCTCACGCTCGGTATCGAAGTCGTCGTCGCGACGACGAACGTGGGCCACCTGGGGCGCTTCGTCGCGGCGGCCGAGTGGGCTGACATCGTTTGAGTTTGGCAGGTTGGTGTCGCCGCCGTAGGCGCGGCGAAACCCAGCGAGATTCCCGCGGGCGGTGTCCATCTCAGAGTGCGCCCTATAGTGGCTGTACGCTTCGGCCCTCCTGGTCACGGTTCGCACCGACTATGAACTACAACCGCGTCTACCTGTCCGCGATCGGCTACGAGCTGCCGCCCGTCGTCGTCAGTACCCGCGACCTCGAGCAGCGCCTCAAGCCGATGTACGAGTCGCAGAAGATGCGCGCCGGCATCCTAGAAGCCCTCACCGGCATCACCGAGCGCCGCTGGTGGGAGCCGGGCTACCGCCTCTCGGCCGGGGCCACCGCCGCCGGCCGCAAGGCCCTCGAGCAGGCGAATTTCGACCCCGCCAACGTCGACGTGCTGATCTACGCCGGCGTCTGCCGCGAGCAGTACGAGCCGGCCACGGCGTGCGCCGTCGCCTCGAACCTCGGCATCTCCCGCGACGCCACGATGTACGACCTCAGCAACGCCTGCCTGGGCGTCTTGAACGGCGTCATCGAGGTGGCCAACCGCATCGAGTTGGGGCAGGCCCGCGCCGGGCTAGTCGTGTCGTGCGAGTCGGCCCGCGAGATCAACGAGGCGGCGATCGACAACGTCAACACCTCGAAGTCCCACGACGTGTACCGCTCCGCGCTGGCCACGTTCACCGGCGGCTCGGGGGCGGTGGCGATCCTCGTGACGAGCGAAGACTACTCGCCCGACGGCCGGCGCAAGCTCGTCGGCGGGGCCGCGAAGAACGCCCCGGAGCACCACGACCTGTGTCGCTGGGGCGTGCGGTCGATCCTGCCGTCGGGCGTCGGCAACTTGCTCGACCAGAAGATGCCGCTGATGTTCGAGCAGGTGCTCGGCACCCAGGCCGGCACGCTCGTCAAGTCGGGCGTCGAGTACGGCATGCGGCACGTCATGGTGCCGTTCATGGAGACGCAGGCCGGCGAGGTCCTGAAGTTCGGCGTCGATCTCGGGACGAAGACGTGGGCGGCGTTCCTGGCGAAACTCGGCTGGGCGAAAGAAGCCATCGACAAGGTCATTTGCCACCAGGTCGGCAGCAAGCACCGCGACGCCATATTGAAGGGCTTCGGCATCGACCCGTCGAAGGACTACAACACGTTTGCGCACCTCGGCAACATCGGCACCGTCTCGCTGCCGATGACCGCGGCGATCGCCGAGGAGCGGGGCTTCTTCGCCCCCGGCGACCGGGTCGGCCTGCTCGGCATCGGCAGCGGCCTGAACTGCCTCATGCTCGGCGTCGAGTGGTGACCGCGACCGCGCCGGTGGGCACGGCGCTCTACCCCTTCACGCCGAAGTCGTTCCGCCAACCGCACGGCAACGCCCAGTCGTACCTCGACGAGGGCACCGGCGACCCGGTTGTCATGGTCCACGGCAACCCGACGTGGAGCGCCTACTTCCGCAACGTCGTCCTCGCGTTGCGCGACCGTTACCGCTGTATCGCCCCGGACCACGTCGGCTGCGGCCGCTCCGGCAAGCCGACGCTGACGCAGTACGACTTCAGCCTGAAGAGCCGCGTCGATGACCTCGAACGGCTGCTCGACCACGCCGGGGTGACGGAGAACGTCACGCTGCTGGTGCAAGACTGGGGCGGCATGATCGGGCTGAGCTACGCCGCGCGGCACCCCGGCCGCGTCAAGCGCATCATCGCCACGAACACCGGCTGCGGCCCGCTCCCCGCGTCGAAGCCGTTCCCCTACTCACTGTGGCTGGGCCGCAACACGAGCCTCGGGGCGTGGCTGATCTTGAAGCAGAATGCCTTCTGCCGGCTGGCCGCGAAGTGGTGCGTGACGCGCCGGCCGCTGTCGCCCGAGGTGCGGGCACTGTACCTCGACCCGCACGACACCCCGGCACACCGGCTGAGCGTGTTGAAGTTCGTGCAGACGATTCCGCTCTCGCCGCGCGACCCCGGCTGGGACATCGTCACGCACACGGCGGCGTCGATGGCGAAGTTCGCCGACACGCCGACGCTGCTGTTGTGGGGCCTGCGGGACTTCGTGTTCGACAAGCACTTCCTTGCCGACTTCCAGTCGAAGTTCCCGCACGCCGAGACGCACACCTGGGCCGACTGCGGGCACTACTTGCTCGACGACGCCCCCGACGAAGTGCTCGCCAAGATCGAAGACTTCTTGCGGCGGACGTAACGTGACCCCGCCCGTCAACGTCGCGGAACACCTCGCCCGCCGTGCCGCCACGTCGCCGGCGCAGGTCGCCGTCCACGACGGCCGCCGGCACGTTACCTTTGCCGAACTCAGCGCTACGACCGACGCCCTGACGCACGGACTCGCCGCGGCGGGGGTCGCGCGTGGCGACCGGGTGGCGGTGATGGTGCCGCCGTCGGTCGAGTTCTTCGCGGTGACGTTCGCGCTGCTGCAACTCGGCGCGGTGCCGGTGATGATCGACCCCGGCATGGGCGTCGGCAACCTCGGCAAGTGCCTGCACCACGCGGAGCCGGCGGCGTTCGTCGGCGTCGCCAAAGCCCACGTCGCCCGGCGGCTCCTCGGCTGGGCGAAGGCTTCGCTGAATCTGACCGTCAACGTCGGCCGTTGGCGGTTCGGCTGTACGCACTCGACCCGGTCGCTGACGGCCAACGGGTTATCGCGCGGCCCGTGGGCATCGCCCGACTTCGCCCCGGCGGACGCGGCGGCGGTGCTGTTCACTAGTGGCAGTACCGGCGTCGCGAAGGGCGTGAGCTACACGCACGGGAACTTCGCGGCCCAGGTCGAAGCCTTACGCGACCTGTACGGCATCGAGCCGGGCGAGATCGACTTCTGCACGTTCCCGCTGTTCGCGCTCTTCGGCCCCGCCCTCGGCATGACCTGCGTCATCCCGGACATGAACCCCAGCCGGCCGGCGACGATCGACCCCGAGAAGGCGTTCGCGCAGCTGCGGCAGTACCGCGTGACGAACCTGTTCGGCTCCCCCGCCGTCGTCCGCCGGCTCGGCCAGCACCCCGGCGGCATCGACGCCCTCTCGACGCTGCGCCGCGTCATCTCCGCCGGTGCCCCGGCGCGGCTCGACGCCCTGGAAGCCTTGCAGGCGAAGCTGCCGCCGGGCGTCGAAATCTTCACGCCCTACGGCGCGACCGAGTGCCTGCCGGTGTCGAACGTCGGCACCCGCGAGATTCTCGGCGAGACGGCAGCGATGACGCGGAACGGGCAGGGCGTCTGCGTCGGCCGGCCGCACGTCGCGATGCGCGTCGCGGTCGTCGCCATCACCGACGACGCCGTGCCGACGTGGAGCGATTCGCTCGCTTTGCCGGCGGGGGTCGTCGGCGAGTTCGTCGTCCGCGGCCCGGTCGTGACGCGCGAATACTTCCGCAACCCCGCCGCGACGGGCTTGGCGAAGATCACCGACCCCGCGACGGGCGAAGTCCTGCACCGCATGGGCGACGTGGGCTACCTCGACGAGTCCGGCCGCCTCTGGTTCTGCGGCCGCAAGTCCCACCGCGTCGTTACGCCGGCGGGGACGCTGTTCACGGACATGGTGGAGCCGGTGTTCAACGAAGCGATTGACGTCCACCGAACGGCGCTCGTCGGCGTGGCTCGGGGCGGCGTGACTTACCCCGTCCTCTGCTTCGAGCGCTTCACCCAGTCGGACTTTCCGGCCGAATTGCTCCGCTGGCGACCGCCTGCGCTCGCGCAAGTCCTGAAGGAGTTACGGGAGCTTGGGGCCGAATACCCGCACACCGCCAGCATCGTCACCTTCCTCGAACACCGCGAGTTCCCCGTCGATCCGCGGCACAACTCGAAGATCGCCCGCGAGAAATTGGCCGTCTGGGCGGATCGCAAACTCGGCCCCGAGTGGAACGGCGGCCCGGCGTGAGGGTGCTCGTGACCGGCGGCGGCGGGTTCCTCGGCGGGGCCATGGTCCGCAAACTGGTCGGCCGTCACGATTCCGTCGCCGCACTGAGCAGGACGGCCACGGACTGGCATGCCAGTCTGGGCGTGGCGCACGTCGCCGCCGACCTGGCCGACACGGCCGCCGTCGCCCGCGCCGCCGCCGGGTGCGACGCCGTCATCCACGTCGCCGCGAAGGCCGGGGTCTGGGGGCCGTTCGCGGAGTTCCACCGCGTCAACGTGCTGGGCACGCAGAGTGTTATCGAGGCGTGCCGCCGCGCAGGGGTGCCGCGACTCGTGTACACCTCGACGCCGAGCGTGGTTCACGGCGGGGCGTCGCTCGACGGCGTGACCGAGGCGGCCCCGTACCCCGC
>JAYTUC010000146.1:0-25973 GCA_043744775.1 Fimbriiglobus sp. | reverse complement strand
AGGCCGTAGGTCACCCAACTGCCCACGCTCGGCCGGCCGAACTGCGCCGACCCGGTGTTCATGAACAGCTTGGCCGGGGCGTGGTTGATCGCCTCCGTCGAGACGGTGCGGACGAACGCCAAGTCGTCGACCACCTTGGCCGTGTGCGGCAGGCACTCGGAGACGCTCAGCCCCGCCCCGCCGGCGCGGGCGAACTTGCGCTTGGTGCCCAGCAGCTTGGGCTTCTCCTTGGCGAACGTGTCCATGAAGGCGAAGCGCTTGCCGGCCGTGAACGAGTCGGGGATCGGCTGGCCGTGCCGCGCCTGCAACTCGGGCTTCGGCTCGAACAGCTCGAACTGGCTCGGCCCGCCGGCCATGAACAGGAAGATCACCGACTTGGCCTTGGGGGCGAAGTGCGGCGGCTTAGGGGCCAGCGCATCGACGGCGGGGCCGGCCGCGGCGGTGCGGCCGTCGAGCGCGGCCAAGGCGAGCGCGCCCAGGCCGACGCCGCAGTCTTGGAAGAAGTGCCGGCGGGTGCGGGCGAGTTCGCGGGCGTCCGGGTGGGCGAGGTCGTCGGGCGGGGTCACGGCGGTCACTCTCGGGTGATGAACTCGTCGAGGTTCAAGAGGGTCCGGGCCACGACAACCAACGCCGCCTTGTCCGCGGCCGGGCCGGGGGCCGCGCTCAAGGCTTCGCCGGCCGGGCCGCCGCCCGCGAGCAGGGCGGCGGCGGCGTCCGGGTGCGCGGCGAAGTCGTCGCGCTGGCTCCGGTAGAGTTCCGCCAGTCGGGCGGCTTCTAGGGCGGAGAGGGTCCGGCCGAGGCAGGCCGCCGCGGCGGCGCGGATGCGTGCCGCGGGGTCGGGGCCGGCGGCCAGGGCGCGGCCGGCCAGGCCGTGGGCGAACTCGTAGAAGGCCGCGTCGTTCAGCAGCGTGAGCGCTTGCAGCGGGGTGTTGCTCCGCGCCCGGCGGGTGCAGGTCGTGCCGGCGTCCGGGGCGTCGAAGGCGGCGAGCGCGGGGTGCGGGGCGGCGCGCCAAAAGTAGGTGTACATCCCCCGGCGGTAGCGGTCCGGCCCGCGGCTAGGCGTCCAGGCGCGGGCCACCTGCGTGACGCGGTTCGCCCCTTCCGGCTGGGGCGGGAACACCCCCGGCCCGCCGACGCGCGGGTTGAGCAGCCCGCTGGCGCACAGCCCGACGTCGCGCACCGCCTCGGCCTCCAGCCGCAGCCGCGACTGCCGGCCGAGCAGACGGTTCCGCGGGTCGGCGGCGGCCAGGTCGGCCCGGTGGTTCGAGGACTGCCGGTAGGACGCGGACGTGACGAGTCGCGTGTGCAGCTTCTTGAGCGACCACTTGCAACCGTCCGCCGAGCGGAACTCGTCGGCCAGCCAGTCGAGCAGTTCGGGGTGCGTCGGCCGCTCGCCTTGGGTGCCGAAGTCGTTATCCGTCTCGACCAGGCCGGTCCCGAAGAGTTGCCCCCAGACGCGGTTGACCTGCACGCGCGGCGTCAGCGGGTTCTCGGGGGCGACCAGCCAGCGGGCCAGGTCGAGCCGGGTCGGCGCGGCGGCCTTGGGCAGGGCCGGGAGGGCCGCCGGGGTGCCGGCCGAGACGGGGGTCGTCGGCCGCGTGAAGTCCCCGCCGGCGAGGACTTTCGTCGCCCGAGCGGTGGCCCGCTCTTTCAGGACGAGCGTGGTGATGGCCGGCGGGTCGCCCTTGGCCTTGCCGCCGGGCTTGAGGGTTAGTGTGGTGTCGTCCTGGGCGTTGAAGAAGGCGAAGAGCTGGTAGTACTCGGCGTGCGTGAGGGGGTCGTACTTGTGCGTGTGGCACTGCGCGCAGCCGACCGTCAGCCCCAGCCAGACCGCACCGGTCGTGTTGGTGCGGTCCACGACGGCCTCGACGCGGAACTGCTCGGGATCGACGCCGCCCTCTTGATTAACCTGCGTGTTGCGGTGGAAGCCGGTCGCCACCTGCTGCGCGGCGCTCGCCCCAGGCAGCAGGTCGCCGGCGAGCTGCTCGACGGTGAAGCGGTCGAACGGCAAGTCGGCGTTGAGCGCGTCGATGACCCAGTCGCGGTAGGGCCAGATCGACCGCGGGCCGTCGATGCTGTAGCCGTTCGAGTCGGCGTAGCGGGCCTGGTCGAGCCAGTGCCGGCCCCAGCGCTCGCCGTAGTGGGGGGACGCCAGCAGGCGCTCGACGAGCCGGTCGTAGGCGCGCGGGTCGGCGTCGGCGGCGAAGGCGGCGGCCTCCTCGGGGGTCGGCAGCAACCCGGTCAGGTCGAGCGTAACGCGGCGGATCAGCGTCGGCTTGTCCGCCTCGGGGGACGGGGCCAGGCCGGCGGCCTCCAGCTTCGCCAGGACGAAGTTGTCGATGGGGTTGCGGACCCAAGCCGTCGCTTTGACGGCCGGCGGCACCGGGCGGGCCACGGGCTGGAACGCCCAGTGCGCCTTCGCCGGCTGCGCGGCGACCTCCCCCTGCGGGGCCTTCGCCCCCGCGTCGATCCAGGCGGCCAGCAGCGCGGCCTCTTTCTCGCTGGGCCGCGGGTCCTTCGGCGGCATGCGCGGCAGGTCGTCCGTCCCGGCGAGGGCCTGCACCAGCCGGCTCGCCGAACCCTTGCCTGCGACCAGCCCGGCCCCGCCGTCGCCCCCGGCCCTCGCCGCCGCGGCCGTGTCCAGGCGTAGCCCGCCGCGCTGCTTGTCCGGCCCGTGGCACGAGACGCAGTACTTCGCCAGGACCGGCTTCACGTCACGGCCGTAGTCAACCTCAGCGGCCCCAACACCAGTCGGAGTAAGCAGCAGGGCGAGTGTCAGCAATCGGGGGAGGGTCACGAGGGGGCCTCACGGGGAGAGCGGCTCATCATACCGCGGCCACGCGGCGACATCAACAGCCCATCCGGGACCCCCCGGCCCCCACGACGGCGGTCATTCTCCTGAGAGTTCTACCGCGCGTCGCCTTACAGTGCAGTCACGGCTGGCCGTATCAGGTCTCGCCGTCGGCGACCCCTTCTTCATCATCCCGGAGTCTTCTCGTGACAACCTCCCCCGCGCGGCGCGCCGCCGTGCCGCTCATCGAGTTGCTAGTGGTCATCGCCATCCCGATCGGGCGGCTCGTGCCCGCCGTGCAGTAGGCCCGCGAGGCCGCGGCGCGGATGCAGTGCAGCAACAACTTGAAGCGGTTCGGCGTCGGCCTGCACGCGCACCACGACGCCCGTTCTCGGCCGTCGCCACTACCTCACTGCCCCGGCGACGAAGTCGAACAGGGCTTTCGTGGCGGGGTCGTCCGGCTTACCGAGGTCCGCGTTGAGCCTGTTGTGGGTGGTCTCCTTGGCCCCGAAGACCGTCACGGGGACGCCGGCCTCCTTCAGCACGTTGCCCAGCCGCTGGGCCTGGGCGGACGTGTCGGGGTGCTCGGCGACGTGCAGGATCAGGAACGGCGGGATGCCCTTACCCTTCGCCACATGAGTGACGGCCGAGAAGTCCTTGTGCCGGGCCGGGTCGCCGCCGAACTTCTCCCGGTGGCCGAACGTCGCCTGCGGTAGCCCGTGCGCCCGCCGGCGGGCCTCGGCCGTCTCGATGATGGCCGGTACGTCGTAAGTGTCCCCGTCCACCGGCACGCACCCCCTGACCGCGGAGAGGGGCACCCCCTCGGCCTTGAGGTGGCGTTCGTCCGTGCAGACCAGGGCGGCCAGCTGCGCGCCGGCGGAGTGCCCCATGACGAGTAGCTGGTCCGGGTCGCCCCCGTACTCGGCGGCGTGGCGGTGCACCCACCCGACGGACTTGGCCACGTCCCGGACGACGGCCGCCATGTCCACGCCCGGCAGGAGTCGGTAGTTCACCGAGGCGAAGACGAACCCCTTCCCCGCGAACGCCGCCGGCTTGAGCTGCACGTCCGCCTTGTCCCCCGCCTGCCAGCCGCCGCCGTGAATCCAGACGACGACCGGGAGTTTCTTCGCGCCCGGCGGTCGGTACACGTCAAGGACCTGCCGCTCGGTCGCGGGGTCGGCGTAGGGGATGTCACGCTTGACATCCTCGGCCCGCGCCCCGGCGGCGAGGGACAGGAGGGCGAGGAGGGAGTGTAACAATCTTGTCATGGCGACGTTCCTCGGGGGATTTTCTGGACGAACGGCGCGGTCCGTCTCCGGGGGCTGGGTTCGGGTTGTCGTGGGGTGCCTCCGGTCCGTCGGTGCGGGTGCCCCGCCCGTGCCCGCCCGCGACCCGGCCTAGTTTCGGTCGGCCTTGGCCCAAGTCAATCTCTTGGGTTCATTCCTCGCAGTTTCGCCCCCCGGCCGACGCCGGCCCGGCGGTCGAAGCGGCGTGCCCCGGAGGCGGTCGGCCGGCGGCTCGGAGTCCGGAAGAATTAAGCTGGCGAGCGTCGGACGGCCGGCTTATAATCGGGCTTGCCCACCGCACGCCCGGCCCCCGCCGCCCGTCCGCCCCTCCGAGTCGCCCCATGAGCAAGCCGACTCTGGCCCTGCTGCTCGCGCTGTGCGTCGCGCCGCCCCCGGCGCACGCGCAAGTCGTAACGCCGGCGGCCGTGCGGCTCGACAGCCCCGAGGCGTCGCAGCAACTGCTTGTCACGCTCCCGGCCGGCGACGGCACCCGCAGCGCCGTCTACGAAGTCGCCGACCCGGCCGTCGCCGCCGTGGACGCCGACGGACTCGTCACGTCGCGGGCCGAGGGGCGCACCGAGGTTCGCGTCCGCACCGGGGCGGTGACGCTCCGCGTGCCGGTCGAGGTCGTCGGGCTGAAGTCGCCGCGGCCGGTGTCGTTCGAGCAAGAGGTCGTGCCGATCCTCACGAAGGCGTCGTGCAACGGCGGCGGCTGCCACGGCAAGGCCGAGGGCCAGCAGGGCTTCAAGCTGAGTGTGTTCGGCTTCGACCCGGCGGCCGACCACGCCGCGCTCGTCACCGAGTCGCGCGGCCGGCGGCTCCTCCCCGCGTCCCCGGCGAACAGCCTGCTGCTGCTCAAGGCGACCGGCCAGGTGCCCCACGGCGGCGGCCGCAAGGTCGAGCCGGGCGGCCTGCACTACCGCCGGCTGCTGCGCTGGGTCACCGAGGGGGCCAAGGCGGGCGGCGCGGGCGTGTCGCCGGTCGCCACCCTGGAGGTCGAGCCGGCGCGGCGGACGCTCGCGCTCGGCGCGACCCAGCAACTCCGCGTGACGGCTGTCGCCGCCGACGGGTCGCGCCGCTGCGTGACCGCCGAGGCCGAGTACGCCTCGAACGCCGGGGCCATCGCCGGGGCTGACGGCCGGGGCCTCGTCAGCGCCGGCCACTCGCCTGGCGAGGCCGCGATCCTGGTGCGCTACCTCGGGGCCGTGACCGTCTGCCGGGTGACGCTGCCGCGGCCGGGGGTCGCGGTCGCCCGCCCGCCGGCGGACCACTTCATCGACGGCCACGTCTGGGACAAGCTCGCGTTGCTCGGCATCCCGGCCAGCGAGCCGGCCGACGACGCCACCTTCCTCCGTCGCGCCTCACTGGATGTCACGGGCACGCTGCCGACCGCCGACGAGGCCCGCGCGTTCCTGGCCGACGCGAGTCCCGACCGGCGGGCCAAACTCGTCGATCGGCTGCTCGCGCGGCCGGAGTACGCCGACTACTGGGCGCTCAAGTGGGCCGACGTGCTGCGTGTCGATAAGGACGCGGTGTCCCCCGCGGGGGCCGTGGCGATGACGCGCTGGCTGCGCCGGCAGGTCCACGAGAACCGGCCCTACGACGAGTTCGCCCGCGCCGTGGTCACCGCCCGCGGCAGCACGTCGGCCGACGGCCCGGCGGCGCTGTTCAAGGCCCTCGACACGCCGGAGGTCGCCGCCCGCTCGCTCAGCCAGGTCTTCCTGGGCGTGCGCATCGAGTGCGCCCAGTGCCACCACCACCCGTCGGAGCGCTGGGGCCAGGACGACTACTGGGCGCTGGCCGGCCTGTTCTCCGGCGTCGCCCGCAAGCCGCTGCCCGGCGGCGGCGAGTCGGTCGTCTGGAAACTCGGCTCCGACCTCGGCCCGCCGACTACCAAGAAGACCGTCCCCGCCCGACCGCTCGGGGCACAGCCGTCAGCCTTCGCCCCCGGCGACGACCGGCGGGTGAGGCTCGCCGACTGGATGACCGCCCCGGACAACCCGTACTTCGCCACCGCCGTCGCGAACCGGCTCTGGGCGCACTACTTCGGCCGCGGCCTCGTCGAGCCGGTGGACGACCTGCGCGCGACCAACCCGGCGTCGAACGAGCCGCTGCTGGCCGCGCTGGCCGCGCACCTCCGCGCGGTGAAGTACGACCTGAAGGCGTTCACCAAGATGCTGCTGCTGTCGCGGGCCTACCAGTTGACTAGCCGGGCCACGCCGGGGAACGCGGGCGACGAGCAGAACTTCTCGCACGCGGCGGTCAAGCCGATGCCGGCCGAGGTGCTGCTCGACGCCATCGGGCGGGTCACCGGGGTGCCGGAGAAGTTCAACGGCTGGCCGGCCGGCTACCGGGCGATCGAGGTCTGGGACAACCGGATGCCGTCGTACTTCTTCCGCATCTTCGGCCGCCCGGTGCGCTACAGCGTCTGCGAGTGCGAGCGCGGCACCGACCCGAGCATCGCGCAGGCGCTGCACCTAATGAACTCGCCGGAGGTCGCGGGCAAGGTCCAGGCACGCTCCGGCACCGCCCGCCGCTTGGCCGATGCGAAGCTGTCGCCGGACGCGGTCGTCGAGGAGTTGTTCCTGGCGGGCCTGGGCCGCCGCCCGACCCCCGCCGAGGCCGCCCGCCTGCGCGAAGCCTTCGCCGAGGGCACCCGCCAGTCCGCCGCCGAAGACGTGCTGTGGGCCGTGCTCAACAGCAAAGAGTTCCTGTACAACCGGTAGGCAAGGCGAGCCGGAAGCGTCAGCGCCCGGAGTTTTTGTTGACGACGCGAAGAACTCCGGGCGCTGACGCTTCCGGCTCGCCTTCTGACTTTCGCCGCGCTTGAGGGGGTCCGCCATGTCCGCTCCGATGTCTCGCCGCACCGCGATCCGCGTCGGCACCGCCGGGATGCTCGGGGGGCTGTCGCTGCCGCGGCTGCTCCAGATGCAGGCGACCGCCGCGCCCGACGCCAAGGTGCCGGCCAAAGCGTGCATCTTCCTCTTCCTGGAGGGCGGCCCCAGCACGATCGACATGTGGGACCTCAAGCCCGACGCCCCGGCGGAGGTCCGCGGGCCGTACAAGCCGATCGCCACCAGCGTGCCCGGCACGTTCGTCGGCGAGCACCTGCCGCGGTGCGCCAAGGTCGCGCACAAGTACGCGATCCTGCGGAGCCACAGCCACGCCGACAACGGCCACACCACCGGCTACCACTACGTCATGACCGGCTACAAGGCCGACTTCGCCGACGGCACCAACACCCGCAAGCCGAACAACGTCCTGTACCCGTCGATTGGTTCGGTCGTGTCGCGGGAACTCGGCGGCCGCGGGGCCGTCCCGCCTTACGTCAACCTGCCGCACCCGCTGACCGCCGGCGGGGCGGGGCTGCTCGGGGCCGCGCACTCGCCGTTCGTCCTCGAAGGGGACCCGGTGCAGCCGGACTTCGAGGTGCGCGACCTGGCACCCGTGGCCGGGATCGACGCCCGCCGCCGCACGCTGCGGGGCAAGCTGCTCGCCGGCCTCGACGGCGAGCCGGCCGCGGGCAAGGCTGCCGCGATGGGGACGTACTACGCCAAGGCCCACGACCTGATGACCTCGCCGGCCGCCCGCAAGGCGTTCGACCTGCGCGCCGAGCCGGAGAAGCTCCGCGCCGCCTACGGCCACACGACCCTCGGCCAGTGCGCCTTGCTCTCGCGCCGGCTCGTGGAGGCCGGCTGCCGCTTCGTCGGCGTCGATCACAGCGGCTGGGACACCCACTTCACCTGCTTCCCGAGCCTCGAAAAGGACCTGATCCCGGCGGTGGACATGGCCTTCAGCGCTTTGGTGAGCGACCTCGACGACCGCGGCCTACTCGACAGCACGCTCGTGGTGATGATGGGCGAGATGGGCCGCACGCCGAAGGTCAACGCCCAGGCCGGCCGCGACCACTGGTCGGCCGCGCAGAGCGTGCTGTTCGCCGGCGGCGGGGTCAAGCCGGGCCGCGTCGTCGGGGCCACGAACAAAGCCGCGACCGCCCCGGCCGCCGACCCCGTCGGCGTCGAGGACATCCTGCGCACCCTGTTCCACCAGATGGGCGTCGATAGCAACCAGACGTACCTGACCCCGCTCGGCCGCCCGGTGTCGGTCGTCAACGGCGGCCGCGTCCTCCGCGAGTTGGTGGGGTGACAGTTCAGGAGAATCGCGTGCTGAAGCTACTGCTCGCGGTCGCGCTCCTCGCCGCCTGGTGCCCGGTCGCGCTCGCGCAAAAGAAAGCCGGCGAGTTGAAGCCGCCGGAGCCGGGGTACGTCTACCCGCCCGGCGGCGCGGCCGGTACCGCGATCGACGTGCAACTCGGCGGCTACGACTGGACGCCCGACTTGCAGTTCTTCGCCCTCGACCCCCGCGTGAAGCTCGTCGCCACGGGGCCGCCGGGGCCGGTACTCGTGCCGCCGCCGCCGTACTGGTTCGGGGCCAAGAGTACCCTGGCCGCGCCGCTGCTGCCGCGAGAGCAGCCGGGGCGCGTGACGCTGCCCCCCGGCCTGCCGCCCGGCCCAGTTCGTTGGGCCGTCGCCGGGGCCAGCGGGGCGGGAGCGCGGACCGGCGTCTTCTGGGTCGGGACCGGCCCGGAGGTCCTCGAAGCGCCGCCCGCCGACGCGCCGCAGAAGTTGCCCGCGCTGCCGGTCACGGTCAACGGCCGGCTGTCGCGGCTCGAGGAGGTCGATCGCTACCGCTTCACCGCCCCCGCCGACGGCCCGGTCACCTGCGAGGTCTTCGCCCGCCGGCTCGGGGTCAACCTGAACGCCGCGGTGACCGTCCGCGACGCCCGCGGAGTCGTCGTCCTCGACGCCGTGGACACCGACGGCGACGACCTCGCGGTCACCTTCCGGGCCGCCGCCGGGGCCGAGTATGTGCTGAGCCTGAGCGACCTCGACTTCCGCGGCGACCGGGCGTTCGTCTACCGCCTCGCGCTCACCGCCGGCCCGCGGGTCGTGGCGACGGTGCCGCTCGCTGGCCGACGTGGCGAGTCGCGCGATGTCGAGTTCGTCGGCCACGGGGTGAAGACCGGCGGCGCGGGCCTGGAGTCCGTCACACGCCGCGTCGCCTTCCCCGCCGACCCGGCCGCCGCGATTCTCGCGTACAAGCTCGAGACCCCCTGGGGGGCGGCCCCCGCCTTCGACATCCCCCTGAGCGACCGCCCCGAAACCGTCGCCGAGCCGGGGCAGACGCTCGCCCTGCCGGCCGCGGTCACCGGCGTCCTTGACGGGGCCTCGCCCGAAGCCCGGTTCCGCTGCGCCGGGGTCAAGGGCGAGGTCTGGGAGCTGGCCCTGGAGGCGCGGCGCTTCGGCTCGCCGCTGGACGTGTCCCTGGCCGTCGTCGGCCCCGACGGCAAGGAACTCGCCCGCAGCGACGACCTGCCGGGCACCACCGACGCCGGGCTGACGCTCACCCTGCCCGCGGACGGGCCGTACACCCTCGTCGTGTCCGACCTGTCCGGCCGGGCCGGCAGCCGCGCGGGCGTCTACCGGCTGACCGCCGAGAGGCCAGCCCCTGATTTCACGCTCACGACCGCCGCCCGGCTGAACGTCCCGCTGGGCGGCGCGGCCGAACTGGTCGTGACGGCGGCACGTCGCGGCGGGCACAAGGGGCCGATCGCGCTGACCGTGGCGGGGCTGCCCGAGGGCGTCACCGTCCCGCCCGGCCTCGTCATCCCGGCGGACAAGTCCGAGCTAAAGGTGTCCGTGAAGGCCGCGGCGAACGCCCCCGCGGTCGCCGCCCTGGCGTCCGTGAGCGGCGCGGCGAACGGGGTCACCCGGACGGCGACAGCCCCGGTGCCCGGCGACCTAACGGCCCGCCACCCCGGCGGCGAGCGGACGCCGGCGCTGCTGCTCGCCACGACCCTGGCGTCGCGGCTGAAGCTGGTGGCGGTCGAGGCGGACGGCGGGCGCAAAGTCCACCGCGGCAGCACCCACCCGGCCGAGGTCACGCTCGAGCGCTTCGAGGGCTTCGCCGGCGAGGTGAGCCTGCAAATGTCCGCGGCCCAGTCGTACCAGCGGCACGGCATCACCGGCCCGGACCTCGTCGTCCCGGCGGCGACCGGCCGCGCGTTCTACCCCTGCTTCATGCCCGAGTGGCTCGAGACCACCCGCACGTCCCGCATGGAGCTCGTCGGGGTCGTCCGCGTGGCAGACCCGCGCGGCACCGAGCGCTACCTGGTCACCCCAATGGCCGGCCGCATCACGATGTCGATCGAGGGGGCGCTGCTCAAGGTCGAGGCCGCGGCCCGCGAGTTCCAGGTGCGGCCGGGCGAGTCGGTCGCGGTCTCCGTCACGGTCCTGCGCTCGGCGAAGCTGACCGAGCCTGTGCGGCTCGATCTGGTCCTGCCGGACGAACTCGCCGGCCGGCTCGCGGCCGAGGCGGTGACCCTGCCCCCCGGCCGGGCCGCCGCGGACTTCAAAATCACCTGCGCGAAGGGTGCGTGGCCGCCCGGCGAACACGCCGTCGTGATCCGGGGCACCGCGCTGCGGGACGGCCTCTACCGCGTCGTCTCCGAGGCGAGCCTGACGGTCGTCGGGCCGGCGGAGTAGCCACGGCGAAGTTTGGCGCGGCCACCAGGCGTTTCGCCCGTAGCGATCGCGAGTGCGATCGCGTTCGCGGGTCAGGTCGAACGCGATCTTCGCTTGCGGACTCGTCAGCAGCCCCGTTGCTCCGAGGCCGGGTGGGCCTGCGCCCTGAACCGCCCCGCGACCGGCCCAGGTCCTCGTGGTCGCCCCCGCGGTTCACCCCGCGGCGTGGTGGTGAGTGCGGACGACCGTCGTGTCGATCATCAGCCACACCTAGTCGGGGTCCCGGACGGCCTCGAACGCCGCGCGCCTTGCGCCACGCTTCGAACCGGTGCGAGGCCGTGTCCCACTTGCCGAAACGCCTGGGCAATTCCCTTCAAAGGGATGCCCGTCTCGGCGACGTACCGAACGCCGATGACGAACTCGCGGTTGCCCCTGGTGACCCCGCCATTACGCCCAGCCGGCCCGGTAAGCGGTGTCCAATCCTCGACCAATCGACGACGGGAATCTCGTGGCGACACGTCTCTGACCCTCCCGGTCGGCCAGTCTCCGGTCGGGGCTTCACCAGAGTTCGTCGCCCCAATTAACTAGGCCTAACGCAAGTCACTTCTCGGCAAAACTTCGGCGTCGTTGCCGTACGATACCCTCTCCTCCCCGAGAGCATTTCCGTTCGACGACTGTCCCACTCAGGGAGTTCGACACAAAGCATAAGATTCTTGGGGGTTGCGGCGACAGCCGTGACTCCCGATCGATTTCAAGCCAGACCCATACGCCACACGACCGCGACACGATTCCACAGTTGCTTTCAGGTGTCACCCCGGTCGCCACGCCGCACGGCGGCTAACGCCCCAGCAACCCGCATGGCTGCCCCCCCGTTCATCACTCGTGCCCTTTGGCCCCCACGCCAAGAGGTATGAAGTCGAGCGCTCCGAACGCTCCTGCGCCCCCCGCAGCGCCTCCTGGGCCGGCCGCAGGATCGACGACCCGTCGAGCGCCTTCTTCGCGTCCAAGTCATGCCGGGCCGTCTAGGCGTCTACGCCCACGCGTCCACGGCGGCCCCGAACACCCTGCCGCCGTAGATGTGACGGCCGCCTCGTCGGGCATCCGCACCCGGTTGCGGCGCGGGGCGTCGAGGTAGGCGACCTCGGCCCACGGGTTCGCGGGGTGGAGCCGCCGGGCCGGCCAGGTCGGCGAAGGAGTGCCGCAGCGAGGCGACCGCGACGTGGTCGCCGCGAATACTGTCCGGCCGAAGGTGGGCGGTCGCGGCGAGGTCCGCCTCCCGACTGGCGTCCGACGCCACGTCCCCGCCCGGCCGGCCGGCTCTCCAGCCCGAGGGTGAGTCACGACGACTTACGCCCACGCCGCCGCCAGCCCGTTCGCCAGCCTGCGGCGCGTGGCGGTACGGCGACGGCAACCGCCCCGCCAGGGGGACCCTCCCGCCAGGGCTGATCCGCTCGCCCCGAGCTTCCACCCGGCACCGCCCATACCCACCCCCGAGGCCGGGCGATCGGGGCGTGGGTCGCTCGCGCGGGAGTTGCCGCTGCCGAGTCGCCTCGCGTCCTGGGTCGGTCGCGCGGGCGTCACGACGGCGGGTCGAGGCAGTCGCCGAGGGCGCGGCGGAGGGCGGCGTAGGTCGCGTAGCGGTCGGCGGGGGCCTTCGCGAGCATCCGGGCGACCACGCCCGACACGGCGGGGGGGACGCCGGGGGCCACGTCGTGCAGCGGGGCCGGGGCGCTCAGGGCGTGCTTGACGATCACCTCGGCCGCGGACCGGCCCGTGAACGGGATGCGGCCGCCGACGGCGTGGTAGAGCGTCGCGCCGAGCGAGTAGATGTCCGCGCGGTGGTCCACGCCGGCCTCGCCGCGGGCCTGCTCGGGGGCCATGTACGCCGCGGTCCCGGCCAGGCCGCCGTCGGCGCGCGTGCGGCCCAGCGTGATCGCCGTGCCCAGGTCGGCGAGCTTGGCCACGCCGTCCTTGGCGAGCAGGATGTTGGCCGGCTTGACGTCGCGGTGGATGACCCCGACGCGCAGCGCGGCCTCCAGGCCGTCCACGACTTGTAGCGCCAAGAAAATCGCCCAGTCGGGCAGCAGCGGGCCGGAGTCGCGCATCAGGCCGGCGAGCGTGCGGCCGTCCACCAGCTCGGTCACCAGGTACGGGTGCGGCCCCTCGTCGTCGAAGTCCCAGAGGCGGATCACGTTGGGGTGGTTCAGCCCGGCGAGCAGCGAGGCCTCGTCGCGCAACTGCGCCAGCGCCGCGGGGTCGCGCCAGACGCCGTCGCGGAAGACCTTCACCGCGACCTCCAGCGGCAGCCGCAGGTGCCGGCCCCGGTAGACGCGCGAGGTCGTCCCCTCGCCCAGGTAGCCGGTGAGGCGGTACTTGCCGAGCACGCTGCCGATCGCGGGCAGGCTGTCCGGACGCCCAGGGCGGGCCGCGCCGGGCGGGCCGACCGTACGCTCGGGGTCCGGGGCGGGGTCCGACATGGGGCGACCTGGTGGGGCGGATGCTGTCACGTCAGCTTAGGACTTACTGTACGGCGCGGCGCGTACTCTCTCGGTACGGTTGTGTACAGGTTTAGCTCCTCATTGGCGTCATTATGCAGAGAGTCGCTCGCGACCCTGCGCGGCTCCGGGCGTCTCTCGGAGGGCGAATCGCGGGTTTTCTGTGTGATTTTCGCACTTTCTCCGCGACAATCGTCCGCCGCGATTTAACAGGCTTCACGAGCCTGAGCTAGGATTGGTTGTGACATCTGTATCAAAAATCATTGAATGTTTACCCCAAGACGAACCTTGAATGAATGTGGCACACCGACACCCCGTCGCCGACGACGCGGACCTCTGGGTCCTGCTCTCCGCGCGATCCAGCTTAGGCGCGGCCGGCGCGGCGTCGGCGAAGCTGTGGTGGGACCGCGAGCGCGTCCCCGGCGAGGGGGCGGTCGAGTTCCTAGCCCGCGTCGAGGTCCTCACCGG
Organism: Fimbriiglobus sp.; assembly: GCA_043744775.1. Lineage (GTDB taxonomy): Bacteria > Planctomycetota > Planctomycetia > Gemmatales > Gemmataceae > Fimbriiglobus. Next base: position 12,409 of record JAYTUC010000146.1, on the reverse strand, counting down.
GCACGCCGTCCGGGAGTTGGCCCTGGTCCGCAAGGGCTACCTGAAGCCGGTGAGCCTCGACCACCTCCTCGCCCCCGGCGGCGCGGACCGCCTGGCGCGGGTCCGCCCGGTTGCCGCCGAGACTCTCGCTGAGGACGGCCCGTCCGACGGCACCCGGCCGGCAGAACTCCCGCCGCCGGCCCTGGAGGGTCACGTCGGGCCGGGGGCGACGCTGGGGGCGTGTACGTTGATCGAGCGCGTCGGCGAGGGGGCCAACGGCGTGGTGTTCCGCGCGCGGCACGAGCGCCTCGGCATCCCGGTGGCGGTCAAGGTGTTGCGGCTCCGGTCGGCCGCCGAGCGGGAGCGGGTCCGCACCGAGGCGCGGCTGCTGGCGCGGCTGAACCACCCGAACGTCGTGCGCGTCTGGGACTTCGACGAGGTCGCGCCGGCCCCGTACCTGGTGCTGGAGTGGGTCGAGGGGCCGAGCTTAGAAGAGCTGATCCGCCGCGCCGGCCGGCTGTCCGCGCCGCAGGCGGTCGCGGTGGCCCGGCAGGCGGCGTCGGCGCTGGCGGAGGCCCAGCGCGTCGGGGTGGTGCACCGCGACGTGAAGCCGGCCAACATCCTGCTGACGGCGTCGCGCGACGTGAAGCTGGCCGACCTGGGCACCGCGGCGATGGCGGGCCGGCCGGCCGCGATGGCGGGGACGTGCGCGTACATGGCCCCGGAGGCGTTCCGCGGCAGCCCGCCCGACGCCCGCTCCGACCAGTACTCGCTCGGCGCGACCCTCTACCAGATGCTCACAGGCCGCGTGCCGTTCGACGGCGACTCGCCCCTGGAAGTCATGACGCAGCACGCGGAGCGGACCCCCGCGCCGCCCGACCGGCTCGTGCCCGGCTTGCCGCCCGCCGCGTCGGCCGCGACGCTCAAGGCGCTGAGCAAGGACCCCGCCGACCGCTTCGGCTCCTACGCCGAGTTCGCTGCGGCCCTGACCGCGCCCACCGGGAGGGGCCGATGATTGACACCGCGACCCCGCCCGCCGGGACCGTCGCCCCGCCGCGGCCCTTCGCCGGGGCCTGGCGGGCGACCCGGCGGCTGCTCGCGCCGCTGGGCCTGGCGCGCTGGCCCCTCGCGGCCGACCTGGCGGCGTCGCCGGCCGGCGTCGGCGGCCGGGTCGGCCTGCGGGCCTGCCGCTGGCGGGTGGGGCCGGCCGGTCGGCCCCTGGCCGAGTGCCGCGCGGTCCACATCGCCGGGCCGGCCTGCGACATCGTCAACGTGCTGATCTTCCCGCGCGACCCCGGCCGCGTCCCGGTGTTCGCCGCGGAGCTGCTGGCCTTCGGCGGCCGCGGGCGGCTGGTCTTCCTCGACCTCCAAATCCCAGGGCTGCTCGCCGCGCCGCGGGCCGAGGTCGCGGCCGCGACGGCGAACCTGGCGACGCGGTATCGCCTGCCGCGCGACCCCGCGCCGCCGGCGTGGGCGGCCGAGTCCTCGACCGGGGGGCACCTGTTCGCGCGGGCCGCCCCCGAAGTCCCGCTCTCGGCGGCCGAGTCGGTCCGGGCCTTCGCCGGCTACCTCGCCGCCTGGGTCGAGGCGGTGCGTCGCACCGAATTGGGGCCGCGCCGGCCCGCGTCGCTGCGGGCGCTGGCGGCTTACAAGCGCGACCACATGGCGCACTCCCCCGGCCAGCCGTTCCTCGCCGCCAAGTTCGGCGCGGCCTGGACCGTTCGCTTCCTGACCGAGTTCCTGCACCGCTAGAAGACCCCGCACGCGAAAGCCTCGATGAAGACGCTGACGTTCACGCCCATCAACGAAGTGCAGCAGGTCAACACCGGCAGCGACCTGCTGCAGGCGCTGCTGTCGCGCGACTTGAAGGTGCTGACCGCGTGCGGCGGCAAGGGGCTGTGCGCCACCTGCCACGTCCACATCACGCAGGGCATGGACAAGCTGACGCCCCGGACCTCGCGCGAGGTCCGCACGCTGGGGTTCATCCGCAAGTCCGCGCCGAACAGCCGCCTCGCCTGCCAGAGCCAGGTGCTCGGCGAGGGCGTGGTCGTGGAGCTGCCCGTCGGCATGTACATCGAGCGCGCCGAGGACCTGACCGTCATGGTCGGCATGTTCGCCCCGAAGGACATCCTGCACCCGGTCAACGGCTCGATCCTGATCGCCCTGGGCAAGATGATCACCCGCTCACGCATCGAGCAACTGTCCGAGCTGAACGCCGAGGTCGCCGCCGTGCGCCAGCAAGCGTGACCGAATACGAGACCCCGCGAACCCTACCGACTCCGGAGACGACGAGATGCCCGCCGCAATCCTGACCCCGCCCGCGGCCCCGCCCGGCGCGGACACCCCGATGCCCAAGTCGGCCGCCGCCCCGGCCGGCTGGTTCGACAAGCTGCGCCAGACCGACACGGCCGGCGAGGCCCGGCGCGACGCCGTCAAGGTCCACGCCGGCGAGCAGCCGTACCGCCACAACTACTACTCCGAAGACGTGTTCTACCAGCACGACGCCGTGCGCGGCGCGGTGACGAACATCTACGGGCAGCGCGTGCTGCGCGTCTCGGAGGACTTCATCACCGGCCTGCTCGGCGGCCTCGAAAACGTCGTCGGCGACGCGGCCGGCGAGATCATGTACAAGGTCGGCTACCAGTGGGGCGTGCGCGACCTCCAGACGTACTCGGAGCGCGCGGCCAAGGAGTTCGAGGTCGCCTTCGACAAGATGTCGGTCGGCGTGATGCTCGAGTCGTGGTGGTGGCCGATGGCCGTCGAGGGCTGGGGCACCTGGCAGTACGACTTCCGCGAGAAGAGCCAGGGGCTGATCTTCATCGACCTGCACGAGTCGGCCGTGGCGCAGTCGCTCGGCGACGTGGGCAAGGTGGTCTGCTACTTCTACGCCGGCCTGTTCGCCGCCGCATTTTCGGGGCTGACGCGGCAGAAGCTCGCGTGCATCGAGGTGCAGTGCTACTCGATGGGCGAGGACTACTGCAAGTTCCTCGTCTCGACGAACAAGCGGGTCAACGCCGCGTCGTTCTGGCGCAACGAGGGGGCGACCGCGAAAGAAATCCTGACCAAGGTCCGCCAGGGGGACGAGAAATGACGCCGCCGCGCCGCAAGCTGGTCCTGCCCGAGTCCGGGGCCATCGCCGCCTTGCTCGCCGACGTGACGGGGGTGAACGCGCCCTCGCCGCGTCCGCCGGGCCAGCAAACGGGCGACTTCTGGGGGTCGGTCAACTGGCAGAATTCGCCCGACCCCGAACTGGACCAGGAGTCGTTCGTCGAGCCGCCGCAAGCGACGCGCCGCCTCTCGGAGCTGGCCGCGGCGACGTTCCTGTCGAGCGTCAACTGGGCCAACGAGCCGGCCAAGGCGTCGGCGGTGGGCCTGCTGCTGGCCGCCGGCGGGCCGGACCCGTGGGCCAACGCGACCTACCTGGCGAGCTTCATCTGGGACTGACCGCCCGCACCTTCCGAGGAGTGACCGACGTGCCGAACCCGCCCGTGAGCAACGACAGCCGCTACCTGAACGCCGAGGAGAAGGCCGGCCTGCGGGCCTTCGCCGCCGACTTGCCCGGCCGGCTCCGCGCCGCCGCCGCGGTCGAGGGGGCCGAGGCCGCGGCCGTCGGCAGCGCCCTGGAGCGCCTGCGCTCTGAACACCCGACCTGGGACGGCGGGGCCTGGCCCGACGGCCTGCAGGCGGAGCGCGTCGCGGTGCGTTACGCCGTCCACGCGCTGCTGTTTGACGACGACGCGCTCTTCGAGAAGAAGGGCCTCGACTGGTGCCGGTCGGTCCACGCCGCCGCCGGGGTGCCGCCCGAGGTGGCCGCCGCCGCCGCCGCGGCGTTGCGGGACGGCTTTCGCCGGGCGCTGCCGGCCGCCGACTTCGCCGCCATCGAGCCGTACCTGACCCGCGCCCACACCCAAGCCGCCGCCGCGGCGTAACGAGGTTTTCGCCGTGCCCACGCCCCTGAACTACTACCGCCAGAGCCGCGCCGCCGGCCCCAACTTCCCCGGCCCCGAGGCCCGCGCGCGCCTGGCCGCGTGGGCGACGGGCCTCGACGCCCGCCTCGCCGCCGCCGAGGCCGTCGAGACCATCGAAGCCGCCGCGGTGCGCTACGTCATCGACGCGCTGAAGCGCGACTACCCCGAGTACTCGCTGCACCAGCCCAACGCCTGGGCGAAGGGCTTCCGCGACACGCAACTGGTGCTGCGGCACAACGTCAGTGCCATGGTCCGCGACGACGCCGAGTGGCTGGAGCACGACTTCCTGGCGTGGCTCAAGACGATCCTCCAGGCGTACTCGTTCCACTCGCCGAAGTTCGTCCGCGACACATACGTGCTGCTGAAGGAGGGCTGCCGCCGCGAACTGCCGGCCCCGGCGTTCCGGCTGCTGACGCCTTACCTCGATTTGACGATCAAGGGCCTCGCGGACTTGCGCGAGGAGTACGTCGAAGGCCCCCGCCCCGCGGCGAGCCGGCCGACGACGCCCACGACCGCCGACGCCGTAGTGACCGCCGGGGGGGTGCCCTCATGAGTCAGCTCGCCGCGACGATCCGGTCGGACTACTTCGCCGAGGGCGACTACGTCGTCACCGACCCCGGCAAGGGCGTGATGCGCAACCGGGCCGGCACGCGCATGGTCGCCCTGACTGAGGACTTCCTGCGGGGCCTGCGCGAGGCGCTCGACTCCGAGTGCGGCCCCGGCGCGGACCTGGTCCTGCGGACCTGCGGCCGGGCCTGGGGCGCGGACTTCGCCCGCCGCGTCGAGAAGGAGCTCTCGGAGTTCCACGGCAAGCCGCTGCAGAGCGAGCCGCTGGGCCTGTTCGAGGCGGCGCTGGCGAGCCTGTTCAGCCACCACGGCTGGGGGGCGACCCGCTTCGACTTCACGCAGCACGCCCGCGGCCTAATCGTCGTGGCGGTGCGCGACCCGGTGCTGGCGGCGGCCGCGAGCGCCGAGTCGAAGTCGCCCGGCGACCCGCTGCTGGCCGGGGTGCTGGCCGGCACTTTCGCCCACTTCAGCGGGCAGCAACTCGACTGCCTCCAGACCGAGTGCCGGTCGCGCGGCAGTGAGGAGAGCCGGTTCGTGGTCGCGCTGGCCGACCGCCTCAAGCCGCTGCTCGACTGGCCGGGGCAGGGCAAGACTCACGACGAGGTCGTCGCCGAGTTATCCCGCCCGCCCGCGTGACGCCCCCCACCCACCCCCTCGACAAGTGTGCCCGGAATGACTGCCAAGCTGGCCCGCCATTGTGCCTCCCCTGGGGGTGCCGCGTCCGACGCGGCCGAGGTTCCGCCCGACCTGGGGCCGCGCTACGCGCTCGGCGCGGTGCTGGGCCGCGGCGGCTCCGCGACCGTCTGGGCGGCGCGCGACCGCGCCACGGGGTCCGACGTGGCCGTCAAGCGGTTCGACGCGCGGCCCGGCGGGGGCGGCGGCTTCTACCGCGAGTTGAACGCGCTGACGCGGCTGCGGCACCCGGCGGTGCTGCGCGTGCTGAACCTGGCCGAGGACGGCGCGGGCGGCCGCTGCCTGATCCTGGAGCACTGCCGCGGCGGGAGCCTGCGGGCGGCGCTGACGCCGGGCGCGCTGTGGGCGGCCGACGCGGCGTGGGGCCTGGCGCGGCAACTCGCCGCCGGCCTGGCCTACGCCCACGCGGCCGGGGTGGTCCACCGCGACGTGAAGCCCGAGAACGTGCTCTTCGCCGGCCCCGACCGCGCCGCGGCGCGGCTGGCCGACTTCGGCCTGTCGCGCGGCGCGCGGCCCGACGACGGGGCGCTGCGTCCGGCCGACGGCACCCCGGAGTACCTGGCCCCGGAGGGCTTCACGGGGGCCTGCTCGCCGGCCGGTGACGTGTACGCGCTCGGGGCGGTCCTGTACGAGTTGCTGCACGGCCGCCCCCCGTTCGCGGGGTCGGTCCCCGAGTTGGCCCGCCAGCACCTCTACGACGCGCCGGCCCTCTGCCCCCGCCTGCCAAGCCCGTGGGCGAAACTGCTCGGGGCGCTCTTGGGCAAGGACCCCGCCGCCCGGCCGACGACGCCGCGCGGGCGCTGGCCGGCCCCGCCCCGGCGGAGACGCCGCGGGGTTGGTCCCGGACCCTCGGCGTCGAGGCCTTCGGCCTGGTGCCGCGGCTCGGCGTCGGCGGCCGCGCCGAGTTCGTCGCCGCCACCGCCGCGGGGCTGTTCGCCGCCCCGGCCGACGGCGGCGGCGCGGCCCGGCCGCTACTACTCGCCGGCCTCGACCACGTCGCGGCGACCCCGGACGGCACGCTCTGGCTGGCGCGCGGCAACCGCCTCGAGCGCCTCGCGCCCGGCGCGGCCCGGCCGGAGCCGAAGGCGACGCTGCCCGCGTCTGTGCGGGCGATGGCGGCGGGCGACGACGGCGTCGCCGTGCTGACCGGGGACGCCGTCGCCGCCTACGGCGCGGCCGGCGGCCGGCTCTGGGACGCGGGCGTGGACCCCGACGCGCGGCTCGTCGCCCGCCTGCCGGGCGGGGGGGTCGCGGTCGCCGCCGTCGCCGAGGTCGGGGCCGACACCCTCGTCACGCGGTACGCCGCCGGCGGGGCACGCCTCGGCACGGTGACGCTGCCGGGCGCGTGCCGGCAACTCGGCCCCTGGCCCGGCCACGCCGGCCGGCTGTACGCCGTGACCGACGCGGGCCTGGTCGAGATCGGCGCGACCGCCGGCGAAGTGCGGCCGGTGCCGGGCGGCGCGGCGGTCGAGCGCGTGGCGACGGACGCCGACGCACTTTACGGCCTGACGGAGGACGGCATCGTGTTGCGCTTCGCGGACGACTCGCCGGCCGCGGAGGAGGCGAAGTTCCCGTCGCCGCTGGACGCGCGGGCCTTCGCGGCGTCGGGGAGTCGCTTCGCGGCGGTGGCGGTCGGGTCGGCGGGGTGCCGGGTCGTGGTCGTGACGGGGGGCGTCGGATGACCCCGCCGCCGTACGTCCTCGTGGTCGCGAGCCAGAAGGGCGGCACCGGCCGCACCACGGCCGCGCTCGCGCTCGCCTGGGCCTTCGGGCAGGCCGGGCGGGCCGTCGCGCTGATCGACGCCGACCCCCTGGGGGCCGCGCGGCAGGTGGCGTGCGGGCCGTCGGGCCGCTGCGCGTGGGCCAACGTCCGCTGCCTCGCGGGGCCGGCCGCCCTCGACGCCCTCAAGCCCGGCGAGCTGGCGGTTGTTGACGCGCCGTCGCTGCTCGGGGCCGGCGCGGCGGCGCTGCTGCGCCGCGCCGACGGGCTGGTGCTGACCGCCCTCGCCGACCCGGCGTCGCTGCGCACCTTCGCCGCCGCCGGCGTGGCCCTCAGCGCGGCCCAGGACGCCAACGCGAAGCTCGAACTCCTCGGCCTGCTCGTCGGTCTCTACGCCCCCGACCCGGTGCAGGACGCCGTCCTCGGCCGCCTGCGCCGGATGCAGCCGGGCCTGGTGTTGGAGCCGCCGATCCCCTTCGACGAGGCGGCGCGCGACTGGCCGGCCGCCCCCGGCGCGCCGCCCCCGGCCGGCCCCGCGCTCGACGCGCTCCGGGCCGTCGCCCGCGCCCTTCACGAGGCGATCGGCCCGGCCCCCGAGCCGCCGCGGCCGTCCCCCCGACCCGCCCCCCAACAGCGCCACCCCGCGCACGGTGCCGCTTGAAGACGCTCCTCGTGGCGAGCCAGAAGGGCGGCGTCGGCAAGACGACGACCGCCGTGAACCTCGCCGCCGTCGCCGCCCGCCGCGGCGTGCCGGTACTACTGGTGGACGCCGACCCCGTCGGCGGGGTCGCGGCCGCGCTGGACCTGCCGGCCGCGGCCCCGCCCCCGGCGCGGGGGGCACCCGGCCAGCTGCGCGCCGCCGTGCGGCCGAACCTCGACGTGCTGTCGCTCGACGCGACCGCCGCCGGCGTGGCCTGGCTGCGCGCGCCGGAGCTGCGCGCCCGCTACCGGCTCGTGGTGATCGACTCGCCGCCGCTGGCCTCGGGGCCGCACCTGCCGCCGCTGTTGAACGGCTGCGACGAGGTCCTGGTCGTTCTGCGGGCCGAGCCGATGGCCTACCGCACGCTGCCGCCGCTGCTCGAGATGGTGCGGGCGGCGCGGGCGGCGGGCGCGGCGGTCACGCTACGCGGGGTGCTGCTGACCGCGCCGCTCGGCGAGCCGGCCGGCGGCTGGGAGGCCGAGTTCCGCGAGGCGCTGGGGGCGACGGCCCTGGCCGTGGGCGTCCCGCAGGACCCGGCGGTCGGCGCGGCCGCGCTGGCCGGCCTCCCGGTGGTCGAGGCCGCGCCCGCCAGCCCGGCCGCCGCCGCCTACGTCGCCCTGGCCGCGGCGCTGGGACTGACGCCGCCGGACCGGGCCGCCGAGGAGTTCGTGACGCGGCACACGATGCCGTTCCTGGTCACGCCGCCGACGCCCGCCGGCACCCTGTCGCCGACAATCGCCAGCGTCATCTCGTTCGACCTGGCCCCGGCGCGGGGGGTGGGCGGCCCGCCCCCCGGCCTCCAGGAGACGGGCTTCACGCCGCGCGCGGAACTGCTCGCCGAGTTGGACGCCGCCGAGGCCGTGCCGCACCCCGCGGAGTCCCCGCCCTCCGTCGCCCTCGCGTTCTCCGGCGACGGTCGCATCGTGGCCCTGGCCGAAGCGACCGGCTTGAGGGTCTGGGACGCGACCGCGGGCGGCCCGGCGCGGGCGCTGGGCGGGCCGGGGGAGGCCCAGGCGGTCGCCTTCTCGCCCGACGCTCGCACGCTGGCGGCCGCGGGGCCAACGGGGCCGGTGCAACTCTGGGACGCCGTCACGGGCGAGCGAGGTGCCACCCTGGACCCGCCGGCCGGGCGCGGGGGGGCCGCGGCCCTGGCGTTCTCGCCCGACGGGCGCGAGCTCGCCGCGGCCGGGGCCGACGGGTCGGTGCGGTCGTGGGACCTGGTGACCGGCACCGGCCGGGCCGTCGCCCCCGCGGGCCGGGGCGCGCGGCCGGTCGCGCTGGGGCCGGGCGGGCCCGCGTGGGGCGCGGCCGACGGCACGCCGCACGCGGCGGGGCACGCCGGCGACCCCGCGCCGGCCGAGGCCGTCGCGCTCAGCGGCGACGGGCACCTCGCGGCGGTCTGCGCGGCGGGGCGGCTGCGGGTCTTCGAGTGGCCGGAGGGCGAGCCGTGGTTCGACGCCGCCGCGTGCGGCCCGGTCGCCTTCGCCGACCTGGGGTCGCTCGTCGCCGCGGGCCAGGCCGGCGGCGGCGTGCAGCTCTGGAGTTCGCTGACCGGCCGCCCCGGCTGGCGGCTCGACACCGCGTCGCCGGCGGCGCTGGCGTTCGCCCCGGACGGCCGGACCCTCGCCGCGGCCCAGGCGGGCGGCGTGGTCGAGCTATGGGCCACCCGGACCGGCACGCTGGCCGCCCGCCTCTCGTCGGACGCGCCGCGGCCGCCGGCCACGCCCCGCGACCCCCGGCCGGCCGCGCCGGCCGCCGCCGTGGCCCTCGTTGCGGCGGTCGGCGCGGGCGGCGCGGTGCGCCTCTGGGACGCCGCCGCGTGCCGCGAGGTCGCCGCCTTCGGGGCCCACGACGGCGACGTGCGGGCGGTCGCCTTCTCGCCCGACGGCCGGCGGCTCGCCACCGCCGGGGACGACGGCACGGTGCGGCTCTGGGACCCCGCCACGGGGCGGCCCGACGCGGCGCGCTTCCGGCACAGCGGCCCCGTCGCCGCGCTCGCCTTCGCCCCGGACGGCCGCACGCTGGCGGCGTCGAGCCGCGCCGAGGGCGTGACCCTCTGGGACCTGGTCGGCGGCCCGCCCCGCGCCCTCGCCGGCCACCGCTCCGGCTCCGCATGCCTGGCCTTCTCGCCCGACGGCTTGGTCCTCGCGTCCGGCGGCTTTGACGAGCAGCTCTGCGTCTGGGAGGTCGCCACCGGCCGCCTCGGCATGGCGACGCGCGGCCACGCCAAGCTCGTCGCCGCGGTCGCGTTCGCGCCGGGCGGCCGCGTCCTGGCGACCGGCGGCGGCGACCACGCCGTGCGCCTCTGGGACCTCGCCACCCGCAAGCCACTGCGCGACTTCGCCCGGCACGGCAACGCCGTCGGCGCGCTGGCGTTCACCCCCGACGGCCGGCACCTGGCGAGCGCGAGCTGGGACACCACGGTGCGGCTCTGGGCGGTCGCCGACGGCTCCTCGGCCGCGCTGAGCGTCCACACGCAGGCGGTGCGCGGCCTCGCCGTCTCCCCCGACGGCCAGACCCTCGCGTCGGCCGGCTGGGACGGCTTCGTCCGCTTCTCGCGCCTCGACACCGGCAAGGCGCGCGCGACCTGGGCCTGGCCCGCCGGCCGCGTCCACGCCGTCGCCTTCGCCCCCGCCGCGCCGTGAGGCCGCCGGCGGGGTGGCCGCCGGCGGGTGCGCGGCCGCCGGCGGGGTGGCACCCGCGAGGGTGGCTTCGAGGAAGGGTTCGCAGGTGTCGAATCGGGGGCCGGCTTGGCCCGAACCCCCTTCGCGGCTCGGCCCCGAGACGCCGGCGCGGGTCCAGTCGCGGTGCAGTCCGCAGTCCGGCCGGTCGGGTCGCGGAAACGGGGGGCCGCTCATGGCTTGACGGGTTCGTGTCGAGCGGCGTGGCTTCTGGAGGGCGTAGTTGGGCGTAACCCGGTCGCCGCCCCTTCCGACCGACCTGTGGGACCGAATCCCCGCCGCCTGTCGTGCCGCCACCGGAGCCGTCGTCGCCGGGTTTGAGGCCCGCGTCGCCTACCTCGAAGGCCGGGTCGCCGCTCCCCGCCCGGTCGGACCACAACTCCTCGAAACCTCTGCCGTCCGGCCGGCCACACGTCAAGCCGGCTCCGCCCAAGACCCTCTCCGGCAAGCGTCGCGGCGGGCAACCCGAGTACCCCAACCGGCCCTCGACGACGCCGTCGCGGGGCACCGGCCACGTCCCCTTCGTGAACGCCGCCCGCCCCGCCTACGGGACCCACCTGTGCTGCTTTCGGGCCGTCCTCCGGGTGTTCGTCCGCGCCGCATCCGGTCGCTAACGGTTCGACGTGCTCGGGGCTCGGGACGCCGTCCCCCGACGGCCCCTGACCGTCACCAATCCCGCGGTCGTCAACACCGACACGATGTGCGAAGTGCTCCGCGCCGTCGCGGCCGAAAGTCTGGTCGGCCCGGTCACACTGGTCCTCGACAACGCCCGCTACCAACGCAACAAGGTCGCTCAGGGGTTGGCCGCCGAGTGACCCGCCGAACCTCAACCTGATGGAGCGCCTTCGGGCCTTCGCCGAGCTGCCGCGTCAGCCGGAACCCTTGCCTCAAGCCTCCCCAACGCCCGTGGGCCGTCAGGATCGGCGTCAGTCGGAGCGTCCGACGCCCCCGCCGGACGTGCCCCTTGTCGCCCTCACTGGCCGTCCGCGCCTCGGCCTCAGCCGACAGGGGCCGTCGGTCCGCAGGGGGGGCGGCCGCCGCGAGGCGGCGGGCGGAGTCCTCGAACGTCAGGCCGGCTTCGATGTCGGTCTTCAGCGCCTTCTGGTTGCCCTTGACGAACAGGACGTAATCCCCGCCGGCGTCGGCGACCGCCTCGGCCACGTCGCGCCGGCAGAACATCGCGTCGCCGACGACGACCTTGCCCCTCACGGGCAGCAAGCCCAGGAGTTCCAGGGCGGCCTTGTGCTCGTCCGCCTTGGAATCGACGCGGACCTGACGCAGGACGGCCTCGACGTGCGGGGCGTAGGCGGCGACGAGGTGGACGCCGAAGCCGGTGCCGTCGCGGCTGCCGCGCAAGGTCTTGCCGTCGTGCGAGGTGTGCTCGAACGGCCGGTGGGCGGTCCGGCCCTGAACCCAGCGGGCGGAGGCGGCCTCGAGTTCGCCGGCGTCGAAGCGTCGGAGCGTCCGGGAGAGCGTGGAGGCGGCGGGGGTCTTGCCGCGTCGGAACCTGGGGGCCCAGGCGAGGGGCGCGCCGTGCTGGCGTCCGAAGCGGCTGATGGCGGTCAGGCTGGTGCGGCCCGAGAGCATGGCGAGGGCGACGAGCCCGAGGGCCGCGGGCAGGGGGTGAATCTGGCCGTGTCGGGACCGGGGGTCGGGCACGTCGGCCAAGACTTCGAGCAAGCCGGGGGAGGTCACGGCACCACTCCTGGGTCGGCAAACAATGAGCCCCGGAGTACCCAACCTCACAAACTCCGCCAAGATCGATCAAGGAATGGCCCTGCGGACTGAGGCCCTGTAGCTACCAGAATTGTAACTTCAAGCGAGTGAACAGATAGTATACCCTGCTAACATCAGCTGCTCGACTCTGCAATTTCACGAAGGCTTATCAGGTGGTCTTGAACGCGGTCACGCCTCCTAGTGTCAGAGCAGGAGATGTTTGCAAGTTGAAAAAACATCCTGGTATGTCTGAACTTGGCAAGTGCCCAGGCAACTGCGTTGGCAATGAGTGACTGTCCCATAAGGGGGGTCAGGCGGCCTGTCGGTAGTGGAACTCTGCATCCCCGCCCTTCGGTTGGAGTCGGTTCAGCATGAGGTGGATCATG
>JAYTUC010000145.1:0-6920 GCA_043744775.1 Fimbriiglobus sp. | reverse complement strand
TCCGAACTCCGGGCGCTGACGCTTCCGGCTCGCCGGTCGCATTCCGTAAACTACCTGCATGACGCGCGACTGGATTCTCGGCACCGCCGGGCACATCGACCACGGCAAGACCGCGCTGGTGAAGGCCCTCACCGGCGTCGATTGCGACCGCCTCCCCGAGGAGCGCGCCCGCGGCATCACCGTCGATATCGGCTTCGCCCGGCTGCGACTCGGCGACCTGAGCTTCGGCGTCATCGACGTGCCGGGCCACGAGCGCTTCGTTCGCAACATGCTCGCCGGTGCGACCGGCTTCGACCTCGCGCTGCTCGCCGTCGCGGCCGACGACGGCGTCATGCCGCAGACCCGCGAACACCTCGAAATCCTGCAACTCCTGGGCGTGAGCCGCGGCGTCGTCGCGCTGACGAAGTGCGACGCCGTCGATGACGTGACGCTTGAACTGCGGGTGCTCGAGGTACGCGACCTGCTCGCCGGCACGACCCTCGAAGCGGCCGCGATCGTGCCCACGTCGGTGAAGACCGGCGTCGGCCTGCCGGCGCTGCGCGACGCCCTCGTCGAGGCGGCCCGCGGGCTGACGCGCGGCGACGACGGGCTGCCGTTCCGCCTGGCGATCGACCGGGCGTTCACGCTGCCCGGCCACGGCACCGTCGTCACCGGAAGTGTCATGTCGGGCGAGTTGCGCGTCGAGGAACTTGTCACCTGGCACCGGCCCGACGGCACCGGCGAGAACGTCCGCGTGCGCTCCCTGAGCCACCACGGCGAGGTGGTTTCGAGTGTCGGGCGTGGCCAGCGGGCGGCGGTCAACCTGCCGGGCGTGCCGCTCGACGCGATCGGCCGCGGCCACGAACTCGCGGCGACCGGCTACCTGACGCCGTCGCGCGTCCTGACCGTGCATCTGCGGGCGTCGGCCGACGGCCCCGGCGTGCGGCACCGCCTGACGGCGCGGCTGCACCTCGGCACCGGCGACGTGCAGGCCGTCGTCTCGGTCCTCGACGCCGACCGCGCCGAACCCGGCGACTTCGTCTTGGCGCAACTCTTCCTGAGCGAGCACGTCGTGAGCGTCTGGCACCAGCCGTTCGTCTTGCGCGACTCGTCCGGCGAGCGCACCCTGGGCGGCGGCTGGGTGGCGCAGCCGGCGGCGACGAAGCTCCGGCGGCGCGAGACGGAGGTGCTCGAAGTCTTTGAAGCCTTGGCGTGGGACTACGGCATGGACCGCTGCCTGCTCGCGGCCTACCTCGCCGGGGACGCCGGCATCTCGCTCCAGGAACTCCCCGCCGCGGCCGGGGTCAACGCCACCGACGCGGCGAGCCACGTCGCAGCCCTTCAGCAATCGACGCTCCAGCGACCGGCGCTCCTCGTCGAGTTGCCGACGCGCGGCCGCTTCACGCACATCGACCGCGTCCAGGCGACCGAGGCGAAGGTTCGCGCCGTGGTGGCGGGCCTGCACGCCGCGCAGCCGCTGGCGTCGAGCCACGACCGCGCGGCCATCGCGTCGAGGCTAGCCTACCTGCCGGCGGCGCTCGTGGAGGCGGTCATCGACCGGCTCGTGCGGCGGCAGTCCCTGACACTCGACGGCAAGCGTGTGGCGGGGGCCGACTTCAAGCCGCGGCTCAGCGTCAACCAGCGGAAGTTGCGCGACAAGGTCGTCGAGGCGCACCGCGTCGCCGGCTTCGAGCCGCCGCCGCCGGCGGGCTTCGCCAACGCCGCCGGCGGGCTGGCCGCGACGCTGCCGGCGATCTACGAGGTGGCGTGCGCCGAGGGCCTGCTCGTCGAGGTGTCGGCCGAAGTTTACCTGCACGCCGAGAGCGCCGCCGAGTTGACGCGGCGGGTGCGGGAGCTACTGGCCGACGGCCGCACGGCAACGGTCGGCGAAATCCGGGACGCGCTAGGCACGTCCCGGAAGTACGCCGTGCCGATCTGCGAGTACCTCGACCGCATCGGGGTCACCGTGCGTGACGGCGACCGGCGAACGCTCCGAGTTAGCTGACCGGTGTCGTGGTGCCCGGCGTCACGGTGCCGGGGGTGCCGGGGGTCGTTGTGCCGGTCGGGCTGTTGGTGCCGGCGGTCGTCGTGCCGGCCGAGCCGGTGGTCCCCGGTGCCGCGGTGGTGCCCGCGGTGCCCGAGGTGCCCGTCGCCGGCGGCGTCACGGTGCCCGTCGAGCCGGAGGTGGCCCCGGTGCCCGAGGTGCCGCCCGCGCCAGAGCTAGCCCCGGTGCCGGAGGTGCCGCCGCCGGTCGTGGTGCTGCCGGCCCCCGTCGCCCCGGTGCCGGTCGCGCCCGTGGTGCCGCCGGTCGCGGGGGTCGTGCCCGTCCTGGGGGCGGGGTTCGTCGCGGAGAGCAGCTTGACCTCGAAGACGAGGTCGGAGTTCGGCGGGATGCTCGGCGGCGAGCCGGCGGCCCCGTAGCCGAGCGCGGCGGGGATGGAGATGTTGCGGACCCCACCCGGCTGCATCCCGATCAGGCCCTGCTTGAAGCCCTGGATGACGCCGTTGGTGTTGAACGTCGTCGCGCCCCTGTCGCGGTTGCCGTCGAACACCGTACCGTCCTTCAGGAAGCCGGTGTAGAAGACGTTCACGTCCTGCCCGTCCGTCACCGCGGCCCCCTGCCCGACAGCCACGTCCTGAACCTTGACGCCGGTGCCGAGGTCGCGGAACGTTGACGCCGTGATGTCCGGCAGCTTGCCCGTCGTGCCGGCGTTTGTCGTCACGTCGGGCGGGGGCGGGGCGGGCGGAGCCGGGGGGGCCGGGGGCGGCGTCGGCGGGATCGCGTCGCCGGCCGGGATCGGGTCGGTCACCCCGGTAATCGCGACGCCCCCGACGGCCGTCGTCAGCCGCGTGGCGTAAACGGCGTTCACCCCGGCGGTGTAACGCAACTCCGCGATGTGGCTGAACAGGCCCCCGAGGCTGCTGTCGGACTGCGCCAGCACGTCCACGTCGTTCTGGTACTCGGCCAAAATTCGCGCGGATTCGAGGCTGTCCGTCGTGACCTTCCGCAGCGAGGTCCGAAGGTCGGCGACCATGAACACGTTGAAGTTCTGGACCTGCTTCTCGATCAACTGGTCGAGGTGCTCTTGGGCCGCGTTCGTCTGGGCGATGGCACCGGCGAGTTGCTGCGGCGACACGCTCGGCACGGTGCGGTCTTCGAGCGGCGTCAGACTGAGGCGGAAGCGTTGCGGGGCCATAACGACAAACTCCGTCGGGGGGTGTTCTGTCTATCCTTCGTCGCCGGGCGGTCGGCGGCTGCACGCGCGGCCCGCCAGGATACCGACGAGACAGCCACCCCGGCCGACGCGACCGGCGGGGTCGGAAAAGTCGCTCAACTCGGCGGCGGGACTTCGAGCAGCACCAGCCGCAACAAATTCAGGGCCAGTCGGGCCGTGCGGCTCTGAATTTCGGTCCGAGTGCCGCCCCACGTAAACGGCTGTACCCGTGTCCCGCCGTCCCAGGCGACCGCGACGAACACCGTGCCGACCGGTGTGCCGTCCGGCCCGGCCGTCGGCCCGGCGTAGCCGGTGGTCGCGAGGCCGAAGTCGCTGCCGAACTTCGCCCGCACTCCCTCGGCCATGAGCCGCGCGACCTCGTCGCACACGGCCGTGCGCTCGTCGAGCAACGCCTTGGGCACGCCGAGTTCGCGGGACTTGACGTCGTTGGTGTACGAGACGACGCCGCCCAACAGCACGTGGCTCGCCCCCGGCACCAGGGCCATTCGCGCCGCGACCAGCCCGGCGGTGAGGCTCTCGGCCGTGGCGACGGTCTGGCAGCGGCCGGCGAGTTGGCGGCAGACGGCGTCGTGCAACTCCTCGTCGCCGCTGCCGTACACAGCAGTGCCCAGCCGCTCGCGGATCGTCGCTTCGACCGGAGCGATGAGCGCCTGCGCCGCGGCGTCGTCGGCGGCGTGGGCGATGACGCGCAGCGAGATCACCGCGTCCGACGCCGTGATGCCGACCTCGGGCACGGCCCCGCGCCGGGTCACGTCGCCGAGTAACTCTTCCGCCTGCGACTCGCCCAGGCCGAAGGTGTTCAGCTTGCGCTCGACGACGACCCCGCCGGAGAAGCCCAGCCCGGCGAGGCGCGGCTTGACCTGCTCCTCGTACATCTTCTTCATCTCCGACGGCACCCCCGGCATCGCGGCGTAAGCCGTGCCCTCGTGCTCCATCCAGACCCCCGGCGCGGTGCCGAGCGGGTTCGGGATGAGCGTCGCCCCGCGGGGGCACAGCGCCTGCACCCGGTTGCGGGCCGGCATCGCGCGGTTGCGGCGGGCGTACATCGCCTCGATCGCCGCGAGCGCGTCGGCGTCCTCGACGAGCTCGACCCCGGCCACGGCGGCGAGGGCTTCGCGGGTCAGGTCGTCGAGCGTCGGGCCGAGGCCGCCGGTGATCAGCACGAGTCTCGCCCGGCGGCCGGCGGCGCGCAGGCACGCGACGTTGTCGGCCAAGTCGTCGGCGACGGTGGTGTGGAAGCCGACCGGGACGCCGACCTCCGCGAGCCGCTGGCTGAGCCACTGGCCGTTGGTGTCGAGGTTGCGGCCGGTGGTGATCTCGGTGCCGATACTCAGGATTTCCGCCTTCACGATTCGCCTCGCTGAGAACGCCTTGACGCCGGCCGGGGCGGCCCGGTATGCGCCCCGCATGAAGACATCGTATTTCCTCGCCGCCGCCGCGGGCCTGCAAATCCTCGCCGCCACTGCCCTCGCCCAGGCTCCGGAGAAGCCCGGCGGGCCGCAGCCGGTCGTGCTGCTGCTCGACACGTACAAAATCGTCGAGGGGACCTTCACCGTGGACCCGCGCGGCAACTACGTCCGCGGCAGCGGCGACGCCACGCAGGTGATCCCCGCGGTGAGTGTGCTGTTCGTCGGCACCGGCCGCGACGACGTGGCGAAGTACCTCGCCGGCCGCGCCGCCGCCGACCCGGCGTTGCCGGCCAAGTTCGCCCCCGGCGACTTCAACACCGTCGCGGCGAAAGCCTTCCCGTCGAAGGTGCAGCCGATCCTGACGAACCTGTGCGCGAGCTGCCACGCCAAGCCCGACTACGCCGGGACGTTCAAGCTCAAGGCGATCCCCACCGGCTTCGCCGACGCCGACGCCGCGCGGGCGAACCTGCTCGTCGCCTTCGCGCACCTCGACCGCGTCAAGCCGTCGGCGAGTGAGCTGCTGGCGAAGACCGTGACCGCCCACGGCGGCCAGAAGGCCCCCGCCTGCCGCACCCCGGCGCACCCGGCCGCGGCGGCGCTGGAGGCGTGGGCGAGCAGCATGGCGCAGGCCGAGGGGACGCCGGCGGCGAGTGGGGGGCGGTAGTGAGCCAGGGCATCGACGCGAGGAACTCGCGATCGTTATTGGGCCGCAAACTTGACGGTATGATGGGGTCGTTCGACCGCACCTCAGGGGATCGACATGGACCGCAAGACATTTAACGCCGCGATGAGCCAGTACGTGAACTTCACGCCATTCAGCCCCTTCACGGTGGCACTCACTAACGGCGACCGGCTGGAGATCGACCACCGAAATGCCGTCGCGTACCGCAACGGGACGGGGTTGTTCGCCGGCCCCGGTGGCACGCCTCACATCTTCGACTACCAAAGTGTCACGCAAATCATCGGCGACCTGGCAGGCAACACCACGGACTTGAACTGAACCGGCGAGCCAGGGGAGTGAGTGCCCCGAACTCTTCGCCCGCACGTTGAGAACTTTGGGCGCTCACGCTCCCGGCTCGCCAAGACTATCGCGGTTTACGCCGCGGAAACGCTGATCTTCCGCGGCTTGGCCGACGGGGTCTTCGGCAACGTCACGCCGAGTACGCCGTCGCGCAACTTGGCCTCGACGCGCTCGGGATCGACGCCGCGCGGCAGGGTGATGCGTTGCTCGAAGCGGCCGTAGCTGCGGGTGTCGCACAGCGCGCTTTCGCTGACCCGCTTGCGCTCGGCGCGGACGGTCAGCACGCCGTCCTGGACAGTCAGATCGACATCGGCCTCGGCGACGCCAGGCATGTCGATTTGCACGGACACGACCTCCTCGTCCTCCCACACGGCCAGCGGGACGGCGGTCCAGGCGGCCGCGGCAGGGGCACCCTCGAAGAAGTGGTCGAAGGCGTTGGCCAGACGAGTCGCGGCCCCGGCGGTTGTCGTGCGGGGCAGGCCGTTACGTAGGGTCGTCAGCATCGGAAACTCCTCTCACGATCCGCGGACAACGGGTCAGTTTGGCCAGCCACCCGCCCCCGCGGATCGGGTCAGGCAGCGGACGCCTCACTAAATGCAAGCCGCGTACCAATTGCTCCGAAATTGCCCAAGTCGGCAGCTGATCGGGACTTACGATAAGCCGCCCTCCGTGGCAGTCGCCGGCAACTGTCACCGTGGCAGCCTACGCCAGCATCTTCTTGACGAGCTTGCCGTGGACGCCGGTCAGCCGCATGTCGAGGCCCTGCGACTTGAACGTCAACTTCGTGTGGTCGAAGCCCATCAGGTGCAGCAACGTCGCGTGCAGGTCGTGGACGTGGACGCGGTCCTCGACGGCGTTGAAGCCCAGGTCGTCGGTCTGGCCGAGTGTCAAACCCTTCTTCACGCCGCCGCCGGCCATCCACATCGTGAACGCGTTCGGGTGGTGGTCGCGGCCGTTGTCCCCGCCCTGCATCATCGGCGTGCGGCCGAACTCGCCGCCCCAGATCACCAGCGTGTCGTCGAGCAGCCCGCGCCGCTTCAGGTCGGTGACGAGCGCCCAACTGGCGCGGTCGGTGTCCTTGCAGTTCTTCGTCAGGCCGTTCTTGAGGTCGCCGTGCTGGTCCCACGCCTCGTGGTAAATCTGCACGAAGCGCACGCCCTTTTCGAGCATCCGCCGGGCCAGCAGACACGAGTTGGCGAACGACGCCTTGCCCGGCTCGGCCCCGTACATTTCCAGCGTCTCCTTCGACTCCTTCGCGATGTCCATGACCTCGGG
>JAYTUC010000144.1:0-6921 GCA_043744775.1 Fimbriiglobus sp. | reverse complement strand
AACAGGCCGGGGCCGGCGGTCACCTCGACGTTGGTGACCGCGAAGATCGCCGGGGTCATCTGGCAGGCGACGAAGCGGTTGTAGACCAGCGTGTACAGTCGCAGTTGGTCGCCGCCGAGGCCCGCACTCTCGGCGCGGCGCGGGGTCATGGTCACGTCCGTCGGCCGGACGCACTCGTGGGCCTCTTGCGCCCCCTTGCCCGACGAGTAGAAGTTCGGCTTGCCCGGCAGGTACGCGCCGCCGAAGGTGGTGTCGATGTAGCTGCGGACGTTGTTCAAGGCGTCCGGGCCGATGCGCGTCGAGTCGGTCCGCATGTACGTGATCAGCGCGACGGTGCCTTCGCTGCCGAGATCGACGCCCTCGTAGAGCCGCTGGGCGGTCTGCATCGTGCGGCTGGCGCTAAACCGCAGGCGGATGTTGGCCTGCTGTTGCAGCGTCGAGGTGGTGAACGGCGCGGGGGCACGCTCGGGGCGGTCCTTCTGCTCGAGCTTCGAGACGACGAACTTCGCCCCCTGCAACGCCGCGGCGATGCGGTCGGCGTCCGCCTCGTTCTTCAGCACCGGCTCGGCGTCGTTCCACTTCGCTAACTCGGTCAGGAAGCTGCCCTCCGGCGGCCGCGGCAGGCCGGCCTTCTCGGGCGCGGCCGCCGACTTCGCTGCGGCCTGGCCCTCGGCGTCGGCGGCGTCGGGCGTCTCGGTGTCGGGCGTGTCCTCGGCGTCGTCCTTGTCGTCGTCGTCGGCGGGGGCACCGGGCTTCGGCGCGTCCTTCGGCTTGTCGTCCTTCTTCTTGGCGAAGATCTTGGTCTTCTTGGGGTCGGCCGTGTACGCGACCTTCATGGCTTCCGGCGCGAGCAGGGCTGTGATCCGCCAGTACTCCTCGGTGCGGAATGCTTCGATCTCGCGCTCGCGGTCAACGATGACGCGCACCGCCACCGACTGCACCCGGCCGGCGCTCAGGCCGCGGGTCACCTTGTCGCCCAGGATCGCCGACAGGGGGAAGCCGACGACGCGGTCCATCGCCCGGCGAGCTTCTTGCGCCCGCACCCGGTCGAGGTCGATCTTCTCGGCCGCCGCGAGGGCCTGCTGGATCGCGTTCTTGGTGATCTCGTTGAAGCGGACGCGGAAGGTCAGCGACTCGTCGAGTTGCAACTCGTCGGCGATGTGCCAGGCGATCGACTCGCCCTCGCGGTCGGGGTCGCTGGCCAGCAGCACCCGCTTGGCCTTCTGCGCGGCGGCGGCGAGTTCGTCGAGGATTTCCTTCTGCGTGCGGCGGCCGCGGCCCTTGCCGGCCTTCGCCTTGGCCTTCGCCCCCGCATCGACGAGGTAGCGCAGCTTCCAGCCGTCGCCGATGCGGATGCCGGACACCTCTTCGCCCTCGACGCGGCGGCCGGTGGCGAGGTCGCGGACGTGGCCGTAGCTGGCGAGCACCTTGAATTTGTTGCCGAGGTACTTGTTGATCGTCTTGGCCTTGGCCGGCGACTCGACGATGAGCAGGTCGTAGCCGCCGCTGCCGTCGGGGATGAGCGGCTCGCGGACGGTCACCCCCGCCGCCGCTTTGGACGGCTTGCGGGCGGCGCGCTTGGCGACCGGCTCGACGCCGGTGCTGGCCTTGGTCGCCTTGCGGGCCGGGGCCTTCCGCGTCGTCTTGGCGGTGGTCGCCGTCGCGCCGTCGCCCTCCTTAATAGAGGGGTTCGCGGCGGCGGGCTTGGTCGTCTTGCGGGGGGCAGGCACCTGGATCGACTCCGTGTTGCGGTTGTTACGAACCGCGGAATTCCTACAATCGAACTTCCGCCCCGACTCCGGACTCGGACCCGGTCGAGGCGGCGAACAGTCACACTTAGAGCAGTCCTACGGGGGCTGTCAAGGGTGGCGGCCCCCGCGGGGCGGCCGGCGGCGGGCAACGGACGCAACGTAACTAGGGCTGTGTCATGGCTTTCAACCCGTTCGACATTTTTCGCCGCAACACGCGAATCTTGTTCATTATCCTCACCTGCATTATGATGTTCGTCTTCGTCCTGCAGTTCGGGCAGGGTGACCTCTTCTCGATGATCCCCAAGCTCCTCGCCGCCCGCACTCGCGGCGGCGAAGTCCTCGCGGTTGTCGATGGCCGCAAGGTCTACTCGTCGGAACTCGGCGACCTCGAGACCCGCCGGCTCGTCGCCAACGAGTACATGGTCCGCGGCAGCGACCGGGCCTTGCAGAACCTGCAAACCGCCGTGGCGGACAACCTCAAGACGGTCACCGCCCAGAACAAGCAGACGATCGAGAAGGCCTTCCTGGCCGTGCAGCGCAACTACTTCAGCCAGGAACTCGAGCAGCGCTACCAGATGCTGCAGCGCTTCAACTTCGGCACGCCGATCAGCATGGACGACGAGCGCACCGACCGCGAGCGCACGCTGCAATTCACGCTGTTCAGCCTCGAACAGGTCGTCCAGGCCAAGAACCCGCCGGAGGCCGACCGCACCGCCGCCCAAGCCTTGATGCAGTTGATCGACCTGCGTGAGCGCCGCATCCTGGCCAACGGCAGCGGCAACAAGACGCACTACTTCGGCAACCAGCCGGCCAACACGACCCGCGACAACGTCGAGTTCATGCTGTGGCTCAAGAAGGCCGACCAGCTCGGCATCCACTTCGCGGCCGCCGAGGTCAGCAACCTGGCGAACCACGAACTCTTCCAGAAGATGACCGCCGACGACTGGCGCGCCGTCGATGGCAGCTTACGCGACAAGGCCCGCTACACGCCGTCGATGGTGCAGTCCGCCCTCGCCGACGAATTCCGCGTGCGCTCGGCCCAGGCCGCGGTCATGGGCCAGTCGGCGCTGAACCCGCTGGCGACCGAGTACCAGTCGCCGGCGGAGGCGTTCGAGTTCTTCCGCAAGGAGACCAACCCGGCGACCTACCGCGTCATCGCCGTCCCGGCCGAGAACTTCCTCGACCGCGTGACCGGCAGCCCGGACGACGGGGCTCGCCGAGAACTCTTCCAGGCCGGCAAGAACGACGACCCCAACCCGAAGTCGCCCAAGTTCGGCCTGCGTGAGCCGCGCAAGCTCAAGCTCGGCTGGCTCGAAGTCACCGGCGAGGAGCCGTACTTCAAGGCCGCCGCCGCCGAGGCCGCGCCGAAGCTCGACCTGGCCGCGAAGCTCAGCGGCTTTTTGGTCGCCCCGCTGCCGGGCGTCAGCCTCACGACTTTGCTGGCCGCCCCCGCGCCGGCCTTCACGCCGAACCTGCTGACCGGCGAGCTGTACCGGGCCTACGTCGCCACGCACAAGTCCGGGCTGTCGCAGTCGTGGTTCAGCGTCTTCGGCGGCCAGAGCCTGCCCGACCCGGCGTTCGTACGGCCGGCCCACGTCGCCACGCTCGCCGCCGGCCTCGCCGGGGCCTTCGCCGGCCAGGGCGGGCCGTTCGCCGCGCCCTCGGCGTTCGTCGGGGCCGCGGTCCTGGCCGACCGCAAGACCCGCTTCGAGACGCTGCCGACCGCGGTCATCGCCCCGCTGTCGCCCGGCCTCGGCGGCCTGGTCACGGCCATCGGCAACCTGGCGGTGCAGAACGTCGCCGCGCAACCGCTGCCGCAGGCCACCGTCCAGGGCCGCCTGCTGAGCCAGTTTGAAGAGAAGCTCGTCAAGACGGTCGCGGTGACGGACATCGTCAAGCTCATCACCGACCTCGACAAGTTGAAGCCGGCCGCCGACTCGCCGGAGGCCAAGAAGCTGGTCGCCGACTTCGCCGCGGCGCGGGGGCTGAAAGTCGGCGGCTCGAAGGAGTTCCGCGACCAGTACGGCATCGGCTCCGACGAGGGCTTGAAGGTGCTCGTGGCCAAGAAGGAGGAGTCGAACCCGCTGCACAGCGCCGCGGAGGTCACCCCGGCGAAGTTCGGCCGCCGATTCTTCTTCGAGCAGACCCGCGGCCCCGACGGCAGCCCCGGCCGCGAGGTGCCGAGTAGCGGCTTCTTCCGGCCGCAGCCGTACCCGAACGAGGCCTTCCCGATTCACCTGGTGTACCGCACGCAGGAGCAGTCGCCCGAGCCGCTGCGCGACCCGAACAGCGCCGAGGCGAAGGCCAAGGTCGAGGCGGCGTGGCGGCGCAAGCAGGCCCGCGAACTCGCCCGGAAGGCCGCCGAGGGACTCGCCGCCCAGGCCCGCACGCTCGGCGGCAACGCGATCGAACTCGGCCCGAAGCTGACGCAGTTGCACACCGACTTCGCCAAGACGTTCGCGTCGCCCGAGGCCCAGGCCCGCGTCAAGTCCTTCACGCTCGACGACGTGGCCCCGGTCGTCGAGACCTCGGGCATCGGCATCATGGCCCAGCGCGGGGCCGGCGGCTACTCGATGAAGGAGACCGCCGACATCGCCTTCCCGACGCAGGCGATGGTCGAGGAGGTCGTCCGCGCCAAGGACAAGCCCCTCGGCACGGCCCTGGTGCTGACCGACGAGCCGGGCGACGTGGCCTACGTCGCGGTCCTCGCCGACCGCCAGAACAAGTCGGTGGACGACTTCTTCACCTACGTCTACAGTTCGCTGGCGAAGTTCACGCCCCTGCAACCGATCGTCAAGCGCAACCAGCGAGCCGCGCTGCGCAAGCAGGCCCGCGACACGGCTGTGCTGCTGCTGAAGTCCGAGTTCGGCTACGAAAAAGAGAGCGAGAGCCTGAACAAGAAGTCGATCGACGACTGATTCTCGGCGAGCCGGAAAGCGTCAGCGACCGGAGTTCGTGACGCGCAAGCTCCGGGCGCTAACGCTTTCCGGCTCGCCAGTCGGTCGTGGCACTTCGCAGAATTCCGCCTCCCACGACGATAAGACGTAGGATAGACTCGCTTGCCGATTGCTGCCGCCAGCGACTGAATCCGGGTACCAGGGGCGGCTGCGATGTTCCAGGTCGATCCGCGGTCGTTCCAGGCCGGCTTCGCGGCCGGCGTCGGCTCCTGTGCGTTCGCCGCGTTCGCCTTCTGGGTCGTATCGCCGTGGCTACGAGCCTTACTGTCCGGCGGGCCGGTGCCACTCTTCGGCGTCCTCGGCATGAGGCTCCGCGGCAGTCCCGTCAACCTCCTCATCGACACCCACCTCAGCCTCCTCCACGGCGGCGCGAAGGTCGGCATTGCGGACATCGAGTCGAAGTACATCGCCCACCGCGCCCTGATCGTCACCAGCCAAGACCTCGTCGATTTGCTCCTGGCCGACCGGCCCCGGACGCCGACGCCATGCCCCGAGTGATCGTCGTCGGCGCGGGCATCGGCGGGCTGGCGGCGGCCGTCGCGTTCCGCCGCAAGGGCTGGGACGCGGCCGTCTACGAGGCGGCCCCCGAGTTCCGGCCCGTCGGCAAGGGCATCTGGGTGCCGATCAACGCGATGCAGGTGCTCGCGCGGCTCGGCCTCGCCGACCCCATCGCCCACGCCGGCTGGCCGCTCGACCGCATCGAGATTCACGCCGCCACCGGGCGGCCCCTCGCGGCGATCGACCTGCGGCCGCTGACCGCCGCGCACGGCCGGGGCACCGTGTCGATCCACCGGGCGACGCTCGTCGGCATCCTCGCCGCCGCGCTGCCGCCGGAGGCGTTCCACCTCGGCAAGCGCCTCGCCGGCTACGCGGCAAGCCCCGCCGGCGTCGTCGCCCGCTTCGAGGACGGCACCGAGGCCGCCGGCGACCTGCTCGTCGGCGGCGACGGCATCCGCTCCGCCGTGCGCGGGCAACTCTTCCCCGGCGTCCCGCTCCGCTACAGCGGCCAGACCTGTTACCACGGCCTCGTCGAGATGGCCCTGCCGGAGGCGCTGCTGCACACCTGCCGGGAGGTCTGGGGCGGCCGCCACCGCTTCGGCTTCACGGCGACGGGGCCGCGCGAGGTCTACTGGTTCGCCCCGGTGTCGGCACTCGCGGGCACCGTCGATCGCGGCGTCGTCGCGGCCGGCCACCTGAAGGCGTGGTACGCGAATTTCCCCCGCCCCGTGCCCGAACTGATTGCGAGCGTGCGGCCCGACGACATCCTGCTGACGGAGTTGCACGACTTCGAGCCGATCCCGAGTTGGCACGCCGGCCGCGTCGCGCTGCTCGGCGACGCCGCGCACGCGATGGTGCCGAACCTCGGCCAGGGCGGTGCCCAGGCGATCGAGGACGCTTACGTCTTGGCGGAGTCGGTGTGCGGCGGCGGGACTTTGGCCGACGCGCTCGACGAGTACGAGCGCGTGCGGATGCCGAAGGCGGCGGCGACCGTCCGCGCGGCGTGGCAGTTGGGGCAAATGTCCCACTGGCAAGCCCCCGCCGCCCGCTGGCTGCGCGACCACGCGATGCGCTGCACGCCCGAGCGCGTCAGCCGGGCGCTGCTCGACCGCCTATACCGACTGAACTACTGAAGCCCCCGAGGGTCGAAAACCGCGTGGCCGTTGTTGCAACTACGCATCGGTTCAGTTACCGTGAACCCCACGACAACTTGAAACGGAGTCAGACGATGCGTCGCGTCCTTGTGGCAACGGGGCTGGCCTTTCTCGGGGCCGGGTGTCAGCCGGCCCCCCCCGCCGACCCGCAAGGCATGCCGCCGGGTACAACGACTTTGGTCGAAGCTAGCTCGGCGTTCTTGAACATCACGCCGGCGGCGCAAGTCCAGATATGGGCGGTCCTCTCGACCCGCGACAAGAGCAGCCCTTGGCGACTCCGCGTCACGATCGTGCCGGGGGGCTGCCACGGCCAAACCGCGAAGCTCGACTTGGACCCCGATCCGGTAGCGTCGGGCGACTCCGAGTCTTTCGTGGGGGGATTCGCTGCGTGTACCGGGCGGACCAAGAGTCCCTGATTCGGGGCGGCCGCATCGATTGGGTAGACACCGAAAAGGACAGCGGCTTCGTTTGGACGTTCCTGACAAATAAGTAACCCGGCGAGCCAAGAGCGTGAGCGACTGGAGCCATTCGCGCTGGGTTGTGGCGAGGCACCTCTAGTCG
>JAYTUC010000143.1:0-1815 GCA_043744775.1 Fimbriiglobus sp. | reverse complement strand
GGATCATCTCGGACATCCTCGTACGGGGGGAACAAGCGACTCTGCCACAGCCGGGACGAACCCGGTTCGGCCACCGCGGAGGCATCCTACGCACCCGCGACACGGGGACTATACCGCCGCCGGGGGAATTCCTTTCAAGTTTCCGCGGCGAAAATCCGGGGGCACGCCGGCACAAATCCCCCAGGCTGCGGCGTCGCCCGGCGAGGGGTGGGGGATGACGGATCGGGAGTGGCGAACTGAGCAGAAAAACCCGTTGGCGATGTTCGATCAGATCTCACGTCAAACGTCGTCGCGGAAGTTACAACTGATCGCGGCAGCGGGGTGCCGAATGCTAAAGGGTTTAACCGATCGGCCGGAACTTCTTCAAGCCGTGGTGACTCTTGAGAGGTACGCCGAAGGGTTTGCGTCCGAGCGCGAGTTCATCTCGGCCCGAGACGCCGTCGATCATTACGCAGAAGCGCCACAAGAATCGGCAATGGAATCGCCAAGAGCCTGGTTCGGATTCCCCATCGTTTCGCACGCGTTGAGCAGCACCCCCGCGCCGGCAGCGCGACTGGTCTTGAAACAGTCCGTTGTGAATGCCTGGTCTGCGGGAGTGTTCTCACGAAGTCGAAGCGGGACCGCCGGCCCAAGGATGCGACGAGCTATCTGCCGCGCCCTCCGCGAAGTGGTGGGCAACCCTTTCCGCCCCTACCTCGCCGTGCCGAGTTGGCAAGGCGGCGGGGTCGTCCAGCCCGACGGCCGCACGGTGATGTTCACCGACGCCGTGAAGGGCATCGCCGAGGCGGTCCACGTCACCGGCGACTACGGCCGGCTGCCGATCCTCGCCGACGCGCTCGAGGAGGCCGGCGTCACCGACGAGGTGCTGCTGTCCCACTGCCGCGACGGCGGGCCGCACCTACGCGGCTGCTGGGCACTCGACGTGGTGCGCGGGCGGACGTGAGTCTTGGCGTATCAGAACAGTTCGTACATGTGTTCGCCGCCGTGGGCCGGGTTGCCGGTCAGGGTCCGGCTCCGCATGTCGATCGCGAAGTCGAGGTGTTCCAGGGGGATTTGGCCGATCAGCACGGGCACCGTGTCCGGAACCTCCAACACGTCCATGCTGCACGAGCGGCCCATGACCGTGAGCCGCACGGCGTCGTACAGGGTCGTCTCGCCGACGCCGGCGCTCGACGTGACCCGCTTGCGACTCACCGGCAGTAAGCCGAGTTCGCGGATCAGCCGCGTCGGCATCGACAGGAGCGTCGCCCCAGTATCGACCAGGGCGTCGGCGACGACGACCCGGCGGGCCTGATCGTCGCCAAGGGCACCTCGCCGGACGGCCCAGACATCCTCCAGGTTCTCGACGGTGATCTCGACAGTGATTCGGCCCATGGTGTCCACGTCGTGCCTTCCTGGGTTTCTGACGCCGTCGCGGTCTATTGTACCGCGCCTGGCGGTTAGAACTCCGAGGCGATGCCGACGCCGGTCCACTTCTCGCGGTCGTAGACGAACTGGCCGAACGGCGAGCGGCCCTGGTAATACTCCACGAACACCCGCAGGTTCGCCAGCCGCTGGTACGGGTTGCGGAACAACAACCCGACCTGTACCAGGCCGTCGGGGTTGTACTGCAACTCGCCGCGCGAGGTGACGTGCGCGGCGAGGTACGGCGTGCCGCTGAAGCCGGTCGGGTAGGGGCAGACGTACTGGAAGCCGCCCTCGAAGCGGCCACGCTTTGGGTCGCCGAAGAGGCTCTGCCGGAACGCGTACGACGCCTGGCCGTAGACGCGCAAATAGTCGAAGTCGCGCGACAGGCCCAGCACGACTTCGTCCTTG
>JAYTUC010000142.1:0-1819 GCA_043744775.1 Fimbriiglobus sp. | reverse complement strand
CGGAGAGGACCAAATTCAAGTTTAAGATTTGGTCCTCTCCGCTACTCTGCTCCTCCGCGGTGAAACTCTGACTCCGAGCCTACCTCGGGGCGACGGGGGTCGCAACGGGGGCGGCGGTGGCGACCTGGGCCGTCGGGGCCACGCCGCCGGGCTTCTTCGAGTTGTGGTACATCTGCGTGAGCAGGTCGTCCGACACCGAGCCGACTTCGAGCATCACTTGCAGGATGCGGTTGCGGAAATACGTGTTGAACGCCACCGCGGGCACGGCAATCGCCACGCCGACGAGGGTCACGGCGAGGGCGTGCGAGATGCCGTCGGCTAGCTTCGCCGGCTGGGGGGCCTTCGAGGCGTCCGCCAGCTCCATGAACGCCATGATCATGCCGAACACCGTACCGACGAGGCCCAGCAACGGCCCGAGGGTCGCGATCACGGCGGTGTAGTTGTTCTTCTGCTCCTTGTCCGACTTCACCGCTTCGAGCGTATTGGTGCTGGCCTCGCGGGCGTCCTCGATGCCGTACTGCAAGCGCGCCATGCCGGCGGTCAGCACGCGGCCGAGGTACGAGGTGTCGTTGCGGGCCATGTCGTAGGCCTCCTTGAACTTCCGCTTGTTGACCGTGTCAGTGAACTCGTCCACGAAGCCGGCCGGGATCGCCGCCGACATGCGCAGGTCGAGCGACAGCAGCACCACCAAGGCGATGAGCCAGATGGAGGTCGGCAGCAGAATGATCCAGAAGAAGCTCACGGACTTGATGATGTGAACGAAGATGTTGTCCTGGGCCTTGGCCACCTCGGCGACGGGCGAGGCCTCGTCCTGGGCGAACAACGCGGCCGGGGCGAAGGCGACGGCGGCGGCCAAAAGGCCCAAGACCAAGACACCGCGGCGGGACGGGAGGAGCCGTTGCACAGCGTTCGTCATATCGGACCCTACGATTCGGGGTGGTCGTTGTCGTTCGCGCAAGACGTGTGGACTGTTCGTCGGCCGCGCGGCGTGCGGAGTTCCGCAATCGCGACGCTTCCGCCGAAGTCAGGCGACAGTGTAATTCATCCCGCGGCGGCAACGCCAGCGCCAATTCTTCATTTCTGCGAATCGCCGGGCCGGTCACTCCAGGGGTCACGCCAGCGCGGCGGCGTAGCGCTCGCGCAGCGTCGCCAGGCCGGCCGGCGGGATCGCGTTCAGCCCCAATTCGAGGCGCTCCGGCCGCCACGCCGCGGGGGCGTCCATCAGCGGCTCGACCGCGTCCGCTGTTAGCCCGCAGGCCCGCAGCCGCAGCGTCCGCAGGTTCGCCAGGAGCGGGCTGCCGACGACCGCCCGCACCGCCGCGTCCCCGAGCCGGCGGTCGCACAGGTCGAGCGCGGTCAGCCGCGTCGCCGTCGGCTCACGCAGCAACTCGTCTAACTCGGCGAGCGTGGTGCGGGTGACGCGGAGTTCCGTCACCGGGGCGCGGGCGAAGAGCCTCGCCGCCTTCCAGGTGAACACGGCCGCCGGCATCCAGACCGTCTCGACGAAGCCGCGGCGGAACAGGCCGTGCGTGCCGGGGTTCTGCAGCGCCTCGCCGCGCGTCCGCAGCGGCGCGAGCCACGCCTTGACGTGTTCGTTGAGCAGCAGCCGCTCGCGGATCCGCAGGTCGAGTTGCCGGGCCTCGTCGAGGCCCCACACGCCAGTTCGCACTGCACGCGGACGAACTCGGCGCGGGCCACGTTGCCCGGCGTGCCGGTCTCCTCGAGGAAGTCGGCGAAGACCAGCCGCGGCAGGTCGGCGTCGGGGTTGGCCAGCACGCCGCCGAGCAGCGCGTCGTGGTCGCTCATGGCGGTATTGTAG
>JAYTUC010000141.1:0-6977 GCA_043744775.1 Fimbriiglobus sp. | reverse complement strand
GATTTTGCCGCCCTGCTCGGCGACGAAGAAGCGCCCGCCGCCGGGGGCCTGCGTCATCAGCGTGGGGTGGTCGAACTTCGCCTTCGGGAAGGCGTTGACGAGCTTGAACGCGGGGGCCGGCTCCGGGGAGCCGACGAGTTTCGAGCCGACCCACGGCGTCCGGCCGGGCACCTTCACGGCCCCGAGACCCCAGCCCACGGCGGCCACGACCGCGACACCCAGGACCACCCACGAGAGGCGACGACGCATAGCGAGACCCACGAACCACCGGGAGAAACGACGTGGCCCCCAGGATAGCGTACCGCAGCGCCGAAAGCATCAGTGATTGCGCCGGGTGCCGGAAGCGTTCGCGCCCGGAGTCTCCGCCTCCAGGACTCCGGGCGCTGACGCATCCGGCTCGCCGGGTCACTCTTCGACCCAGACCGACACCGAGCGTTCGCGGCAGCGGAACTCGGCGTGGCCCTCGGCGTTGACGGTCACCGGCTCCGGGACGTGGCCGGTGCGGTCGCGGAAGGTCACGCCCGCCGGCCGATCGACGCGCATCGACTTCGCCCCCTCCGGGCCATCGCTCATCAGCACCGCCATCGCCTTGGGGTGCGCCTCGTTGCCGAGGCGGACCCAGCCGACGCGGTTCCAGTGGTCGAAGGAGTCGAGCTGCTCGCCGTGGCCGTGGTCGCGCCGCGCCGCCAGGAAGGTGTCGATCAGCACGCGGTGCGACGCCATAACGATCTCGTGCGGCTGACCGTCGCCGCCCATATCGACGTACTCGGCCCCGTAGTAGTCGGGGTGGAACAGGCACGGGTAGCCGTCGCGGCGCAGCAGAATTGCGGCGTAGGCCAGCGGCACGAACCACGGCTCGATCACCGATTCGAGCGACTGCAGCGGCTGCGAGTCGTGGTTGGTCACGAACGTGACCGCCTGCGTCGGCCGGTCTTTGACCAACGAGCCGTCGAAGAGCCGGCGCATGTCGTAGTTGCCGTTGGCCCGGCTGGCGTTGTGGAAGCTGTAGTGCAGCGGCACGTCGAAGGCGGTGAAGCGTGGGCCGGCGGTGTCGAGGAACCAGTGCAGGTCCGGCAGGTGGCCCGACCAGTACTCGGCGACGGTGAACAGCTTGCGGCCGCAGTGGGCCTCCATGTGTTCGAGCCACGCCGGGAAGATGGGGGCCGAGATGTGCTTGACCGCGTCGAAGCGGTAGCCATCGACGCCGGTCGCGTCGAGGAACCAGCGGCCCCAAGTGTTCAGTTCGTCGTTCACCTCCTGCGACTCGAAGTCGAGGTCGGCCCCCATCAAAAACGCGAAACTGCCCATTTCGAGCGACACTTGGTCGTCCCACGCTTTGCCGTCGAACAGGTAGACGGTGCCGCGGTCGTCGGGGTTGTTGTGGTCGTAATCGACGCCGTCGAAGTGCCGCCAGTGCCACGCGAAGTCGGAGTGGACCTTGCCGCGGCCGGGGAAGGTGAACGCCGTCGCGGCCCGAATTTCGAGCGGCGGCCCCTTGGGGTTGCGGCGGTCGTCGCCGGGGAACGGCGTCGCCAGCACCGGCTCGAAGGCGTCGGCCCCCATGCGGTGGTTGAGCACGATGTCGGCGTAGACGTGGACCCCCGCGGTTTGCAAGGTCTTGACGGCGTTCAGGTACGCGCCACGGGTGCCGTACTTGGTGCGAACCGTGCCCTTCTGGTCGAACTCGCCGAGGTCGTACAGGTCGTACACGGCGTAGCCGACGCCGGCCGCGCCGTCGTTCGCCTTCGACGCCGGCGGCAGCCACAGGGCGTCGATGCCCGCGACGGCCAGCTCGGTCGCCTTCGAGGCCACGTCGTCCCAGAGGGAGCCGTCGGCGGGGCTGTACCAGTGGAAGAACTGCATCATGACGCCGTTGCGCTCACTCATCGGGCCGCCTTGTCGTGGGGTTGTCGGTAAACTGTTTTCGGCCCCGCCGCGCCGACGCCTTGAAGGGAACTCATGCCGCAACCGCAGACGACCGCGAAACTCAACGCCACGGCCGGCCGCTTCGAGATCGCCGCCGCGACCCTCGCCGTCGCCGGCATCGCGGCGCACCTGGTGCTGCGCTTCGCGCTCGCGGAGTCGCTGCCGACGACGACCCCGGCCGTCGCCGACTTGCCGCTGTTCGTGGCGCTGGCGTTGGGCGGGTTGCCGTTGGTGGTCGGGCTGCTGGGGGCACTGCTGCGCGGGCAGTTCGGCTCCGACCTGTTAGCCGGCATCTCGATCGTCGCGTCGGTGCTGCTGGGCGAGTACCTCGCCGGCACGCTGGTCGTGCTGATGCTCTCCGGCGGCCAGGCCCTCGAAGCCTTCGCCGTGCGCCGGGCCTCGGCCGTGCTCGCGGCGCTCGCCGGACGGCTGCCGTCAGTCGCGCACCGCCGCGTCAACGGCGTACTCGCCGACGTGCCGCTCGACGCGGTGGCCGTCGGCGACGAAGTGGTGGTCTTCCCGCACGAGGTTTGCCCCGCGGACGGCACGGTGGTCGAGGGCCACGGCACGATGAACGAGGCGTTCCTGACCGGCGAGCCTTACGAGATGGCGAAGGCGGTCGGCGCGGCGGTCATCTCCGGGGCGGTCAACGGGGCGTCGGCCTTGACCGTGCGGGTGGACCACCTGCCGACCGACTCGCGCTACGCCAAGGTCATGCGCGTGATGCAGGACGCCGAGCAGCGCCGGCCGCGGCTGCGCCGCCTGGGCGACCAACTCGGGGCGGTCTACACGCCGGTGGCCGTCGGCATCGCGCTGGTGGCGTGGGCGGTCAGCGGCGACCCGACGCGCTTCCTGGCCGTCGTCGTCGTGGCGACGCCGTGCCCGCTGCTGATCGCGATTCCGGTGGCGCTGATCGGGGCGGTGTCGCTGGCGGCGCGGCGGGGGATCATCATCAAGGACCCGGCGGTGCTGGAGCGCGTCGGCCGGTGCAAGGTCGCGATCTTCGACAAGACCGGCACGCTGACCTACGGCAAGCCGTCGCTGGCGGAACTCGTCGTCGCCCCCGGCTTCGACCGCGCCGACGTGCTCACACTGGTGGCGAGCCTCGAACGCTACTCGAAGCACCCACTCGCCGGCGCGGTTCTCGACGCGGCGGCGCTGGCGAAGTTGGCGACGCGGAACGCCAGCGCGGTCGGCGAGAAGCCGGGGCAGGGGCTGACCGGCGTCGTGGACGGCCGCGCCGTCCGGGTCACGAGCCGCGGCAAGTTGGCCGTCAGCGACCCCGGAGTCGTCGCCGGGTTGCCGCCGGAGGTCGGCGGCATGGAGTGCGTGGCACTCGTGGGCGGCCAGCTCGCCGGGACGTTCCGTTTCCGCGACCAGGCCCGCGCCGGCGGCAAGACCTTCATCGAGCACCTCGGTCGCAAGCACCAGTTCGACCGCGTGCTACTCGTGTCCGGCGACCGCGCCTCGGAGAGCGAGTACCTGGCGGCGCAGGTCGGCATCACCGAAGTCTTCGCTGGCCAGACGCCGGAACAGAAGCTCGACATCGTGCGGCGCGAGACGGCGAAGGCCGAAACCGTGTTCCTGGGCGACGGCATCAACGACGCCCCGGCGCTGACCGCGGCCACGGTGGGCGTCGCCTTCGGCCAGGACAGCGACATCACCGCCGAGGCCGCCGGGGCGGTGATCCTCGACGCGACCCTGCGGAAGGTGGACGAACTGCTGCACATCAGCCACCGCCTGCGGACGATCGCGTTGCAGAGCGCCGTCGGCGGCATGGCCCTGAGTATCTTGGGCATGGCCGTCGCCACGGCCGGCTACCTGCCCCCGGTGGCCGGGGCGGTCTTCCAGGAGGTCATCGACGTGCTGGCGGTGCTGAACGCGCTGCGGATGGCGTTCCCGCCGAAGTCGCTGACCGACTACTGAGCCGTTCGCGAGTCATTTCAGCCGCTTGGCCTCGACGAGCCTGCGCAAGCGTCGCATTTCGAGGGTGCGCTTGAGCCGCGCTTCGCCCTTACGGGCCTCGCGAAGCGCGTTTTCCAAGCGGGCAGTCGTGGCAGCGATGGCCCTATCACGGTCTACAGCAGTTTCGCTCATCGTAACCCTCCCCTCGGGCGTCAGGTAATTAACGCTCTGATAGCATATCCGAGTTCGATTCGCAGTGCAAACTCGCTAATGCGAGATTCGATCAGCTCTCGGTCCTCCTCGCGGAAGTAACCGGCCACGTTCGTGTCGATTAGGAGCGCGGCTCTCGCGACGTGAATTCCGTCGGGGCGGCAGTCGATCAAAGGATAGGCAACCATCGACCGCAGGTAAGTTCGCTGAGCCTCGCCGAAGTATCCGAACCCGGACTCCGTCGCGCAGTCGCTGACGATTAGCGTTCTGCCCTCAAGGACGCAGCGAACGGCGTGGGATGGCCCGGCCACAGGCTCGAGTCGAAAGAGTTCCGGTTGGGTTCGCGGGGACGCGAACGGGGTGTGACTTTTCGTCGCCAGATCGAAGGCTTCACGCGGCTCAAGACGCCCGGCCTCCTCGACGTATAGGCCGACACGGAAATTCTGTCGGATGGTGCCGCCCGTTGACATGACGTCCAGGCGGAATAGCCCTGCCAGGGACTCCAGAACCGTGCGAATCTGACCCTCCGAGTCCAGCCCCTCTCGAACCTGCTGGATCGAGACGCGCCCCGGACTTTGCGCCACGACACTCCGCACGCGGTGCAACTCGTGACTGACCGGCTCTCGCAGGTGGGCGAGCAACCATTCGAGGCCGGTCGCCTCCAACGCCGCTTCGTCCCGGCTCTGCGTCAAGTCGGTGACCTCCCGCTCGTGTTCGGCCAGCGTCATTTCCTTGGCGAGCTTGAAGCGGTAGTCGCCGACGTACCCGGCGATCTCCCAGAACAGGTAGCCCACGATGGCGAAGACGTACGTTGCCACCCAGGGCTGCTCGAACCAACTACCTTCGACAGCCGGACTGGATCTGGACAGGAGTGCGGATGCCGCGGCCACGACCCGGAAACCGGCCACGGCGACTTTCGCGTGGAGGTCGTGGTAATGATTCCGAATCCAACGCCATCCAAACGAGACGAGTAGAAGTGCGACGAGGCCGAAGACGGCAACACCCTCGCTCACCCACCTTGTAACAACTTCGACGTGATCTGGGGAGAAAGACCAGGACATCGCGGGCTTCCTGCAGGCGAGTTGCTGAGACGGTGGCTGTACCTTATGGCGCGACCCCACATCAACCCTGGGCGATCATGCTCCCGGCGTGACAATGACACGCCCGCACCCGCCACCCCCGGAGCCGACGCCCATGCCGACTGCTGTCACCCTTGCTGAGCTGGCGAAGATGTTCGACCACTCGCTGTTGCAGCCGAACCTCACCGACGCCGACCTCGTCGCCGGGCTAACCTTGGCGCGCGAATTCAACGTCGCGTCGGTCTGCATCAAGCCCTACGCCGTGCGGCTCGCGGCCAAGCTCCTCGCCGGCTCGACCGTCCAGGCGAGTACGACCATCGGCTTCCCGCACGGCGGCCACGTCACCAAAGTCAAGGTCGCCGAGAGCGAGATCGCCCTGGCCGACGGGGCGACCGAACTCGACATGGTCGTCAACATCGGCAAGGTGCTTTCCGGCGAGTGGAACTTCGTCGCCAGCGACATCGCTGCGGTGGTGGAGGTCGCCCACGCGGCCGGGGCCAAGGTGAAAGTCATCTTCGAGAACTCGTACCTCCAGGACGCCCACAAAATCGAACTGTGCCGGATCTGCGGCGACGTGCGGGCCGACTGGGTCAAGACCTCGACCGGCTACGGCGAGTCCGGGGCGACGACCGACGACTTGGTCCTGATGCGCAAGCACAGCCCCGCCCACGTCCAGGTCAAGGCGGCCGGCGGGGTGCGGACTTATGAGCGGCTGCTAGAAGTGCGTGCCCTCGGCGTCACCCGCGTCGGGGCGACCGCGACCAAGGTCATCCTCGACGAGGCGCGGGCCAAGATGGGGCTGTAGCTCACGCGGAGCGGGTGACGGTGCCGTCGGGCGTGAAGCGGACGCCGCCGTCGTGCCACCGCACCCGCACGTCCGACGCCCCGGCGCACACGTCCCAGAGCTTCGCCATGAGGTTGTCGCCGGTCATCGCCCGCAGGCCGACGTAGGAGGTGGTGAGCCGCGGGTTGATCTCGATCGCGAAGTCGGCACTGCCGTCGGCCGCGTCCCCGAGGACCAGATCGACGCCGACGTACCCCGCCAGCCCCGGCACCGCGTCGATGGCCCGCCGGGCGAGCTTCACCGCGCGCAAGGCCAGGCCGTCGGGCAGAGGGATTTCGCCACCGAGGTAAGTGAAGCGGCCGTCGGTCGAGAGGCGCTGGAAGCCCGGCAGCAGCGGCACGACGCAGTTCGGCCCCACGAGGAATGACACGCTCGCGGCGACGCCGGGCACGTAGGGCTGGATTAGCAACCAGTTGAGGGGGATGCCGTCGAGTTGCCCGGCTCGCTGGAGGGCGTCCCACTCGGCCTGGGTTTCGAGTCGTCGAACCGCGACAGAGCCTGCGCCGTAGCAGTGCTTCACGACGACCGGGAACTCCGAAGGCTGCCTGGTTGACACCTCGACAGGGGGCGTTGGCACACCCGACTCCCGCCATGTGTCAGCAAGCGCCTCCTTATTTGCGGCGTCTCTGGCCGGCCATTCCGACGGGCCTAACACCAGCGCAGTGCCCGCTCGAGACGCCGCGGACATCCGCTTGACGAGGTGCCCGTCGGTCTCCGGGGCGATGACCAGAGCCGCGTCACTGTCACCTGCCAGTCGGTTGAACTCGCCCTCGCTCTCCCCCGACATCGTCGTCACAGTCACGCCGGGGATGCGCTCGAAGTCGGCGACGGCGGCGGCCCGCATCGCGTTGCCCTCGCGCCACAGCGAGTGGGCCGGGTCGGACGGGTCGCGGCCGATCCCCGACGCGGTGCAGTGCTCGTAGACGAAGACGGTCGGCATGGCGGGAGTTCTATGACTTGGCGAGCCGGAAGCGTCAGCGCCCGGAGTCTTCCCCTACGGAAGACTCCGGGCG
>JAYTUC010000140.1:0-1824 GCA_043744775.1 Fimbriiglobus sp. | reverse complement strand
CCGGCCCGGCGAGCTTGCCGGGCGGGGCGTTCTCGACGCGGAACAGGAACGCCGGCGACACCAGCACGCGGGCCAGGACGCTCCGCAACGCCTCGTCGTGGGGTACCCCCTTGTCGCGAATCGTGGCGTAGAGCCGCGGCAACTCGGCCGCCTCCCGCGCCGTCAGGGGCCGCCGGTACGCCTCGGCAGCGAACGTCAGCAGTCGCGACATTTGCCTAGGCACGGCCGCTTCGAGGTCCGCGGCGAAGTCGTCGGCGCGGCGCTGGAACTCCGGCCGCATCGCCTCGAACAGTGCGAGGGTCTCCTTCGGCTGGTCTTGCGTGACGTAGCCGATGAACTGCGGCAGGTAGGCGTTCTCCGCCTCCGGCTGCCGGCTGACGATGCGGTGGTCGCGCCACAGCTTGTCGAGCGCCTGCTTGGCCGCGTCGTCGAGGAACAGCCGCTCCAGGTCGGCGTCCTCGCGGTGGAACATCTTCAGCGAGACGACCTCGTCGTTCGGCACCACCTGCGGGAAGCAGACCACTTGCGGGAACGCGGCCCGGAACGCGGCGTGCCCGGCCTTGGCGGCGGCGTCGCCCGGCGGCTCGACCGGCACGCGCTGTGTGAGGCTGCGGTAGCTGCCGACGGCGGCCGGCTTTTCGAGCTTCGCCTGCCAGCCGGCGACGGTGGCCGCGAGCGCCGGCGCGTCCTTCTCAGCCGCCTTGGCCCACGCCGCGCGGACGCCGGCGAGCGGTTCGCCGCCGTCGGTGCCGGTCAGGGTCGCCCACACGACGCCGAGGTACTTGGCGTGCAACTTCTCCGCGGCGGCGACCTGCGCGGCGGTCGTGGTGCCGGCGCGCAGGGCGTCGCGGTGCTTCAGCGTCGCGGCGAGGTACTTCACCAGCGGCGGCTGGCCAAAGGGGTTCGTGTACTGGGCGTAGAAGGCGCGCAGCCGCGCGAGGCTCTCGTCGGTCCAGTCGCGGCGGGTCGCGCCGGCCGAGAAGCGGAAGCCGTCGGGCAGTAACACGGCGTGGTCGGCCACGCCCTTCGCGGCGTTGAGGTACTTCGTCAGCAGCGCTGGCGACACGTCGGTGAGGGCCTCGGCGGCGTTCGTGAAGCCCTCTCCGGCGGCCCCGTCGGCGGGGAACTCGCGCGTCGGCCGCAGGTCGATACCGGTCAGGTCGCGCACCGTGGCGTCGTACTCGGCGTTGCTCAGGCGGCGTAGCGGCACGGCACCGGGGTCGCCGGCGTTCGCCCTCGCCGCAGCGTCGAGCACGGAGCGCGTCCAGGCGAGTAAGTCGCTCCGCTCGCCCGGCGAGAGTTGCGGTTTGCCCCGCGGCGGCATCTCGCCCGCCTCAACCTGCTCGGCGACCTGCTGCCAGACCTTGGGGTGCTTGCGGACGCCCTCGGGCGTGTCGAAGCGTTCGAGGTCGAGCGACCCCTTTTGCAGTTTCGCCGAGTGGCAGTCGAGGCAGAACTTGGCGACGATGCCGCGGGCGGCGGGGAAGGCGACCGCCGGCGGGGCGGCGACTTTGGCGGGTGGCTCGGCGGCCCAGGCGGCCAGCCCGACGGCGGCGGCCACGGCCAGCCCGAGGCGGAAGGCGTGCGACATCCGGGCGAGTCCTGCGGGGAGGGGCACAGGCGGGGTGGTGATCCTACCCGGCCCCACGCGGCGACGCAAGGACCAAAGCCCCTCCGGCCAGGGCCGTTTCCTGTTTGGACTTGGCAGAGTGGGGGAGGGTTGGGTACCTGGCGGGCGGAGGTGCTTATGCACGCGCTCAGCCTGATCGAAGCCCTGGACGACATCCCCGACCCCCGCGACCCCCGCGGACTCGTCCACCCCTT
>JAYTUC010000139.1:0-7015 GCA_043744775.1 Fimbriiglobus sp. | reverse complement strand
TCGGATCGACGCGGGCGACGACGCCTTGCAGGGTGCCCTTCGACAGCCCGACGACTCGCAGCGCCGCGAACACCGCCGCCCCCTGCGGGTGGTCCGCGAACGCCTCGACGAGGCCGCCGCCCCCCAAGAGGAGGCAGACGCTGCTCAGGCGTGGCTCCGACGCGGCGACGATGCCGCCCATGAAGCTGCCCAGGCTCGTGCCGAGCAGCCCGAGCTTCGCCGGATCGACCTCGGGCTGGGTCGCCAGCCAAGCGACGGCTCGCCGCGCGTCCAGAACGCACTGGCGGATGTGTTCGAGGCTGCCGGGCACGTCCATCGACAGGAAGCGCTGCTTGCCGTCGGTGCGCTCGTCCGGCCGGCGCGGCCCGTAGTACGGCATCGTCATGCAGATCGCCGGCACGCCGTGGACCGCCAGCCACATCGCCTGGCCGCGCGACACCACCCCCGCGCCGTCGAGGATGTCGAGCACGATCACCGCCGGGCCGGGGGTCGTCATGCCCTTCGGCCGGAAGAACTCGCAGTAGACGGTGTTGTTGACGGCGAACGCCGAGGGCAGCGCGGTCGGGAAGGTGACCGCGACCACCTCGACGCCGCTGTACTTGAGGTCGTACTTCAAGCGCGACTCGAAAGGGAAGTCCTCCGCTTTGAGGCGGTACTCCGGCGGCACCCCAGCCTTCTCGTCGCCGGCGACCGACACCGGCACGACGCCGCGGGTCACCGGTTCGGCGGCGGTGACGCTGCTGACGAAGCCAAAGGCCACCAGGGGGATCAACAGTCGCATGAAAACCTCGGTGTGAGGCGCGGGTCGGGCGAGGCGAACCCATCGTAACGCCTACCGGCGTCGGCGGGCAAGTTCGCGGGTGAAACTCTGGCTTGCGCTGAAGTGTTCCCAACTCGGGTTGACGCGGCCGACATTTGGCAACCACTCGGAGAATTGGGCGTCGTCGCGTGAGGGAAATGCCACAATCCGGCGAATTGTCGGGGAATCAGACAGTTAGTGTGGGGTTTGGCACCGCCCGTGCTAAGTAGTCCTGACGTGACGAGGTATGCGAGTCCCGCGTCACGACGAAGACTATCCCCATCCACAATGGGCCTGAGAGTAGCGGGGTATGCGAGTCCCCCGCTGAATCTCAGGCCCCATTTCTTTAGCCGAGTAGCTCCGCCAAACCCGCGATCCGCTGGCGCTCAACGCTGAGTCCCTGGGAGCGTCACGAAACGCCGCCCCCTTACCGCTCCCGATGTCGCCAACTCTGTCGCCTACCATCGCCGCGCAGTGTCGCCGACACTGTCTAGTTTCGTCTACTTAGCACGCCGCACTGCCTTCGGAAGCTCGAAAAACCGCGGCGAAATCTCCGTTTCTGCCCCGAAACTGCTTGCGATCCGTGGTGTACGGCCGTATATTAAGTCTGTCGGCTGGCAATGAGGAGTTGGGCGACGGATCGGACGTGTGGCGACCCTGGCGGGCCGCTTGCCGTCGCCCCCGAGACTCCCCGCCGGACGCACCAGGAGAGGTGGCAACCATGGAAAGCTGGCGCATGGTGTGGCGGAGCGGCTTGGCCCCCGTCCTTTCGACCGCGGGACTGACCACTTTACGCGACGCCCTCGAGTCGGACGACCACCGACTCGTGCAAGGCGCGACGACGACGCCGCCGCCGCTGATGTGCGTGCAGGACTGGCCCGTCGAGGCGGCGTGCGCCCTCGGCTTCTGCGGCTGGCAGGGCGACGGCCTCGAGACCGTCGGCGGCGTCGAGGAGTTCTTCGCGAAGTGCTGCTACGAGGCCGACACCCGCCTCGGCGAGCCGGCCGCCTGCCGGTGGTTCCTCAACTGGTTCGACGACACCGCCCGCGACGAGATGCGGCGCGAGCTACTCGCCGAGGTCGAACTCGCCCTCGCCGAGCGCGTCCCGGCCCCGGTCGCCGTCGAACCGAAAGTCAACGCTCGCCGCGTGCCCGTCGGTGCCGCCGGCCACTAACGTCCCGCCCCGCCCAGGGGGCTCCCTGGGTCGTCTCTGCACTCCCCCCATTCCCTGACACTCGAATCCCAAGGACGACCGCGATGATCCTGATCTGCAAGCACTGCTCCAAGTGCAAAGTCAACCGCCCGCGGGGCTTGTGCTGGAGCTGCTACTACACCGACGGCGTCAAGGACCAGTACCCGAGTACGTCGAAGTACGCCCGCCGCGGGGTCGGCAACGGCAACGGGGCCGCCGCGGCCGCGCCCCTCCCCACCGCCCACGCCCCCGGCAGCCCGGAGAAGCTCGCGGTGCTCGAGATGCGCGCCCGCAACCGGCAGGCGCTGTGGCACCCGCTCGACGCCCGCTACCCCCACGACCCCCGGCCGCTCGCCGCCTTGGCCGCGCACGAACTCACGGACGCCGTCCACGACGCGGCCCCGCGCGAGTTCGTCTCGGCCCGGCTCGCGGCGGCCGTGAAGTCGTGAGCGGGCGTTGGTCGCGCTGACGCGACGCGGGCGGGGGGCAGGAAGCGGCCCCCCGCCCGCGTCGCGTTCGTCTCTGTCGCGCGTTCCGGCCAGGCGCGGCTCCCCGCAACACTTCCGCGCGCATTCCGCGCCCGACCCGCCGCCGCCGCGCCGTTCGTGGCGTAAGCTCGACGAATACTGGCGTGCAGGATTCGCGCAACCGGAGGTCGCACAATGTTGGTACTCAGTCGGAAGCTGGGCGAGAAGATTTACATCGGCGACAACATTTGCATCACGGTCGTCGATATCGACCGCGGCAAGATTCGCCTCGGCATCGAAGCCCCCCGCGACGTGGCGATCTACCGCCAAGAGCTTCTGCCGCTGGCCGCCCAACAGGCCTTGGCCCAACAGGCCGCGACCCAGAAGTTGCCGGCCGCCTCCTGAAACGACCCGACCAACGCTAAACGCCGCCCGAGTGGGCGGCGTTTTTTCGTTCCTAGCAGTGCAAGGCGTAGTCGCGTCTGTTCGCGCCGCCTTGAGCCAAAGCGATTGGAAGTCATCGCCTTCGTCGAGGGGTCGTGAGAGGTGGCCCTTCGGGTTGGGCTGGGTGCTGGAATTCGCGAATCGACCCGTGCAACCCAGACGGCACCCCAGTCTGTTGCCGCAGTCCTTTTGTCATCAGGAATTTGGCGCGCGACTTCGGCTTCTTACGAGGGTCGTGTACCGTCGTGACACTGCCGGCGGGCACTCGCTTGATCGCGGTAGTCCCCAGTACCCCTGCGGTGGCGAACAATCGGCGTGGGTACAAATAGTCTTCGCCGGACTCGTCAATGACGCGGATGAAGCCTTTCCCCGCAGCAGACTCGTCGGGGATCACTCGGTACGACTTGTGGGTCTCAAGTGACGCGGGATACTTGCCGACCGAGACGCACACCAAGAACTGGGGCGTGGCGGGATTGAGTGTCACCGTTACTCTCCAAGGAGTCGCTTGATCTTCATCTCGCGTTTACCGATCTTGTGAGCTGCGTACCAATGCACCTCAGCGTCGGATTCAGTTCCGTCGAGAAATCGGACGCGGGCTTTACCTTTGAGTTTACGCCACTGTCCACGACCGTAGGCCCGCACCAACCGAGGCAAGTCGCGGATCGAGGTATTGACGGCGATCGTTTCGACATCAGTAATCGATCCGACGACTTCAAAATCCATTCCGCCATCTTGCGCGGCAACGAGTGTGTCGGCAAGATGTCGTCGCTCACCCCAAGTTCATCGTGATGAGGAACTCGGCGTT
The DNA here is from genome assembly GCA_043744775.1 of Fimbriiglobus sp. Taxonomy (GTDB): domain Bacteria; phylum Planctomycetota; class Planctomycetia; order Gemmatales; family Gemmataceae; genus Fimbriiglobus. The sequence continues at coordinate 3,308 of JAYTUC010000139.1, read as the reverse complement.
CGACTTCGTCTTCTTCGCGCGGTTGACGAGCAACTCCATTGCCTCGACGGGGTGCATGTCCGAGAGCACCCGGCGGAGCAGCGAAATCTTCTGCAACTCCTCGGGGTGCAGGAGTAGCTCTTCCTTGCGGGTGCCGGACTTGTTCACGTCGATCGCGGGGTAGACGCGCTTCTCGACGAGGCGGCGGTCGAGGTGCAGTTCGCTGTTACCGGTGCCCTTGAACTCCTCGAAGATCACGTCGTCGATGCGCGAGTTGGTATCGACGAGGGCCGTCGCCAGGATGGTCAGCGAGCCGCCCTCCTCGACGTTGCGGGCCGCCCCGAAGAAGGTCTTCGGCTTCTGCATCGCGTTCGAGTCGAGGCCGCCGGTGAGCAGCTTGCCGCCGCCGGGGGCCTCGGCGTTGTGGGCGCGAGCCAGGCGCGTGATCGAGTCGAGCAGGATGACGACGTCCTTCTTGTTCTCGACCATCCGCTTCGCCTTCTCCAGCACGATCTCGGAGACGTGGATGTGCTCCTCGGGCGGCTCGTCGAAGGTAGACGCGACGACTTCGGCATTGGGGCCTTGCACGAGGCGTTGCATCTCGGTCACTTCTTCGGGGCGCTCATCGACGAGCAGCACGAAGACGTAAGTCTCGGGGTGGTTCTTCATGATCGCGTTGGCGATCTTCGAGAGCAGGATCGTCTTGCCGGTCCGCGGCGGGGCGACGATCAACGCCCGCTGGCCCTTGCCCAGCGGCGTGACCAAGTCAACGATGCGGGTGCTGATCTCGTCGGGGGTGGTTTCGAGGCGGAAGCGCTGGTTGGGGTGCATCGCCGTGAGGTCGCCGAAGTTGGTGACCGAAATCCCCTCGTCGGGCCGCTTGCCGTTGACGATCTCAATCTGCATCAGCGCGAAGTTGTCCTGGTTCTCGATCGGCAGGCGGATCGGCCCCTCGACGATCAGCCCCGTCCGCAGGCTCATGCGGCGGATCTGGCTCGGCGACACGTAAATGTCCTCCGGGCTGGCGAGGTAGTTGTGCGCGGCACTGCGTAAAAATCCGTAGCCGTCGGGCAGGACTTCGAGCGTGCCGGAGCCTTTGACGACGACCCCGCGCTCGATCTGCCGGCGGACCACGCCCACGATCAGGTGCGCGCGGCTCAGGCCGGTACACTCGTGCATGTTCTCGCTCTCGGCGAGCTTGAACAGCTCGGCCATCGGCATGCGGTACAGGTCGTCGAGCCGGCTCGTCGCCGGGATCGGCGGGACGCGCGGCGGCGCGGCGGGGCCGGCCTCGCGGTCGAGCCGCTCCTGACGCTCGGGCCGGTCGTAGCGGTCGTTCGACTGCGGCGACGGCCGGTTCGGGCCGCGGTTGTCCGGGCCGCGGTTGTCGGAACGCTGCTGATCTTGCGGCGGGCGGCGGTCCATCGGGCCTTGCGGCGGCCGGCGGTCCATCGGCCGCTGCTGTTGCGGCGTGTGTTGCGGCTGCGAGTGCTGCGGCCGGTGCGGCGGCGGGCCCTGGCGCTCGGGCCGGTCGGTGCGCTCGGGCCGATCGACCCGCTCCGGGCCGCGGTCCGGGGCGCGAGATGTCATCGGCGGCGGGCCGGGTTCGGGGGCCGGGGCGGGTGCGGCCGGGCGCGGGGCGGGCGGGGTCGGCACGGCGACGTGCGGCGCGGGCGACTCCGAGGGGGCACCGGGGGCCGACGGCATCGGCGGCGGGGCGGTCGGAGACTCGGGGGCAGTGGCGGCGGCGGGGACGGGAGCGGTCACCGGCGACTCGGCGGCCGGCGTCGAAGCGTCAACCTCCGCGACTTTGCGGGTAATACGCTTGCGAATGACGGGGCGCGGTGCCCCCTCGACGCTTTTGGCGTCGGGCATAACTGAACCCTCAGGAATTGGTAAGCTCACGAAAAGCCTTGTAGGCCGCGACCCGCCGCCGGAGGCCCGAAGCCGAAGCCGAGTCGTGACTCGGCGACGCTGAGGGTGGCGAAAAGTTGTGCGGCTGGAAGCGGCGCGTCCCACTGGTGTGGGCGACGGAAACTCGAACCCCACTCGACCCGTAACTACGGGCAATCTTCGGGCCAAACCCGGTCGCCCCGCCTCGGGGCCCGACTTCGACAGTGGCAACCTTACGGGATACCGCCCAGCAAGGTCAACGTCCTCGATCCCGGCACGGCTGTCAAGCTCAAGTCCACTCGGGCGGCTGAGTGTCGGGGTACGACAGAGTTAGCTCACACCTGTGGTCGCGGCAGCAGTTTGAGGGGGCGAGGCGCACCGTCGTCGAAAAGGGGACGTTCCAAGCACGTCACCGGGATTATAGCGCACCGCCTGGAAGATTCCAGTGCGATTCTCGAATGCCGCCGGCGACCGACTTCGCACGCCCTACTTCGTCAGCCGGGTCATCGCCTCGATCGCCGCGGGGACGCAACGGTTCTTCGGGTCGCCCTTAGCGATTTCCCGCAACGTAGGCAGGGCACCCGCGTCCCCGACGAAGCCGATCGTCGCGATCGACCTCTCGTTGACCCACCAGTAGAACGTGGCGGACTTGGCACCACTGATCGAGTGCTTCTCCCCGTCGCGGCGGAACTTCGCGCTCGCCCACGCCCGGTCGGCCGCCGTCAGCGTGTACTCCTTGAACTCTAGTTTCGCGACGGCCTCGTAAACCAACCCGACGGCGACCTGCGGCTTCAAGTAGTCCGGCTCAGCGGTGCTGCCCATGAAACCGGCCCACTCGAAGTCGATCGGCGTCTTCCCGTCCGCCGTGAGCCGGGCCTGGACCCAGATGTCCGCGCTCGTCCCCGTCACGGGACTCTGCGGCATCCTTTCGAGTTTCGCGGAACTGACGACGGCCAAGTCTTTGAGCAAACCGGCGTAGGCGTCTGTCGTCAGCCGGGCGAGTTTCACCGCCACGGGGGTGCGCTCCGACGCCGGCAGCCTACGGCCGAGATCGGGTTGGATCGACAGGACCTCGACGCCGCCCTTCTCGGGCCGGAAGCGCAGCCAGCCGAGGGAGCCGCCGTGGAAGTTGCCGCTGCCGATCTCCAACTCGGCGGTGGCGTCGGAGCTCGGCGCGTCGCCCCAGGTCACGGTGGTGTACTCGCTCTTGAAGCGGTCCCGCACGCGGTCGGCGGCGGGGTCGGCGGCGACGGCCGGGGACGCGATCGAAACCGCCAGGCCGACGCACAACGCACGCATGACGCGCTCCGAGTGAGGGGGGGGAACCGAGGCCACCGTCTCAGTGACTGTCCCATAAGGGGTGATGGGGTGCGTAAAATGGCCCATGAGAACCCAACCCTACCCCAGTGACATCACCGACGAGCAGTGGGCGCTGG
>JAYTUC010000138.1:0-1832 GCA_043744775.1 Fimbriiglobus sp. | reverse complement strand
AGCAGCAGCGCGACGCCGCCGACGAGGGTCAGCAGCACGACGGCCTTCAAGAGCTTATCGACGAACCAGACGGCCAACCCCTCGCCGAGCTTCAAATTCATCATTTGGGCGTGGATGAACGAGCAAATGGCCATGTGGGCGGGCAGCGCCAGGAAGAACTGGACCAGTCCGGCCTCCCAGAGCGGGTAGCCGCCGGCGCGGTAGGCCTCGGCCAGCCCCGCCCCGAAGACCGCGTCCACGACGGCCGGCACGAACAGCAACACGCCGACCATGCCGAACGAGCGCGCCAGCCCCGGCTGCGGCACGCGGCAAATCATGCAGCTGAGCCGGAAGACGAAGACCTCGAACCCCAACACGGTGACTAGCACCATGCCGAAGCAGACGAGGAGCGTGACGAATTGGGCCGGGTTCACGGCGAGTCCTTTGGGGGAACGTCTTGGTGCCGGAAGCGTCAGGGCCCGGAGTTCTTCGCGCGTCGTAACTCCGGGCGCTGACGCTTCCGGCTCGCCGGGGTCGCTCACGCCGGCAGCGGGAAGCTCTCGCACAGCTCGCGGACGCTGCCGCGGACGCGCGACAGCAAGTCGTCGTCGGCCGGCTTCGAGAGCACCTCGCCGATCCACTTGGCGATCTGCCGCATCTCGACCTCCTTCATGCCGCGCGTGGTCAGCGCCGGCGTGCCGAGGCGGATGCCGGACGGGTCCATCGGCTTGCGGGGGTCGTAGGGGATCATGTTCTTGTTGGCGGTGATCCCCGCGGCGTCGAGCGCCTGCTCCGCCTGCTTGCCGCCGATGCCCGACTTGGCGTGGACATCGACGAGCATCAGGTGGTTGTCGGTGCCGCCCGACACGATCGGGTAGCCGGCCGACATCAGCGACTCGGCGAGCGCCTTGGCGTTGGCCAACACTTGCTGCTGGTAGGTCACGAAGTCGGGCCGCAGCGCCTCGCCGAAGGCGACGGCCTTCGCGGCGATGACGTGCATCAGCGGCCCGCCCTGCACGCCGGGGAACACCGCCGAGTCGATCGGCTTGGCCCACTCCTCGCGGCACAGCACCATGCCGCCGGGCGGGCCGCGCAGGGTCTTGTGCGTAGTCGTGGTGACGAAGTCGGCGTGCGGCACCGGGTCCGGGTGCAGCTTCGCCGCGACCAGCCCCGAGATGTGCGCCATATCGACCATGAAGAGCGCCCCGACCGACTTGGCGATCTCGGCGAACTTGGGGAAGTCGATGGTCCGCGGGTACGCGCTGGCCCCGGCGATGATCAGCTTCGGCTTGTGCTCACGCGCCTGGGCCGCCACCTGGTCGAAGTCGATGCGGTGGCTGTCCTTCGTGACGCCGTAGAACACGGCCTTGAAGTACTTGCCGGAGAAGTTCAGCCTCATGCCGTGGGTCAGATGCCCGCCGTGCGCGAGGTCGAGGCCCAGGATCGTGTCGCCGGGCTGGAGCGCCGCGAGGAACACGGCCATGTTGGCCTGCGCGCCGGAGTGCGGCTGGACGTTGGCGTGGGCCGCGCCGTAGAGCGCCTTCGCGCGCTTGAGCGCGAGCGACTCGGCGAGATCGACGTACTCGCAGCCGCCGTAGTAGCGCTTGCCGGGGTAGCCCTCGGCGTACTTGTTGGTAAGCACGGTCCCCTGCGCGGCCATGACCGCGGGGCTGGCGTAGTTCTCCGACGCGATCATCTCGAGGCCGTAACGCTGGCGCGAGACCTCGCCCTGAATGGCGTGCCAGAGTTCGGGGTCGGCGGTCTTGAGCAGGTCCATCGCGGCACTCCCAGTGGCGGAGAAGTCAGTCCAACACGATTCCGGCGGCCCGCAGCTCGGCGGGCAGGTCGAGCCG
>JAYTUC010000137.1:0-26379 GCA_043744775.1 Fimbriiglobus sp. | reverse complement strand
ACGATCCGCATCGACAAGCACGGTGCCGGCGAGGTCAAGGCGAGCGACATTCAGCACGACGAGTCGGTGCAGATCATCAACCCCGACCACCACATCTGTACGATGACGGCCGACGTGCCGTTCGTCATGGAGATGGTCGTCGAGAGCGGCCGCGGCTACCGCATCGCCGAGGAGAACCTGAAGGAGCGCGAGATCGGCGTGATCCCAGTCGATTCGAGCTTCTCGCCGGTGGTCCGCGTCAAGTACGACATCGAGGAGACCCGCGTCGGCCAGAAGACCAACTACGACCGCCTGGTCATGGAGATCTGGACGAACGGCACCGTTAGCCCGCAGATGGCGATCGTCGAAGCCGCGAAGATCCTGCGGAAGCACCTGAACCCGTTCATCCAGTACGCCGAGGCCGGCCCGGAAGTGCCACTCGACGACGGCGCGATCGAGATCGGCGGGCCGGTCGGGCAGCCCACGCAGGACGTGGAACTCGAGCGCAAACTGAACATGAGTTTGGCGGAACTCGAGTTGTCGGTGCGGGCGACGAACTGCCTCGAGAGCGAAGGCATCACGACGGTCCGCGACCTCGTGATTCGCAGTGAAGAAGAGTTGCTCGAAGTCCGCAACTTCGGCGAGACGACGCTCAAGGAAGTGAAGGGCAAACTCGAAGAACGCAACTTGAAGCTCGGCATGCGGATCGCCAAGCGGTAACGACTTTCGACGCGGACTGGCCGACGACTTCTGTCGTCGGCCAACACCGCTCCTCCACTGTTGAGAACTGACGCCGTCATGATTCGATCGGCAATGCTCGTGGGTTCCTTCGCAACGGCTTTGGCCTTGGGCATCGTCGCGCGGAGTGCGCCGAGTTCGGCCACCGAATCCCCGCCCGCGACCAAGCTCGGGATCTTCGCGCAGGCGTCCGATGTCGGCCCGGTCAAGCACGCCGGGGCGTCCGTTTGGGACGGCCAACTCGACCAGTACGAGGTGTCGGGGGCCGGCTCCAACATGTGGAAAGAGAAGGACGAGTTCCACGTCGTCTGGAAGAAAGTCAAAGGCGATGTCATCCTCGACGCCCAAGTCAAGTTCCTCGGCGACGGCATCGATCCGCACCGCAAGCTGGGCTGGATCGTGCGCACGAGCCTCGACGCCGACTCGGCTTACGCCGATGTCGCGGTCCACGGCGACGGCTTGACCTCGCTGCAATTCCGCCGCAAGTCCGGCGTCTTGACCGAGCAGGTCACTTCGAAGGTGAAGGCCCCGGACGTGATTCGCCTCTCCCGCAAGGGGTCGAAGTTGACGATGGCCGTGGCGAAATTCGGCGACGAGTTGGTGGCCGCCGCGCCAGTCGATCTCGACTTGGGCGACGAGGTGTACGTGGGGCTGTTCGTCTGCTCGCACAACCCCGACGCGGTCGAGAAGGGCGTCTTCTCGAACGTGCGGGTCACGTTGCCTGCCGCCGACGACTTCAAGCCGTACCGCGACTACATTGGCAGCCGGCTGGAGACCCTCGAAGTCGAGAAGGGCCGCCGCAAAATCGTCCACACCGTCGCCGACTCGCTGCAGGCCCCGAACTGGGACGCCGACGGTAAGTCGCTCGTCTACAACCGCAACGGCAAGCTCTACCGCTTCGACTTGGCGACGAGTCGCGCCGTCGAGATCGACACTGGGTTCGCCATCAAGAACAACAACGACCACGTTTTGTCCCGCGACGGCAAGCAGTTGGGGATCAGCCACCACAGCAAGGATCACGACGGCAAGGCGATGATTTACACGCTCGACGCCGCCGGCGGGACGCCCAAACTGGTCACCGCCAAGGGTCCGTCGTACTTGCACGGCTGGTCGCCGGACGGCAAGTCGCTTCTGTACGCCGCGGGGCGCGACGGCGACATCGACATCTACCGCATCCCGGTCGCGGGCGGCGAAGAGGTCCGCCTGACCACGGCCAAGGGCGTCGATGACGGCCCCGAATCGACTCCCGACGGCAAGACGATCTACTTCAACTCCGAGCGCAGCGGCTTGATGCAAATCTGGAAGATGGACGCCGACGGCACCAATCAAACCCAGGTGACGAACGACGACTACAACAACTGGTTCCCGCACGTGTCGCCGGACGGCAAGTCGCTCGTGATCATTTCCTACTTGAAGGGCGACGTGACGCCGGGCGAGCACCCGTTCTACAAGCGGGTCTGCCTGCGACTCCTGCCGACGGCCGGCGGCCCGGCGAAAGTGATCGCGTACTTGTACGGCGGGCAGGGGACGATCAACGTGCCGTCGTGGTCGCCCGACGGCAAGCGGATCGCCTTCGTGAGCAACACGCGCGAGCCGTAACTGAACGACGGTCCGAACCGGACCGGTGTGACGTGGCCCCCTTCCTTGGCACGGGGGGGCCTTTCTAACTCGGGGCTTTGCCGCCCCTTTCGCCGAGAGGTTTACTGCTATGCGCCACAGAATCGCGGGCCGGCAACTCAACCGGAACGCCAGCCACCGGCTGGCCCTTTACCGGAACTTGAGCCGGTCGCTGATCACGCACGAGAGCATCAAGACCACGACCCCCAAGGCGAAGTCGCTGCGGCCGTTCATCGAGAAACTCGTCACGCTCGCCAAGAAAGCGGCACTCGTGGACGACGGCACCAAGGAAGGTAAAATCAAGTCGTTGCACTACCGCCGCCAGGCGATCATGCACCTCGGGCCGATGGCCGGCACGGGGGTTTACGACAAGACGGGCGAACTCGTCGAGAAGAACGACACCGTTTTGAAGAAGCTGTTCAACGTCATCGGGCCGCGCTTCAAGACCCGGCCGGGCGGCTACACGCGCATCCTCAAGATGCACACGCGCCGTCTCGGCGACGCCGGCGAGCAGTCGATCATCGAGTTCATGAAGGAGGGCGAGGCGAAGGTGCAAGGCTCGACCCGCAAGGAGGCGGCCCCCGCCCCGTCGCTGGCCGTGCAGAGCTAACCCCGCCAACACGACCGGGGTCGGCTTGACGCAAGGGCCGGCCCCGCTAGGATATGCGAAGTCGCGAGCTGGTAGCTCAGTTGGTAGAGCAAGGGACTTTTAATCTCTAGGTCGAGGGTTCGAGCCCCTCCCAGCTCACTCGTGATGCCCCAAACGCCGCGGCCCCGCCCGACACCTGTCGCGCGGGGCCGCGGCGTTTTTAACGTTGCACCGTGACGCTGAGGGTAATGGCGTTGAGCATGTCGCCCGCCTTGCCGGCCGGGGGCAGCGCGTCGAGGCGGTAGCCGGTCGCGGTCACTCCGTAACCGAACGGTTTCGCGGTGACGGGGTCGTTCGGCACGAACACACTCACGTCGGCGAGCGTCGCCGGCAGCTTGCCGTCGTGGGTCGCGGCGTGGAGGCGGACGGCCTCGCACGCGCAGAATAGGGCGACGCGGCGTTCGGTTCGGGTGTGGGCTTCGTGGACCTTCCCGGCCGAGGGCAGGATCAGCGAAAACACCTTCAAAGTGAGGTCGTTCGCGTGCCCCTCGGTCACACGCACGGACTTCACCATTGCCGCCTGCCTGCCGGCGGCCGCCTGCGGGCCAGGCAAGAAGAACAGCGCGACGTGGTCGTCCCAGAGTTCGCGGTAGAGGCTGGCGGAGCGCACGAGCATCGCCTGGGCGGCGGGCATCTTGTCGAGGTCGGCCCGCGCCCAACCGCGCGTTGCGAGTTCGTCGCGCGCCGCCGGGGCGAGGGCCGCCAGCCCGACCGTTTGGGCGACCTGGTACAAGGTCTGCTCCAGTCCGTTAGGCGCGCTCAGGCCCGCGCCGCCGAGGAGCCTCAAGTGGTCCGTGAACGCCTTCGACGCGACCGCCTCGGTCACCGAGCCGGCCTCCATCGCGGCGAGTTGCGGCAGGAACGCCATCGTCCGCCGCAGTTCGCCGTCGAGCGACGGGCGCGGGTCGATCAGCGGGTGCGGCAGCGTGGCGAGCGCCCAGTAGAGGTTCGGCGCGCCCGGCCTGGTCGTGAGCTGCTCGGCCTGGGTCAGGGCGATGTTGACGAGGGCGTGGGCAACGAGGAGGTCGATGAGGCTGCCGGCCTCGCCGACGTGGCGGGGGTGCTGTAGCGCGGTTTGCAGGGTGCGCAGGGCGTCGGCGGTGCGGCCCCCGGCCAGTTCGAGCTGGACGCGGAGCTTCAAGAGGCGGGCCGCCGCGCGCTGGCTCTGGACCAAGTTCAAGGCGACGGCCACCTCCTCCGACCCGCCGGCGGCGCGGTCCTGCCAGTCGCAAGTGGTCATGCGCGCGGCCTCGTCGAGCGTGCGGAACATGGGGCGGTACGGCCGCAGGTACTCGGCGAGTTCGCCGGCCGGGGGCGGCTGATCGTCGGGCAGGGTCAGCCACGCCTCGACGCGCTCGCGGAGTTTCTTCGCGGCCGCCGGGTCGCGCGGCGGCTCGGGGGTCAGGGTGGCCGCGCGGAGGTAGCCGAGGGCGGCGTTACCACTCGTGCGGTCGCGGCCGAGGGGTAACAGGCTGTCCTTGAGGATTGGCACGCTCGGCCCGACGAGCCGGAGGGTGCGCTCAAGTTCCACCGGCCCCACTTTCGGAGTCGGCAGCGGCACTTTCGGCGGGGGGACCGGCTGGGCGAGGCCGGCGAACGGCGTCGCCACGCAGGCCAAGGCAGTGAGTAAAAAGCGGGTCATCGGTCGTCCTCCAAGGGGTTCGAGGTGGCGCGGTACGGCGGGTCCGCCTCCGGCAGCGCCGAAAGGCCGAAGGCGAGGATGTCGTTGCGGAGCCGCAGGGCCTGGATTCGCTCGTCCAGCGTCGGGCCGTCGCCGGCCGACTCCGGCGGAGCGACCTCGGCGGCGACCGGTGTCACCGGGGTGTCAGCGGACAACGTCTCGCGGTCGGGGGGCGGCGTGATCGAGGCGGCGAACAGCGCAACCCCGGCGCAGCCGAGGGCGGCTTGCCCCTGGCAGAGCCGCCGCCAGAAGGCGACGCGGCGGGCCTCGCTGGCGCGGCCGGCGGCGAACAGGAAGGCCGGCGTCGCCAGGGCGGCCGGGACGGGGGCCAGCTTCGCCAGGGAGGCGGCGAGCGGGTCGGCGGCGGGGTCGGGGGGGTCGGGCATGGCGGTCAACTCGGGGGGCGGGGTATCAGCGGGGCCGGCACTTGAAGACGCTCGCGGAGCAGGTCGATCCCGGCGGCGTAGCGGCGGTGGGCGGTGCTCGCCGAGCCGCCGAGCGCCGCCGCGATCTGCCCGAAGGTCAGCCCGCCCCACAGGTGGGCGACGACGACCTCGCGGTACTCGGGCGGCACCGCCTGCAACGCCTCGGTCGCGGCTTGGGCGTCGAGGCCCGTCGGGTCGTCCGGCGGCGTGAACCAGCACGGCGTGCGGCCGGCGGCGCGCGCCTCGTGCTTGCGCCGCCGGCGGTCCGCCCGCCCGGCGTCGATCGCGCCGTTGCGGACCACGCGGTAGAGCCACGGCAGGAGGCTGTCCGGCGGGGTGCCGGCGCGGGCGAGTTTGAGGAACGCCGCCTGCACCACGTCCTCGGGGGCGGCGCACCACTGCCGCGCGAACAGCACCAGGCCGGCCGCGTGGCGGTCCATCAGCGTCGTCAGGAGTTCGGCAGTCATCACACGGCACACGACGCCGGCGGGGCCGGTCGGTTCCACGATTCGGGGATAACTCGCCCACGCTTCCGAAGTAGCGCTTGACGCCGGGGTTGCGGTGTGGGACCGTGGGGGTGACTTGGCCGCTCGGCCAACGCATCATCAATGGCCGCCGCAATGTTCGCGGCGACACCTTCTTTCCATTTCTCTGGGGGACGGCTATGACTCGTTCGCAACGGACCGCGTTGCCGCGCGGCTTCACGCTGATTGAACTGCTGGTGGTCATCGCGATCATCGCGATCCTGATCGGGTTGCTCCTACCCGCGGTGCAGAAAGTCCGCGAGGCGGCGGCCCGCATGAAGTGTACGAACAACCTCAAGCAGTGGTCGCTGGCCATGCACGGCCACCACGACGCGCTGGGCCGCTTCCCCATCGGCTCCTCGGCCGCCCCGCTGCCCCGCCAGACGTGGGTGATGCACCTGTGGCCCTACGTCGAGCAGACCGCGCTGGCCGGCAAGAACGACCTGACGATCAACTTCTACCAGGCCCCCGCGACGATCACCGGCACCATGAACGGACTGTGCGGCGCGCGCGTGCCGATCTACTACTGCCCCAGCGACAGCGGCGTCGATCTGAACACCACGACCTACCAGCGCACGCGCGGCAACTACAACGTCTGCTGGGGCAACACCCAGTACGGCAAGGGGACGCCGCTGGTCGGCACCGGCAAGGCGATGTTCTACCACATCGGCGGTTCGCGCGGTACTCCCGGCCTCGTCAAGATCGCCAGCGTGACGGACGGCACCTCGAACACGCTGATGCTGGGCGAGTCGCTAATGGCCAAGTCGGTGGCCGACGACGACTGGCGTGGCGACATCCACAACGACGACGGCGTATTCCGCTTCCACACTATCACGGGGCCGAACAGCCCCACCGCCGACATCTTCAACCCGAACTACTTCCGCGTCACCGGCGACCCGCTCATGCCGGCGGTCCCCACGAGCGACGACACCACGCAGGTCGCCGCGTCGCGCAGCCGGCACACCGGCGGGGCGAACGCCGGGCTGGGCGACGGCAGCATCCGCTTCTTTCGCAACAGCATCAACATCCAGGCGTGGAACGCCCTCGGCACCATGGACGGCGGCGAAGTCCCCTCCGAGTGACCCGCCGACGCCGGGCCGACCCTCACCACTCCCCCCACTGTGGAAGACTCCGATGACTCGTCCGTGCCGATGCCTGGCCAAGATGGCCTCGACTTTCGTACTCGCGCTCGCCGTGGCCGGTTGCGGCGACCCCGCGCCGCCGATGGGGGACGTGGAGGGGGCCGTCACCGCCGACGGCAGCCCGGTCCTCCTGGGCACGGTCACCTTTACACCCGCTGACGGCGTCCGCCCGGCCGCCGCGTGCGACATCAAGGACGGCAAGTACGCCGTGCGCGTCGGCGTCGGCCCGTGCAAAGTCCAGGTGCGGATGCTCAAGAAGGTCGGCGAGAAGAAGGCTTACGGCAACGAGCCGAACAGCCCCGTCGTGCCGATCTACGAGGAGGGCTTGGCGGCCGAGTTCAACGACAAATCGACGCTGACTTACGAGGTCGCGGCCGGGAAGGCGACCAAGAATTGGGAGGCCAAGACCCGCGCCAAGAAGTGACGCGACGCCCCCGCGAAATCCCCGACGCACGCCGCTGCTGGCACGCCCATTGCTCTGACTTCGCCGCATGCCAGGGCCTCGCACTTCGCGGGGTCACGGTTCCCCCGGTGAGGTTTCCGCCATGACGAGCACCACGAAATCGACGACGGTCGGCGTCTTCTCGAGCCGCGCCCAGGCCCAGCAGGCCGTCAACGAGTTGAAGACCCTCGGCTACACCGACGACCAGATCGGCCTGGTCGCCAAGCACGAAGACGGCACCACCGGCACGACGAACGGCAGCGGCCTCGAAGACGACCCCACCGGCACGCGCTGGGAGGAGGGCACGGGCATCGGGGCCGCCGCCGGTGCCGCGACCGGCACCGGCCTCGGCCTGGCCGTCGCCGCCGGCCTGCTCACGCCCGTGGGTCCGTTGATCGCCGGCGGGGCGCTGATCGCGCTGCTGGCGAGTGCCGGGGCTGGGGCCACGGTCGGCACGCTCGTCGGTGGCTTGGTCGGCCTCGGCGTCCCCGAAGACGACGCCACCTACTACGAGGGCGAAGTCCACGCCGGCCGCTACGTCGTGACTGTCGATGCCGGTGGCCGCGCCGCCGAGGTCAAGTCGCTGTTCAACCGCTACCAAGGTTACGACCGCAGCACCGCCGGGACTGGCACGCACGCCACGGGCTACGCCCCCACGAGCGGCACCACGAGTTCGAGCGGCACCGGCTCGGCGGGCACCGCCCGCGCGACGACCGGCACCGCCGGCCAGACGGTGAAACTGCACGAGGAGCAGTTGAAGGCCAACAAACAGACGACGACGAACTCGGTCGGCATGCACAAAGAAGTCCACACCGAGCAGAAGACGATCACCGTCCCGGTGCAGCGCGAGGAACTCGTGATCGAGCGCCACGCCGTCAACAAGGCCGGCAAGGCTAGCGACATCACGACTGACGAGATTCGCATCCCCCTCAAGGAAGAGCACGTGACGGTCGGCAAGGAGACCATCGTCAAGGAGGAGGTCACCGTCGGCAAGCGCGTCGTGACCGGCAACCAAACCGTCACCGGCGAAGTCCGGAGCGAAGAGTTGATCGTCGATAGCGAAGGCAAGACCAAAGTCCGCGACGACCGCAAGAAGTCGTAACGACCTCCCCAGTTCGGTGAGTTCCGTCGAGTGATTTTGGGCCTGGCGTTGGGATACTTCCCGACGCCCGGCCCGAAGCGTTTCTGGACGCAGTCCCCTTCGACTGAGGCGGTTGAGTAACCGCCCTCTCAAAAGTCGGCATGATCTTGCGGCGAGGCGGTCACTGCTGAGGCAACTTCGCGGGTGCCGCGGCGAATAGAAAGGCATCCCCACTTGAGGTGCCTCCGTCATGACAACGCTCGACCAACTCGTCTTCGTCGGCCTCAACGGTTACGCGGTGGCCCTCGACCGCGACACCGGCGACATCGTCTGGTCCAACGACCAGTTGAAGTCCGGCTTCGTGACCTTCTTGCTCGACGGCGACCGGCTGATCGTCTCGACGAACGGCTACATCTTCTGCCTCGATCCGCTGACGGGTCGAATCCTGTGGCAGAACACGATGAAAGGCTACGGCCCCGGCACGCCGACTTCGCTTGTGTCGTCGCGCGGGCAGAGTTCGCAGACAGTCCTAAAGCGAGCCGCGCAACAAGTCGCTGCGCAGAACCGCCACGCGAGTCAGATCGCGACTCACGGCAGTTGACGGCCGTCGAAAATCGCGGCGGCCGCCGTATCTGTAACCCGAATCGCCCCACTCCCACCCGGTCGCCCCGCATGTTTGAAACCCTCGTCGAGACGGCGGACGACGCCGTGTACGAACTCGTCAGCACGAAGCGTGGGCCAGGCGGGGCGCTGCCGCTGACCGACGAGTTGCTGCGGCACGCGCCGAGTGGCGACCTGTTCGGCTGGACGCAGAACGTCGGCATGGGCCTGTCGCCGAGTCTGCTGGGCCGCAAGGAATTCCTCATCCTCTCGACGCACGGCGGCATCCGCGGCGACGACGGCACGCCGGTCGCGCTGGGGTTCCACTCCGGGCACTGGGAAGTCGGCCTCTTGGTCAAGGCCGCAGCCGACGAGTTCCAGAGGCAACTCGCCATCCCCTTCGCCGGGGCCGTGACAGACCCTTGCGACGGCCGCACGCAGGGCACGACGGGCATGTTCGACAGCCTGCCGTTCCGCAACGACGCCGCGACGGTGTTCCGCCGGCTCATCCGCAGCTTACCGACGCGCGCCGGGGTCATGGGCGTTGCGACTTGCGACAAGGGCCTGCCGGCGATGATGATGGCGCTCGCCGCGCAGCACGACACGCCGACGATCCTCGTGCCGGGCGGGGTCATGCTCGCCGGGGACGCCCACGACGAGGACACCGGCAAGGTCCAGACGATTGGCGCGCGATACGCCAACGGCGAGATGACCCTCGAACAGGCGGCCGAGGCGGGCTGCCACGCCTGCGCGTCGCCCGGCGGCGGTTGCCAGTTCCTCGGCACCGCGGCCACGTCGCAAGTCGTCGGCGAGGCGCTCGGCCTGTCGCTGCCGCACTCGGCACTGTCGCCCAGCGGCCAGCCGGTCTGGCTCGACCTGGCGAGGCGCTCGGCGCGGGCACTCGTGCAACTTGAACGGCGCGGCATCCACACCCGGCACGTCCTGACCGACGCGGCGTTCCACAACGCGATCGCCGTGTTCGCGGCCATCGGCGGCAGTACGAACCTGCTACTGCACACGCCCGCCGTCGCCTTCCACGCCGGCGTGAAGCGGCCGACCGTCGCCGACTGGACCGCGATGAACCGCCGCGTGCCGAGGCTCGTGGACGCCCTGCCGAACGGCCCCGTCGGCCACCACACGACGCGGGTCTTCCTGGCCGGCGGCGTCCCCGAAGTGATGCTGCACTTGCGCGACGCCGGCCTCCTGCGGCTCGACGCGCTCACCGTCAGCGGGGCGACGCTCGAAAAGGTGCTCGACTGGTGGAAGACCTCCGACCGCCGTCGGCGGCTGCGTGACCACCTCGCCACCAAGGACGGCATCGACCCCGACACGGTCATCATGTCGCCGAGTGTTGCCAAGGCGCGCGGGCTGACGAGTACCGTCACCTTCCCGACCGGCAACATCTGCCCCGAAGGCGCGGTCATCAAATCGACCTCGATCGACCCGTCGGTCGTCGATGCCGACGGGGTCTACCGCAAGCGCGGCCCGGCGAAGGTCTTCACGACCGAGAAAGCCGCCGTCGCCGCGCTGAAGGGGCAGGGGGCCAAGGCCGTCGTCGCCGGGGACGTGCTCGTGCTGTGCTGCCGCGGGCCGATGGGGTCGGGCATGGAGGAGACGTACCAGGTCACGTCGGCCTTGAAGTTCCTGCCGTGGGGCAAGCACGTCGCGGTGATTACCGACGCCCGGTTCAGCGGCGTGAGTACGGGGGCCTGCGTCGGCCACGTCACGCCCGAGGCCCTGGCCGGCGGGCCGATCGGCAAGTTGCTCGACGGCGACCTGATCGACCTCGCCATCGACCGCGTCAACCTGCACGGCACGATCGACCTCGTCGGCGACGCGACCGGCTTCCGCGGGGCCGAGTGGGGCACCGCCGAACTCGCCCGCCGCGGCCCCCGCCCCGACCTGCAAGCCGACCCGAACTTGCCGGCCGACACGAAGTTGTGGGCGGCCTTGCAGCAGGCCTCCGGCGGCGTCTGGGGCGGCTGCGTCTACGACCCCGAGGCCATCGCGGCGCGGCTGCGCTGAGCCTCGAAGTCGAGCAGCCACTTCTTGCGCCCGAGTCCGCCGCCGTAGCCGGTCAGAGCACCCTTGCTGCCGACGACGCGGTGGCAGGGCACGACGATCGACACCGGGTTGCGGCCGTTGGCGGCCCCGACGGCGCGGCTGGCGCTCGGCACCCCGAGCCGCCGGGCCTGCTCGCCGTAGCTGATCGTCGTGCCGTGCGGGATGGCGAGGAGTGCCGCCCAGACGCGCGTCTGGAACGGCGTGCCGCGCGCGGCAACCGGCACCGTGAACGCCGCCAACTCCCCGGCGAAGTAAGCCTCCAACTGCGCGAGGACTTCGGCGAACGGCGCGGCGTCCTCGACGGCCCCGGCCGGCGAAGCGGTGTCGCTCCAGTACAGACCCGTCAACGCAACGCCGTCTCCCGTCAGCAGCAGTTTGCCGACGGGGCTGGCCGTCTGGCAGAAGTAAGTCGCCGGCATCCCGCAATCCTCACGCCGAAGGGGCACCCGCCGCGAAGCGGTGCTAAGAACAGTCGCGGTCGGGCGTAGGAACGGCCACCGGAAAGCGGGGCAGCCTTGGACACGACACCGGATCGGCGCAACAACTACGGCCCCCTCCGCCTGGCGCTGGCGCTGCTGGTGCTGCTGGGCCACTCATACCTCCTGACCTCCGGCACCGAGGCGGCCGACCCGCTGTTCCGCTACACCCGCGGGCAACTCGGCCTCGGCACCTTCGCGGTCAACGGCTTCTTCCTACTCTCGGGCTGCCTCGTCACGCAGAGCTGGCTGCGGCACGGCCGGACCGTCGAGTTCGCCCGCAAGCGCGTGGCGCGGATGTACCCCGGCTTCGCGGTTGCCTTCGCCTTCTCGGCCGCGGTCGCGGCGGTCGCCTGCGGCAACCCGGCCGCCTACCTCACCCACCTGGTCTTCAACAACGTCGCCGTGTCGGGGTCGGTCCTCCTGCCGGACGGCACCGCGCTCGACGGGGCCGGGGCCTTCGCGACCAACCCGCTCCCCCGGATCGTCAACGGCTCGCTGTGGACGCTCCGCTGGGAGTTGGCCTGCTACGCCTTGCTCGCGGCGGCCGGGGCGTTGGGGTTCGTCGAGAGCCGGCACGGCGTCGCCGTGTTGCTGAGCGTCTGCCTCGCGGGGACAGTCTTCAACATCGTCGTCCTGAACGACCACCACGCCCACCTCTGGCACTTCTCGACGTACTTCCTCGTGGGGGCCGCCTACGCCCGCTACCCCGGCCTGCCGACCACCGCGGCGTGGGGCGGGGCCGCCGCGGCCGCGTTCCTCGCCCTCGGGCCGCACCCCCCGGCGCTCGTCGTCGCGGGGCCGTTCCTGCAAGCGGTCATGCTCTTCGCCGCGGCCCACGCCCGCCCGGCCCTGGCCCCGAGTTGGTTCGCCCGCAACGACTACTCCTACGGCGTCTACCTGTACTCGTTCCCCGTGCAGCAGGCGTTCGTCCTGGCGACCGGGGCGACGCACCCGGCGCTCGTGTTCGTCGGCACGCTCCCGCCCGTGTTCGCGCTGGCGTGGCTGAGCTGGCGGCTCGTCGAGTCCCCGGCGCTCCGGGCCGTCAGATCGCCTTGAGTCCGTCGAACGAGGCGAACCACAGGTGCATCGTCGCGTAGCCGCGATACGGCCGCCACGCCTCGGCGCGGGCAAGCAGGTCGCGCGGCTTACCGTTGCCAAGCATCCGCTTGACGACGAGGTCGCCGTGCGGGAAGCCGTCCGGCCACGCCAGCGCCCGCATGGCGACGGAGTGGGCCGTCCACGGGCCGATCCCCGGCAGCGCGACGAGGGCGGCGATGACGCCCTCGGGGTCGGCCGACGGGCCGAGCTTGACCACGCCGTCGCGCACGGCGACCGCCACGGTGCGGATGGCGTTGGCCCGCGCCGTGACGACGCCCAGCGCCTTCAACTCGTCGGTCGTGACCTCGGCGAGCCGGGCCGCCGTCGGGGTCGCGCGGTCGAGGCCGGCGACGGGTGTTACCACGCGGTCGCCGAAGGCCCCGGCGAGCCGGCCGGCCAGGGTCGTCGCGCCCTTCACCGAGATCTGTTGTCCCAGCACCGTGCGGACAAGCGTCTCGAAGCCGTCGAAGCACCCCGGCAGCCGCAGGCCGGGCCGCTTGGCCACGACCGGCGCGAGCGCCGGGTCGAGGCTCAAGTGCGCCGCGATCACGTCCGGCCGGGCGTCGAGGTCGAAGAGCGAGCGCAAGCGCGCGGTCACCTGGGGGACGACGGGCAGCAGCGACGGCGAAAGCTCAGCGACGAGGGCTTCCGCGCCGGGCAGCGGCTCGACGCTCAGCCAGCCGCGGACGCCCTCGACCTCGACCGTGCGGCGGTAGCGACCGTCCACGACCTGCTCGACGCCGGCGGTCGTGTGGCTGGCGTGGAACGCGAGCAGCTCGTCCCAGGCGTAGGGCGGCCGGTAGTCCAGGCGGAGCCGGGGCGGGGCCACGACACGGGTCTTGCGGGGGCGCGGCGTCATGCGGACAGTTTAGCCCCGCGAGGCGAATTCGGGCCGCCTTCGGAACCGCGCCACGCGGTGCGACCGGTCGCGTCTGCCCAAATACCCCGAAGTCCCGCGGACTGTCTGCTTCCTTTCCGCAGTCGCCGCGGTTAGACTTGCAACAGCACCCCCGACTAACTCTCCACGTGGTCCGACCGTATGAATGGCTTCCGCTGGTACGGCTTCCAAGCCAAGCTCGTCGCGCTAATCGGGCTGTTTTTGGCCGGCGGCGTCGCGATGCTCGGGATCCACGCCCACGTCGTCAACACCGTCAAGATCGACGGCGAAGTTTACGACCAGATCGCCAAGGAGCGGCAGTTCGTCAACGAGCTGTCCGCGCCGACGCTCTACATCCGCTCGTCGTACATGGCCGTGCTGCTGATGGCCGCGGAGACCGACCCGGCGCGGATGCGGGCCGCGGTCGAGGACTATCGCCGCACCGAGCGGGACTACCACAAGCAGTACGACTTCTGGTCGGCCAACCTCCCCGACAAGGCGCTGCGGGACTCGCTGCGGGACGACGCCAACCCGCCGGCGGTCGAGTTCTTCGAGGCGGTGAACCGGCAGTTCCTGCCGCTGGCCGAGGCGACCCCGCCGCAACTGCCCGGCCTGGCGGCGCTGGCTCGTGGCCGGCTGCGGGACCTGTTCGAGCGGCAGAGCCAGGGGGCCGAGAAGTCGGCGCGGTTCGCCACCGCCGCCGCCGACAAGCTCGAGGCCGACGCCCGCGTCACCGTCCGCTTCTGGACGGTCACCGAGACCGCGGTCAGCCTCGCGGTCCTGGTGGCGGTGGTGCTGGCCGGCTGGTACATTGCCAGCGGGATCGTGAACCCGATGGCCCGCCTCATCGCCAAGATGCGCGAGATCGCCGCGGGCACCGGCGACCTGACGACCCGCGTGCCGGTCGAGTCGCGCGACGAGGTCGGCCAACTCTCCGCGGCGATCAATGAGTCGCTGGCCCGCTTCCACGACCTCGTGGTGAGCGTCCGCGAGTCGAGCATTCGCCTCTACGCCGGCACCACCGAGATCGCCGCGACCGCCCGCGAGCAGGAATCGACCATGCAGACCCTCGGGGCCTCGACGACGCAGATCGCCGCGGCGGTGCGGCAGATCAGCGCCACGTCGGCGGAGTTGTCGCAGACGATGAACCAGGTCAACGAGGGCGGCCGCGCCACCGGCAAGTTCGCGACCTCCGGCCGCGCCGGCCTCGCCACGATGGGCGACACGATGGCCCGGCTCGCGGTCAGCACCAACTCGATCTCGACGAAGCTCAACGCCGTGCGGCAGAAAGCCAGCGACATCAACGCGGTGGTCACTACCATCACCAAAGTCGCCGACCAGACGAACCTCCTGAGTATCAACGCGGCGATCGAGGCCGAGAAGGCCGGCGAGTACGGCCGCGGGTTCCTGGTCGTCGCCCGCGAGATCCGCCGGCTCGCCGACCAGACGGCCGTGGCGACGCTCGACATCGAGAACATGGT
Source organism: Fimbriiglobus sp. (assembly GCA_043744775.1). Classification (GTDB taxonomy): domain Bacteria; phylum Planctomycetota; class Planctomycetia; order Gemmatales; family Gemmataceae; genus Fimbriiglobus. Next base: position 11,502 of record JAYTUC010000137.1, on the reverse strand, counting down.
GCGGCAGATGCAAGGCGCGGTGTCGGCGGGCGTGATGGAGATGGACAAGTTCTCCGAGGAGGTCCGCGTCGGCGTCGCCAAGGTCTCCGAGATCAACGGGGCGATGGGCCAGATCATCGAACAGGTCCACGGCCTCAACGAGCGCTTCCAGGTCGTCAACGACTCGATGGGTCAGCAGTCCGGCGGGGCGCGGCAGATCAACGACGCCATGCTCTCGCTCGTCGGCGGCGTCCAGCAGACTTCGCACTCGTTGAAGGAGTTCCACGCGGTCACGGAGACCCTGCGCGACTCGGCCGACTCGCTGAAGCGTCAGGTCGCCCACTTCAAGATCGCGGGGTGAGCCGTGCTGATGTTGTTCCTCCAGAGTGGCGCGGAGCGCTTCGCCCTGCCGGCCTCCGCGGTGGCCGAGGTCGTGCCGGCGGTCCCGCTGTACCGCCCGGCCGCGGGGGCCGACCCGGCACTCGCCGGGCTGCTGCGCTACCGCGGCGCGATCGTGCCGGTGCTGGCCCTGGGCGTGCCGGGCCAGCCGCGGCTGAGCGGGCGCATCGTCGTCGTCGAGGCGGCCGGCGACCCGCCCCGCCGGGTTGGCTTGCTCGCCGACAGCGTGAGCGACCTGAAGCCGCTCGGGGCCACGGGGGCCGCCTTCTCCCGCGCCGACGGCCACAACCTGGGCACCCTGGTCGCCGTGGCCGACGGCCTGGTCCGGCTGCTCGACCCGCCCGCACTCTTCGCCGCGCTGGCCCCCGCGCCGATCGGGGCGACCGCGTGACTGGCATCGACACGCTTTTGCGCGAGTCCCTCGGCCTGGCGGTCGGCAGCATCGGCCCGCGCGTCATCTCGGCCGCGGTGTCGGCCCGCATGGCGGCGACCGGCTGCGACACGGAGGCGGGCTACCTCTTACGCCTGCGCACCGACGCGGCGGAGCGGGGGCAGCTCACGGAGGCCGTCGTCGTCCCCGAGACGTGGTTCTTCCGCTACCCGGAGTCGTTCACGCAGCTCGTCGCGCTCGCGCAGTCCCGCCGCGCCGCCCTGACGCCCGCGACCCCGCTCCGCGTGCTGTGCGTGCCGTGTTCGACCGGCGAGGAGCCGTACTCGGTCGCGCTGACGCTGCACCGCGCGGGGCTGGGCGGGCTGCTCCGCGTCGAGGCGGTCGATGTCAGCCTCAAGGCGGTCGCGGCGACCCGCGCGGCGACTTACCCGGCGACGGCGTTCCGCGAGACCGGGCCGGTGCCGGGCCGCGACGCCTTCACGCCGCTGCCCGGCGGCCGCTACGCCGTGCCGCCGGCGGTGGCCTCGTCGGTCCACGTCCGCGTGGGGAACCTCGCGGCCCCCGGCTTCCTGGCCGGCGAGAAGCCGTTCGACGCGATCTTCTGCCGCAACCTGTTCATCTACCTGACCGACGAGGTGCGGAAGGCCGCGGCGGCGCGCTTCCACTACCTGCTCGCCCCCGGCGGCCGGCTGTTCCTCGGGCACGCGGAGCCGCTGGGGATGATCGACGCCCGCTTCAAGATCGACGGCCCGCCGCAGGCGTTCATGTTCCGCGCCGCCGAAGCCGCGCCGGTGGTCGCCGCCTTCTCGGAGCCGTCGCCAGCGGCCGCCGCCCCGCCCCCGAGGGTCCCGCCGCCAGCGGCCGCGTCGGCCGCGTCGGTCGCGTCGGCCCCGCCGGCCGGGCCGTGCGACGCCCTCTCGGCGGCGCGGACCCGCCTGGACGCGGGGCGGGCGGCGGACGCGGTCGATGCGCTGACGGCGCACCTGGGCGACGCCCCGACCCCGCACGGCTACACGCTGCTGGGGGTCGCGCACTCGATGCTGGGCCGGGCGGCCGAGGCGGAGCGGGCCTTCACGCAAGCCCTCTACCTCGACCCCGGCCACTACGACGCCCTGGTGCAACTGTTCGCACTCGCGCAGGGCCGCGGCGACGCGGCGGGGGCGGCCAACTTCCGCCGCCGCGCCGACAAGGCCCACGCCCTCGACGCCTTCGGTCGGACTGGGGGCCTCCTGTGACCCACACTTTGCCGCTCATCGCCGACTGCTGGAACGCCATCGGCGTCCAGGGGGACCGCAGCTGCCCGCGGCTGGTCGAGGCGGTCCACTGCCGCAACTGCCCCGTCTACGCCGACGCCGGCCGGGCGCTCTTCGACCGCTCGCCGCCGGAGGGCTACGCCGCCGAGTGGGCCGACCGGCTCGCGGCCCCCGAGCCGCCCCGCGCCGGCGCGACCCACCCCGTCGTGCTGTTCCGCGTCGGCGAGGAGTGGTACGCCCTCGACGTGCGCGTGGCGGTCGAGGTCGCGCCGCGCCGCCCGGTGCGCCGGGTGCCGCACCAGTCGGACCGCGTGCTGGCCGGGCTGGTCAACATCCGCGGGGAGTTGCAACTGGCCGTGTCGCTGCCGCACCTGCTGGGCACGTCGGACGCCCCGGCCGACGCGACCGGCGGCGTGAGCGCGCGGCTGCTGGTCATCGAGCAGGCCGGGGCGCGCTGGGTGCTGGTCGTGGACGCCGTCGAGGACTTGCACTACGCCCCCGCCGAGGCCCTGACCGGGCTGCCGGCGACGGTGGCGGTCGGCGGCCGGGTTTTCACGCGGAGCGTGTTCGCCTGGGCCGGCCGCTCGGTCGGCTACCTCGACGCCGACCGCCTGTTCGCGGCACTGCGGAGGACGTTCCGGTGACCGACCCTGACCCGATGCGCGAGCTGTTTCGCTCCGAGGCGCTGACCCACACCGCCGCGATCGACGCCGCTCTGGCGACGCTGGCCGCCGACCCGACGCGCGCGGCGTCCTGCGAGCCGCTCGAGAGCGCCGCGGCGCAAATCCTGGGGGCGGCCCGCATCGTCGGGGTGGGGGCCGCCGCGACGCTGGCCCACGCCGCCGAGGGGCTGTTCGCCGCCGCCCGCCGCGGAACCCGCACCCTCGACCCCGCCGCGCTCGCCGCCCTGGGCGAGGCGACCCGCGCCATCCGGGCGCTGGCCGAGTCGGGCGACGACGCCGTCACCCAAGTCGAGGCCGAGGCGCTGGCCGCGCGACTCGGGGCCGCGCCCGCCGAGTCGCCGTCCCCGACCCCGCCGGCCGCCGCCCCGCCGTCCCAAGTCGCGTCGCTGCTGGAGATGTTCCGCGAGGAGGTCAAGAGCCTGTGCGGCGTCCTGGCGGAGGGCCTCCTCGACCTCGAGCAGGACGCGACCGACCCGCGCCGCCTCGAGCCGCTGATGCGCGCCGCCCACAGCATCAAGGGCGCGGCCCGCATCGTCGGCGTCGATCCGGCCGTCGATCTGGCGCACGCCCTCGAAGAACTCCTCGTCGCGGCGCAGCGGGGCGAGGTCGCCGTGGTGTCGGCCGACATCGACTTGCTGCTGCACGCGGTCGATCTGTTGACGCAACTGGCCGCCGCCGACCTGGCCGCCTGGGGCACCGCCAACAAGCCGGCGGTCAACGCCGCCGTCGCCGCGCTCGAGGCCCGCCTGACCGGGACGCCCGCCCCCACGCTACTCCCCGCGCCGCCCCCGGTCCTCCCGCCCGCGCCGCCGTCCGCCCCGGTCGCCGCGGCGGCCGCCGCGGTCCCGGAGGCCTCGCCGCCGCCATCGCCGGCGGCGGCCGAGCCGGAGGTGCTGGACCGCGTGGTGCGGATCAGCGCGCTGAGCCTGACGCGGCTGCTGAGCCTCGCGGGGGAGTCGCTCGTCGAGGCGCGCTGGCTGCAGCCGTTCGCGCGGTCGCTGCAACGCTTGAAGACGTTCCAGAACCACCTCGCCGACGCGCTCGACGACCTGCACCTCGAACTCGCCCCGGCCGGCCGCGACGCGACGCCCAACGACCGTGCCGCCGGCGCGAGCGACGACGCCCGGCGGCGGCTCGGCGACTGCCGGCGGCTCCTCGGCGAGCGCATCGACGAGTTCGAGCGCCACGCCAGCCGCTCCGACGACCTGAACAGCCGGCTGTACCGCGAGGTGATCGCCAGCCGCATGCGGCCTTTCGGCGACGGGACGCACGGCCTGGGCCGCATGGTCCGCGACGTGGCCCGGCAACTCGGCAAGAAGGTCCACTTCGAGGTGTCCGGGCACGACACCGACGTCGATCGCGACATCCTCGACAAGCTCGAAGCGCCGCTGGGCCACATGTTGCGGAATGCGCTGGACCACGGCCTCGAAAGCCCCGAGGAGCGCCGCCGCGTCGGCAAGCCCGAGGCGGGGACGTTGCGCGTCGAGGCGCGGCACCAGGCGGGGATGCTCAACATCCGCGTCACCGACGACGGCCGCGGCATCGACCTCGACCGCCTGCGCCGCAAGGTCGTCGAGCGCAAGCTGACCAGCGCCGACCTCGCCGGCCGGCTCAGCGACGGCGAGCTGCTCGACTTCGTGTTCCTGCCGGGCTTCTCGACCGCCGAGACGATTACCGACATCTCGGGGCGCGGCGTCGGGCTGGACGCGGTGCAGGCGATGGCCCAGGCCGTCGGCGGGCTGATCCGCGTCCACACGCGCCTCGGGGCCGGCGTCACGTTCGAGCTGCAACTGCCGATCACGCTCTCGGTGATGCGCGCCGTGCTGGTGACCATCGGCGACGAGCCGTTCGCCTGGCCGCTGAACCGCACCGACCGCCTGATCAAGCTCGACGTGGCCGCGATCGAGACGCTCGAGGGCAAGCCGCACTTCGCCTGCGACGGCCGGCACGTCGGCCTGGTGTCGGGCCGGCAGGTCTTCGAGTGCGGCGGCCCGCCCGACGCCCCCGACTCGCTGTGGGTCGTGCTCATCGGCGACCGCACGCACCAGTACGGCCTCATCGTCAACGGCTTTTTGGGCGAGCAAGACCTGGTCGTGCGGCCGCTCGACGCGCGGCTGGGCAAGGTGCCGAACGTCGCCGCCGCGGCGGTCCTCGACGACGGCTCGCCGGTGCTCATCGTGGACGTCGATGACGTGATCCGCTCCGCCTCGATGCTCGTGCAGGAGGGCAAGTTGCGCCGGCCGCGGCCGCAGCGCGTGGCCGTCAAGCGCAAGCGGGTGCTGGTCGTGGACGACTCGGCGATCGTCCGCGAGGCCGAGCGGCAGTTGCTCGCCGGCCGCGGCTACGAGGTCGAGCTGGCCGTGGACGGCGTGGACGGGCTGAACGCCGTGCGGCAGGGCGGCTACGACCTGGTGGTGAGCGACATCGACATGCCGCGCATGACCGGGCTGGAATTCGTGCGCGCGGTTCGGGCCGACCCTGCGGTACAATCGCTGCCGGTGGTCATCGTCTCGTACAAAGACCGCGACGAGGACCGCAAGCGCGGCCTCGCGGTCGGCGCGAACGCCTACCTCACGAAGTCGAGCTTCCACGACGGCCGCTTCCTGGAGGCGGTCGAGGACCTCATCGGCCCGCCCGAGCGCTGACGGCGGCCGGGGTTACGCTTAGGCTTCGCACGGCGGCGGATTGTGCGGTATGCTACGGTAGGCATCGGTAAGGCAGGGCAAGGCGTATGGCGCTCGTTCTCGTGGTCGAAGACAACCCGATCCAGGCCAAGCACGTCGAGTTCATCCTGCGTGCCGCCGACTACGAAGTCGAGGTCGTGCCGCACGGGCTGGCCGCGCTCGACAGCATCCGCTTGCGCCGGCCCGACCTCGTGCTCACCGACATGCACATGCCCGAGATGAACGGCCTCGAACTCGTCCAGGCCATTCGCGCCGACTTCCCGGCCATCCCCGTCATCATGAACACCGAGCGCGGCAGCGAGGAGCTCGCCGTGCAGTCGCTACGCAGCGGGGCGAGCGGCTACATCCCCAAGCGCAACCTGGCCCGCGACGTGGTCGCCATCCTCGACGAGGTACTCAGCGTCACGTCGTCGCAGCAGAAGCTCACGCAGTTCCTCACGCGCATGACCGTCGCCGAGTACCAGTTCAGCCTCGAGAACAACCCCGACCTCATCTCGCAGGTCGTCGGCCAGGTCGAGGCCATCCTGCAGAAGATGCAGCTCTTCGACGCCTCGGAGCACCTGCGCATCGGCGTCGCCGTCCACGAGGCGGCGGTGAACGCGATGGTCCACGGCAACCTCGAGATCGCCAGCGACTTGAAGGACGGCGACTGGGACGGCTACCACGCCCTGATCGCGGCGCGCTCCAAGATGGAGCCGTACAGCCGGCGGCGCGTCCACGTCACGGTGCGGGCGACGCGCGAGCCGTCGCTGGAGGTCCGCGTCCTCGACGAGGGCGGCGGCTACGACCCCGGCTCGCTGCCCGACCCGACCGACCCGGCCAACATCGACCGCTCGTGCGGCCGCGGCCTGCTGCTGATCCGGACCTTCTTCGACGAGGTCCGCCACAACGCCAAGGGCACCGAGATCACCATGACCAAGCGGCGCAAGTGATGCGCATCGCCATCGCCAACGACATGCCGCTCGCCATCGAGGCGCTCCGCCGGGTGGTGGTGGGGCCGGGGCACGCCGTGGCCTGGGTCGCCCGCGACGGCGAGGAGGCGGTTCGCAAGGCGGCCGCCGACCGGCCCGACCTGCTGCTGATGGACCTCGTGATGCCCACGCTCGACGGCGCGGCGGCGACGGCCCTCATCATGGCCGCGACCCCCTGCCCGATCATGGTCGTGACGGCGACGGTCAGCGGCAACTACGGCCTCGTGACGCAGGCGCTCGGGGCGGGGGCGGTCGATGCCGTCGCCCTGCCGACGGCCGGCCCCGGCGGCGCGCGCGAGTTGCTCGCCAAGATCGCGCACGTCGCGCGGAAGTTGCGGCAGAGCGCCGACACGCCGCTGCCCGGCGAGTTGCTGGCCACCTGGGCGCGGGCACCGCTGGTGCTCGTCGGCGCGTCCACCGGCGGGCCGCAGGCGGTCGGCGAACTCCTGACGCAGTTGCCGGCGACGTTCGGCGCGGCGGTCGTGGTCGTGCAGCACATCGCCGAGGAGTTCGCCCGCGGCCTCGCCGACTGGCTACGGCCGAAGTGCCGCCTGCCGCTGCGGCTGGCCCGCGTCGGCGACCGCCCGGCCGCCGGCGAGGTGCTGCTGTCCGGCCGCGACGACCACCTCGTCTTCGAGCCGGACGGCAGCCTGAACTACACCTGCCGCCCGCTGGACACGCCGTACCGCCCGAACATCGACACCTTCTTCGGCAGCGTGCCGCCGGGGTCGCGGCCCGGTGCCGCCGTCCTGCTGACCGGCATGGGCCGCGACGGGGCCGAGGGCCTGCTGAAGTTGCGCCGCGTCGGCTGGGCGACCTTCGCCCAGAGCGAGGCGACGTGCGCGGTGTACGGGATGCCCGAGGCGGCGGCGCGGCTCGGGGCCGCCCGCTTCATCCTGTCGCCCGCCGAGATCGGCCAGCAGATCGCCGCGCACGCGCCGGTGTAGGGACAGTCCGTCACCCGTCCAGGTCCCACACGACGACTTCGCCCAGGTTGCCGGCGGCGACGGCGCAGAGGCCGTCCGGCGTGACCGCCACGCGCAGCACACTACCGACCGACCAGTCGTAGACTTTGAGCAGCCCCCAGGTCGCGGCGTCGAACACGCAGACGCGGTCGTTGAAGCTGGCGAGGAGTTGCCGGCCGTCGGGCGTGAAGGCCGCCCCCAGCGCGAACGCACCCACCCCACTCGGCGGCACCCCGTCGGTCGCCGGCGCGTCGAGGACCGCGAGCCGCTTCTTCGTCACGACATCGAAGACGAGCACTTCATGGTTGCACACGGCCGCGAGCCGGCGGCCGTCGGGGGCGAAGTGCAGCGACTCGCAGCGGCCGCGGCGGAGGCTGAACCTCGACGCGATCCGCTGCCGGGCCAGGTCCCACAGGCAGACGACCAGGCCACTGCGGGGGGCCTCCGTCGGCCGCGCGACGGTGGCGAGCGTGGAGCCGTCGGGCGACAGGTCGGGCCACGCCGGCAGGAAGCGCATCGGCACGGGCCGCAGCAGGTCGAGGCGGATCGGCGGCGTGGCGGTCGCGCGGCCGCCGCCGCCGAGCTTGAAGCGGACGACCTCGTGCCCCTCGCCCGCGCCGCTGACGCCCAGCACCGCGGTGCCGTCGGGGGTGTGCAGCGCGACCCCGGCCATCGGCGGCGTGCGCAGGGTCAGCGGCTCGAGGTCGGGCACCGCGTACCGGCGGATCGGCTGATCCGGCCCGGCGAGGGCGAGGCTGCCGGAGTCCGGGGCGAACGCGACGTGAAGGGCTTGCCCGGCGAGCGTCGCGGCCGGCTGCGCGTCGCCGGCGTGCAAGTCCCAGAGGCCGAAGTTGCGCGGGTGCGGCCCGCCGATGGAGGTGACGACGCCGAGCCAGCGGCCGTCGGGGCTGACGGCGAGGCTGGTGACGGGGGCGCGCGGGCCGGCCAGTCGCCGCATGGGGAACGCTGCCTCGGGGTGCGGCGAGTCATTCTATCGCCGCGCCGCCGCACCCGAACGAGCAGGTCGTCGAGAAGCGCAAGCCCGACGAGTCGCTGGAGGTCCCGTCGAACCGGCAGCGTAAGGAGTGGGTGGTGAAGTGGGAGACCGATCCCGGCAAGCGGCGGGCGTCGGCCCACTGTTGACTTCCTTAAAAGGGAGTGACAACCTGTCGCAAGTTGCCGCCGCGCACGCCGCGAAATTGTCACCCTGTTGGGCAGTCATCAGCGGGCTAACGCCCGCCGCTCGGCGGGGCCTAGCGCCGCGGCGACGGCAGCGTGATCTCGATCGGGATCGTGATGCCCCCGCCGTTGTTGCGGACGGCGTTGTCCGGCGGGGGCAGCAGGCTCGCCGGCAGCGGCGGGCCGACGAAAGTGCCGCCGGCCAGGCTCGTCGTCGTCGGGGTCGCGGGGGTATCATCGCTGAGGACCTTGCCGACCTTCTTGCCGAAGTTCTTCACGTCGTCGGTGATCTTGCGCGAGTCGATGTCGCCCGCGACGTTGTACTTGCCGTCGGGGGTCGATTTCACGTTCAGGTTGTACCAGCCGAGGTACCAGCCGAGGAGGCCGAAGCCGACGACGAGCAGGCCGACGAGCGCCAGTAAATTCTTCATCCGCGTCCACTCCGGTTGCCGATTGCGGGACTCTGCAGGGGGCGATTTTGACCCGCCCGGCCCGGCCGCGCCTAGCCCAATCGCAACGCCGCCCGGCGGCGAACTTGCGCCGGGCGACTTTTGTTGGACCGACGGCGGAGTGCGGGTAGAATGCGGCGACGAACTCTCGCGCGGTTCGGCCCGTCTACTAATGAGCACGCCCCACGCCCCCGGCACGACGCCGCGGTAGGCTCGCCCAACCCGGAGGAGTACGCCTCATGGCCACCAGCCAAGCCATCCTCGAGAGCATCCGCAGCACGATCGACCTTAGCGACTACCGCAAACTCCACTGGGAGGGCGGCTTCGACGACTACCTCAACGTCATCCTCGAGAAGCCCGGCGTCACCCGCACCGCCTACCAACGCCTCTACGACATGATCCTCGGCCACGGCACCGAAGACGTGTACGAGAACAAGGAGAAGCTGACCCGCTTCAAGTTCTTCACGGAGTTCGCCACGAAGCACGGCGACGGCATTTACGGCCTCGACCGCCCGCTCATGCAACTCGTCAACACCTTCAAGAGTGCGGCCCTCGGCTACGGCACTGAGCGCCGGGTGATCCTGTTGCACGGCCCCGTCGGCAGCGCCAAATCGACGATCGCCCGGCTCATCAAGCGTGGCGTCGAGGAGTATTCGCGCACCGACGAGGGGACCTTGTACAGCTTTTCGTGGAAGAACCCCGACGGCGAGACCTTCGACAAGGACCCCATGCACGGCGAGCCGCTGCAACTCGTGCCCGAAGAACACCGGCCGAACCTGCTGCGGATGCTCAACGAGAGCGCGGCCGCGCACAACTACGACATCAAGATCAAGGGCGACCTCTGCCCGTACAGCCGCTTCGAGTACCGCGAGCGCCTGGCGAAGTACGACGGCGACTGGCTGGAGATGTTGCGCAAAGAGGTCAAGGTTTACCGGCTCGTCCTCTCGGAGAAGGACCGCATCGGCATCGGGACGTTCCAGCCGAAGGACGAGAAGAACCAGGACTCGACCGAATTGACCGGCGACATCAACTACCGCAAGATCGCGGAGTACGGCAGCGACTCGGACCCGCGCAGCTTCAACTTCGACGGCGAGCTGAACATCGCCAACCGCGGCATCGTCGAGTTCATCGAAGTCCTCAAGCTCGACGTGGCGTTCCTGTACGACCTGCTCGGGGCGAGCCAGGAGCACAAGATCAAGCCGAAGAAGTTCGCCCAGACGGACATTGATGAAGTGATCATCGCCCACACCAACGAGCCGGAGTACAAGCGGCTGCAGTCGAACGAGTTCATGGAGGCGTTGAGGGACCGGACCGTCAAGATCGACATCCCTTACGTGACGCGGTTGAAGGACGAGGTCCGCATCTACGAGAAGGACTTCAACGAGGCCAAGGTCAAGGGTAAGCACATCGCCCCGCACACGATCGAGGTCGCGGCCATGTGGGCGATCCTGACGCGGCTCAACGTGCCGAAGCACGCCGGGCTGACGGTCATGCAGAAGATGAAGCTGTACAACGGCAAGACGATGCCGGGCTTCAGCGAGGATAACGTCATCGAGTTAAAGCGCGAAGCCTTGCACGAGGGCATGACCGGCATTAGCCCGCGCTACATCCAGGACAAAATCTCCAACGCGCTCGTGGCCCACCCGGACGAGGACAACATCAACCCGTTCATGGTGATGAAGCAACTCGAAGAGGGTTTGCGACACCACGCCTTGATCAAGGACGACGACCAGTACCGCCAGTTCAAGGAACTGCTCTCGGTGGTGCGGGAGGAGTACGAGGATGTCGTCAAGAACGAGGTCCAGCGGGCGATTGCCGCCGACGAGGAGGCGTTGACGCGGCTGTGCGGCAATTACATCGACAATGTCCGGGCCTACACGCAGCGCGAGAAGGTCCGCAACCGCTACACCGGCGACTACGGCGAGCCCGACGAGCGGCTGATGCGCAGCGTCGAAGAGAAGATCGACATCCCCGAGGGCCGCAAGGACGACTTCCGGCGGGAGATCATGAACTACATCGGGGCGCTGTCGCTCGACGGCAAGAAGTTCGACTTCCGCACCAACGAGCGGCTGCAAAAGGCCCTCGAACTGAAGCTGTTCGAGGACCAGAAGGACACGATCAAGCTGACGAGTTTGGTGAGCAACGTCGTCGATCGGGCGACTCAGGAGAAAATCGACGTGGTGAAGGCTCGCCTGATCCGCAACTACGGCTACAACGATTCGAGTGCGACGGACGTGCTGAACTTCGTGGCGAGCATTTTCGCCCGCGGTCAGACCAAGAAGTAACCTGCGAGACAACTTGACACAGCGAGCATAGCCCCGGCGGGGTTTGGATGGGTGGGGGCCTGACCGGCTTGAGGCCGTGAACTTGGTCAGGTCGGAAGAAGCAGCCATAAGCGTTCGAGAGCGCGGCTCAGGGCACCCCCACTCAACCACTCCCCGCCGGGGCCCTTTCGTGCGCCTAGACTTCGGAAAACCGATTTAGCCGCAGAGACGCAGAGTCCGCGGAGAAAACCAAATTCAAGGTTCGGTTTTCTCCGCGGACTCTGC
>JAYTUC010000136.1:0-26439 GCA_043744775.1 Fimbriiglobus sp. | reverse complement strand
TACTTCTCCTTGAGGTACGCCTTCGCCACGAGGTCCATCGTCTGGTCGCCGCCGTCGAAGTGCGCGCTCGGCCAGCCGCTCGGCTTGTTCAGGCCGAGGAGGTGGTTGTCCTCGAACAGCACGTCCAGCACGTCGGCGAACAGCACGGCAAGCCCTCCCGGCGATATAGTATCCGGTGCCGCCGGACGCGCTCAGGGGGATTCATGAAGACCGCCACGAAGGTCGCCGTGCTGGGCGGGTCGGGCTACACCGCCCTCGAACTCGTCAAGATTCTGTTGCGCCACCCCAACGCCGAGATCGTGGCAATCACCTCGCGCGACGCGCAGCCGATCAGCGACGCCCACCCGTCGCTGTTCCGCCGGCTCGACCTGCGGACGGAGCCGTTCGACGCCGACAAGTTGCAGGCGAAGGGCGTCGAAGTCGCCTTCGGCTGCCTGCCGCACGGCGCGAGTGCCGAGGCCGTCGCGCCGCTGCTCGAACGGGGCATCCGCGTCATCGACCTGAGCGCCGACTACCGCCTGCGGGACGCCGCGGTTCACGCCAGGTGGTACGGCGAACCGCACCACGACCCCGTGAACCTGGAGCACGCCGTCTACGGCTTGCCGGAACTGCACGCCGACGCGATCCGCACGGCGAAGCTCGTCGCCAACCCCGGCTGCTACCCGCAGACGGGCATCCTCGGCCTGGCCCCGCTGGTCCACCACAAGCTCATCGACTTGACGGACATCATCGTTAACAGTTGCAGCGGCGTGAGTGGGGCCGGCCGCACGCCGAAGCTCGCGGCGCACTTCCCCGAGTGCAACGAGAGCGTGGTCGCCTACGCCGTCGGCACGCACCGCCACACCCCGGAGATCGAGCAAGCATTGAGCGACATCGCCGGCGTGCCGGTGGAGGTGATCTTCACGCCGCACCTCGTGCCGATGGACCGCGGCATCCACTCGACGATCTACGCCACGCCGACGCGGCCCGTCACGCACACCGAGTTGACGCAACTCTACCGCGAATACTACGAATCAGCCCCTTTCGTGCGCGTCCGCACGGCCCCGCCGGCGACCAAGGACACGGCCCACACCAACTTCCTCGACCTGTGCGTCAAGGTTGTCCGCGGCAAGGTGATCGTGCTGGCCGCCGAAGACAACCTCGTGCGTGGCGCGAGCGGCGTCGCGGTGCAAAACTTCAACCTGATGTTCGGCCACCCCGAGACGGCCGGGTTGCTGTGAGGGCGTGCAATGGAGGAGCGTGAGGCGTTGCTGCGGGGGGTGTTTTTGAACCCCGCCGACCCGCTGCCGAAACTCGTCTTCGCGGACTTCGTCGAGGAGCGCGGCGAGGAGGCGTGGGCCGACGTGCTGCGCCTCAGTTGCGAGCTGATGGCGTTGCCGCCGGCGGACGTGTCGGGGCGTGGGGCCGTGCGTGCGGAAATGTTCAACCGCTGCCGCGCCGCCGGCTTGCCGCACGACATCGCCGACAGCGGCTTCCGCGAGTGCTCAGTGATCGAGGCGTCAGCCGAACTGTTGATGGACTTCGACGGCTTTCGCCGCAAGAGCGTCGTCGAGCACCCGGAGTGGTTCGGGGCACGCGAACTCAAAGTGACGAACGGGCCGCTGACCACGCGCGAGCCGCTGGTGACGATCCTGACCGCGCCGGCGACGCAGAACGTGACCCGCTTCGACCTCAGCGGCGTCGTCGTCGATGTGCCGTCCGACGAGCCGTTGCAGGGCGAGGCGACGCTGACCTTCTACGATATGCAGCGGCACCCGCTCATCACGACCAAGATGGTTGAGGCGCTCGTCGGCATGCGCGAGTGCCGCCGGGTGGTGCGGCTCGACCTGCGTAATAACGGCCTGGGCAACGACGCCGTGCGGGCGATTGCCGCGTCGCCGCACTTGCAGCGCTTGAAGTACTTGCTGCTCAAGGAGGGCAACGACTTCAACGGCCGCACCTGGGGCCGCGTCCTGGAGCGCTACGGCGAGGAGGTCGTGTACTGATGGGCGACGACGAACTCCTGCGCGCGGCGATCGTCGCGCGGCCCGACGAGGACTTGCCGCGGCTCGTCTACGCCGACTTCCTGCAAGAGGCCGGGCACGACGACCGCGCTGAGCTGATCCGCGTGCAGTGCGCCCTCGAACGCCTGCCAGTCGCGGACCCCGAGCGCCCGGAGTTGACGCGGCGCGAGGCCGAGTTGCTGGCGGCGAACCTCACGAAGTGGCGCATCGCCGGGCTGACGGGGCCGCAGACGTTCCGCCGCGGCATGATCGAGTCGGTCGAGACGACGGCCGAGGCGCTGGTGCGGGCCGACCCCGAGGTCTTGCGGCTGTCTCCCGTGCGGCACCTGCGGCTCGTCAACGCCGACCGCTGGACCGCCGACCTCGCCGCCTTGCCGCTGTGGCAACGGCTGCAATCGCTGTCGCTGAACAACAACAACTTCGGGGCCGGCAACCGCATGTCTCTGCTCGACGCCGCCGACATGCCCGAGCTGCGGTCACTGAGCCTGCGCAACAACCGCCTCTGGCCGGAGGCCGTACAGCAACTCGCCGAGACGCGCGTCGCCGCGCAGTTGACGCGACTCGACCTGAGTGGCAACCCCGTCAGCGACGAGGGGGTCGCGACCCTCGCCCGGCACGTCGCTTTCACCGGACTGTGCGAGCTGATCCTGCGCTCCGACGAGTTGCAGGAGTCTGATTGCGTCCACCAGGATGGGGCTACGTCGATCGCAGAATCGCGGACCCTGACATCCCTTGAAGTGCTAAACCTCGACTCGCACTATCTGGGCGACAATGGGTTCGTCGAAGTCGCAGGCTCACGCAACTCGTACCAACTCGTCGAACTCGACCTGTCATTCAACGACATCGAGATAATGGCCAGGCACGTTTACCCGGTTCTCAGCCGCAGACACCCCCGCCGCCTGCTCAGGCTCAATCTTGCCGGCAACGCACTTACACACTTGGCCGCAGAAGCCTTCGTAAACATGCCGCACACCGCGATGATGCAGTGGATCGACCTGAGACAAATTAACCTCGACCGCCGAACTCGTGCCGTCTTGGAAGCCTCGCCGCACGCCGCGAAGTTTTTGCTCGACGACCCCGCCGCGGAGTATGCATGATCGCGCTCGCCTGCCTGCTGCTGTTCGCCGACACGCCGTTGACGCTGGCGGCGACCGACGACAAGCCGCCGGCCGTGAGCGCGGAGTTGGCGAAGTCGCTCGATGCCAAGGGGCTGCGCGTGAGTGTCGGCGACGACGCGGCGATGACCTTCTGGTTCCGCACCACCCTGCCGGCGACGGCGACCGCCGCGCAACTCCGCAACGGGCTGACGTACCGCGAACTGCCGGAGGGCAGCTTCGTCGGCGTCGTCAGCTTCGCGAAGCCGTTCACCGACTACCGCAAGCAGGAGATTGCCGCCGGCGACTACACCCTGCGGCTCGGCGTGCAGCCTGACATCGGCGACCACGCCGGCACCTCGCCCCACCCCGACTTCCTGATGCTGCTGCCGCTCGCCGACGACACGACGCTCGACCCGCTCGACGGCAAGACGCTGCTGAAGCTCAGCGCGAAAGTCACAGGCGGCGACCACCCCGGCGTGATGCTGCTCTACCCGCACCCCGCGAAAGCGGCCGACGCGAAGCTCGCCGCCAAGGCAGGCGTGGGCGTGTTGACTTTTACCCGCCCAGTCACGAGCGACGACGGGCCGGCGACGCTGGGGTTCGCGGTGACAGTACGGGGCCACAGCGCGAGCCGGTAACGGGTTACTCCTTCTGTGCCCCGCGATTCGCCAACGCCGGGCTGCGCAGGAAGTTCGCGTCGTCTTTGGGGTCGGGGGACTTGATCGGGTCGGGGGCGATGACGCCGGCGTCCGTGGAGACTTTGCCTTCGGGGCTGGCGTTGTCGCGGGCGTTGTTGGCCGTCCGTAAGCCAGCTGGCCGACTCGGCAGGCCCGACAGCACGACCTTGCACGCCCCGAAGAAGTTGCCTTCGACCTTTAACTCCTGCCTCGCGCCCGCCAGCAGTAATTCGCAGGACACGCCGGCGACCGACGAGCCGAAGATCGTGTTGTGAATCACTCGGAGGTCGAACGGGCGGTCGGAGGGGAGCTTGCCGGCGATCAGCACGCCGGCGTCGCAATTCCAGACGCGGTTGTTGCGCACCTCGACCTCGACCGACTGGCCTTGGATACTGACGCCGGACGCGGCCGGACCCTCGAAGCGATTGCCCACCACCCGCGTCGAGCTTGCCCCGGAGAGCAACGCCACGGCGGACTCGTAGCGGCCGTTGGTCGCCACGCGGCAACCGCGCACCGTCGCCGGGCGGGCGGCGTCGGCTTCGAGCTGCTGGAGGCGGAAGCCCGAGACGCGCGGGTTCAGGACCGTCACGTTCTCGACGGTCAGGCCCGACGACTTGAAGCCGACGGCGACGCCGCACTCGCCGACGCCGCGGAGTTCGATCACGAGGTCGCGGACGGTGAAGCCTTCGAGGTAGGAGACGTCGAGGGCCGGCCCGTTGGCCTTGCCGACGTAGCGCGGCGTCCAGTGGACGACGCCGAGGCCCGGCCCCGGCTGAAGCTTGAGCCCGCGCTTGGCCCCCTTGCTGGCGTCGGAGAGTCGCAGCGGCGGGTCGTCCATCTCCGCGTCGAGCAAGACGACGGTGTCGTCACGCCCGGCCCGATCGACGGCCCCCGCAAGAGTTGCCAGGGTGCGATCGGCGTCCGGCCCCGCCCCGGACTTCTTGACGTACCACGTCTTGGCCGCGTCCGGCTGGCTCGGGTCGGGCTTGCCCGGCGCGAACACGGCGTAAAGCGACGCGACCGCCACCGACGCCAGCGCTAACACCCCGGCCGCGCCGAGGCCGCGCTTGAGACGCTTGCCGCGGGGCGGCCGCGGCTCCGCCGGATCGACCACCTTGGCCGGCTTAGCCGCGCGGGCCGACTTGGGTGGCGTGACAATCCGCAGTGCGGTCGGCCGGAACTCGATCGCCTCCGACGAGGTGAACGTCTCCCAAGCCGCGGCCGTGGCCGCCTCCGAGTTCTCGGCCGGCACCGGCGTCGTAGCCGGGGCCGGCGTGGCGGGGCCGGGGGTCGCGTCGGGCGCGGGGCCGAAGCCCGACCCGGACAGGCTCGACCGCGGCGCAAGCGTCTGCTGGCCCATCGCCTCGACCCGCGCGACGATGCGTGAGGTGATGGGGCCGCCCGGCCCCTTGGCGGCGCGCGACAGGTTCGGCAGCTCGTCGGCCGTGGGGGCCGCGATGGGGGCCTGCACCCAGGGCGCTAGCGCCTCCATGACCTCGTCGGGCCGCTGGTACCGCAGTGCCGGGTCTTTCGCCATCATCTTCGTGAGGACCGCCTGCAACTCCGCCGGCACGTCTTGCCGGTACTTCGTCAGCGGGGCCGGCTCGCGCTGCTGGTGCCACAGGAGCTTCTGGGCAATGCTGCCGGTCGGGAAGGGGGCGCTCCCCGTCAGCAGGTAGTAGAAGGTGCCGCCCAGCGAGTAGATGTCGGCGCGGATGTCCACCCCGGTGCTGTCGATCGCCTGCTCGGGGGCGAGGTAGTCCGCCGTGCCCAGGATGTTCTCGTCGTACTTCTGCGTCAAAGAGTCGGTATCGTCCTCGAAGATCTTGGCCAGGCCCATGTCGAGGATTTTGACCGTGCCGGTGCGGTCCACGAGGACGTTGCCGGGCTTGATGTCGCGGTGGACCAGGCCCATTTCCAGCGAGTGCTGCAAGCCCACACAGGTCGCGTAGACGTAGTGGCAGGCCCGCGAAATGTCGAGCGGGCCGGACTTGCGGACGAGGTCCTGGAAGTTGACCCCATCGACGTGCTCCATGACCAGGAAGTGCAGGTCCTTGTCCTGGTCGATGTCGTAAGCGCGGACGATGTTGGGGTGATCGACGGCGGCGACGGCGCGGGCCTCGCGGTAGAAGCGCTCCAGCGACGCTGGGTTCTTCGCCTGCGCCGCGGGCAGCACTTTGATGGCGACTCGCCGGCGCATCAGCTTGTGCTCGCACAGAAAGACTTGGCCCATGCCGCCGGCCCCGAGGCGCTCCAGCACCTTGTACTTGCCGATGAAGAAGCGGCGGAAGCGGCCCGCCAAAATTTGCTCGGCTTGGAAGTGCGTCAAGAGGCCGTCGCGGATGAGCAGCTGCGCCGCGTCGGCGGGGGTCGGCGTCGCCTCGCCGTCGGCGGCGTAGCGAAGGGTTTGCGCCGCCAGCTTCGGCTCCTCGACGACGCCGCTGCGCCTCACGAAGTCGAGGAATTCGTCCACGGACGCGGGGGCCGGCATCTGAGAGGCTCCGGGGCGACGGCCACTGGCGAACTCCGCGGCGTCTACAGCACTAACATACGCCATCCCCGCGAGTGTGGTCAAACCCCAATCGCCAGTCGCCGGCGCGCCGGAGCAACCGCCCGATGCGTATCCGGGGATTCCGCCGTCGAGACCGTCACGATTGTCGCGACCGCTCAAGTCGGGTGGGGACTCCTGCCGATGGGGACGGTGTCTGCCCGTCTCGCCCGGCCCCGCCGTCGCCCGACGCGCGGCGAGGGGTGCCGAGATGACCGAAGCGCAAACGCTGTTGCACCGGATTTCCGCGTTCCGCGAGCGGCTGGCGGGCAACGCCGCCGGCGCGGCGCTGGTGCCGATGGGCCAAGCGACCGACGGCAACGCCTTCAAGGCGGCCGACGCTGCGCGGCAACTCGCAGCCCACCCCGAAGTCCTGAGCCGCGCCCTGCGGGTCCTCGCTGAACCTGCTGAAGCCCGCCCGACGGCCCCGACGCCGCTCACGGCCCGCGCCCGCCGGTTGCTCGAAGACGCCCGTGGTCTCGTCGCCCGGCAACGCGCCCTCGCCGACACGCCGATGCCCGCCGGCGCGGCGGCGTACCACCGGGCGACGGTCGCCATGACCGACGCCGCGCTCAAGATGGCCCAGGCACTTCCGGCGTCGGCCGAGGCGCAACTGCGGCACTGCGGCGGCCTCGAAACGATCCTCGACGGCGTGCGGGACCGCCTGACGACGCTACAAGCGGTCGTCGCCGCCACCTCGCTCGATGCCGCGCGCGTGGACGGCCTGGCACGCCGGCTCGTCGATTTGACCGCCTTCCGCCTGGTGGACCTTGACTGGTTTACGGGCCTCGCCGACAAGCTTCTCGACGAGGCACGGCAAGCCACGCCGCTGCGCTTCCTCGCTGACGACGCCGACGCGCCGGTGCCCCGCCGCGTCGCGGCCCACGCGCTGAACGTCGCCGCCGTCGCCGCGCGGGTCGTGGCGCACGATTTCGAGTGGGCGTCGCGGCCACTGACGCCCGTCGTCGCCGCGCTGCTGATGGATGTCGGCCTGGTCAACGCCCCGGCGGAGATTTACTCCCACGGCGACGACTCGAGTGCCGCCGACCGCCGCATCTACGAGGCCCACCCGGCGGCCGGGGCGCGGCTGCTCGCGGCGCTCGACCTTGACGCCAGGGGTGCGGCCGAGGCGGTCGCGGCGCACCACGAGCGGCCCGACGGCACCGGCTACCCCGCGGGGTTGACCGAGGACAGCACGCCGACGCTCGCCAAGCTGTTGAACGTCTGCGACGCCTACGCCGGCCGCCGCACGGCACGCTTGGGTCGGCCAGGGCAAGACCCGCGCACGGCGCTGATGGAGACGCTGGCGGCGGCTGAACTCGGCTGGCACGACCGCGAGTCGGCGGAGTTGCTCACGGCCCTGGGCGTCTACCCGCTGGGAACGGTGGTCGAGCTGGCCGACGGCCGGGCCGCCGTCGTCGCGGCCAACCACCCGCACCGGGCCAACTTCCGCGCCGCCTCGCGGCCGGTGCTCGCCGTGCTGACTGACTTCGACGGCCAGGTCACCCCGCGGCCGGAGTTCCTCGACCTCGCGGCGTCCGACCGCGGCAGCATCGCCCGCACCTTGCCGCGGGCCGAAGTCACCGAGAGGCTAGGGGCGCACTACCCCGAGTACGCGGATTAAAGATCGGCCGGCCGGCGTCGAATAGCTCCGTTCGACCCGCCGTGACGGCCGCGAGACGCACGCCATGTTGAACTACCTCAGCGCGACGCGGCACCCGTGGGCGAGCCTCGTGTTCCTGCTGCCGTGGGTGATCGTCTACGAAGGCGGCGTGTTGGTCATGAGTGACGGCCAGTCGGCGTCGCTGCGCGGCGGGGCCGACGAGTGGCTGCGGTTGGGCCTCGCGCAGTACGGCCTCGGCCAGGTCTGGGTCGCGCCGCTGATCCTCATCGGCGTGCTGCTGAGTTGGAGTGTCTGGGAGTGGGGCAAGCGGCCGCGCGAGCCGGTCGCCGTCGCCTTCGGCATGATGCTCGAGAGCGTCATCTTCGCCGCGGCCCTGTGGGCGATCGCCCGCAACTTCGTGCCGCTGCTCCAGGAGTACGGCGTCCCGACCGCCAGCATCCGCTTCAACGCCTCGGCCGGCGAAGTCGTCCGCTACCTCGGCGCGGGCATCTACGAAGAAGTCCTCTTCCGCCTCGGCCTCTTCAGCGGTCTGTACCTGTTGCTCCGCGTCGTGCTGCTGCCGTCGATGGTCGCGCTGGTGCTGGCGGCGGTCGCGGCGGCGCTGGCGTTCGCGGCGGCGCACCACCTCGGCCCGCACGGCGAGTCGATGGTGACGACCCGCTTCCTGTTCCGCGTCACGGCCGGCCTGTTCTTTACTGCGCTGTACGTGCTGCGCGGCTTCGGCGT
The DNA here is from genome assembly GCA_043744775.1 of Fimbriiglobus sp. Classification (GTDB taxonomy): domain Bacteria; phylum Planctomycetota; class Planctomycetia; order Gemmatales; family Gemmataceae; genus Fimbriiglobus. The sequence goes on along the minus strand of JAYTUC010000136.1, from coordinate 17,764 downwards.
CGCGGTCGGTGCCCACGCCTGCTACGACATCCTCGCGGGTGTGTCGGTAGAGTAGTCAACCCGTCTCGGTCAGCACCTACTGGCAAAACCGCCCCCTGAACTCGTCCACGACGCCCCGGAGTCGGTCGTCGAGTTTGGACAAGACCGGTTCGGCGATGTGGGCAGGCACGCCGCCGTAGTGAGCCTCCGCGATGGCCCCGGCGATGCAGGCCATCGTGTCCGCGTCTCCCCCCAGCGACACGGCGTTGCGAACGGCGTCCTCGTAACTCGTCGATTCCAGGAAGGCAAGGATCGACTGGGGGACTGACCGCTGGCAAGACACTTCAAACTGGTACGTCGGCCGGAGCTGGTCCAGCGTCTCGTCCAGGAAGTAGTCGAACTGTGTCTCGATGTAGCTGCGAATTCCGGCCTTGGACGTACCGGTGCGGGCGAGGAACACCGCCGCCGCGGTTGCCTGGGCACCCTTGATGCCCTCCGCGTGGTCGTGCGTCACCTCGGCACTCTGCTTCGCTAGGGCGAGAACCTCGTCGAGGGTCGTGCCGACGTAAGCGACCGGACTGACGCGCATGGCGGAGCCGTTGCCCCAACTTTGGTATGGGTCACGCCGCCGAGACCGGCACCACATCCAGAACGTGCCCCCGTAACCGGCGTCCGGGTAGGCGTCGAAGTACTCGTGGAACGCCTCGACGTAGCCCCGGCCGCGCAGGAGGCTGTCCGCGACGGCCAGCGTCATGACGGTGTCGTCCGTGAACTGGCTGCCCGGCACGAACAGCGGGAATTCCTTGGTTTTAGTCCCGACACGTTCGTGGGCCGAACCGATCACGTCGCCGGCAATTGCCCCGAGCATCACTCACCCTCCGGTTAGCCCATCTTGTGCGGCACGAAGCGGCTGGTGTTCTGCGTGACGATGGTGTCGTCCTCGCGCACGCCGAGGCCGCACGCCCAGCCGTGGACGACCCAGCTCCCCAGCACCGGGTACTTGCCGTCGAACGCGCGCAGCGGGGCGAGCTGCTGGTAGACCACGGCCCGCTCGTCGTAGGGGCCGGCCGTCTCGGCGACGACTTGGCCGCCGCGGACGGCCCGGACGTTCGCCCCCTCGCGGGCGTGGACCGGCTTGCGGACGTGGTCGCCGGGCAGCGGCTCGAACGACGCCGGCAGCAGGTACGGCGACTCCGGGAACATCTCCCACAGCAGCGGCAGAATCGCCTTCGCCGACAGGACCGTCTTCCACGGCGGCTCGATCCAGCGCGTCGTTGCAGTGAGCAGGTTCTTGCCGAACTCGTCCTTGACGAGCCACTCCCACGGGTAGAGTTTGAAGACGCGCTCCAGTGGCCGCCGGTCGCCATCGACGAAGGCGTTGCGGCGGGCGTCCCAGCCGACCGCGGCGAGGTCGAGCAGCGCCGTCGTCGCCCCGGCCCGGATCGCCGTGTCCCGCAGGTATTCCAGCGTCGTCAGGTCTTCGAGGTGCTCCGTCAGGCCCGTGAACGTGATCGTCCCCTCTTGCTGGTCGAGCAGCGCCGGCCACGCGGTTTCGACGAGGCGTTCGTCGATGCTGTTGAACTGGTCGCCGGCGGGGTCGGTGTCTTGCAGCCAATCCCACTGGATGACCGACGCTTCGAGCAAGCCCGTCGGCGTGTCGGCGTTGTACTCGAGCAGCTTCGGCGGGCCGGTGCCGTCGTAGGCGAAGTCGAAGCGGCCGTATAGCGAGCGCTCGTCGGCGTTCCAACTGCGTTCGACGTACTCCTCGAAGGCCGGCGGGATCAGGAAGAGGCCGTACAGCTTCTCGTCGATGACCCGCTGCACCAGCGTCAGGCACATCGCGTGCAAAGCATCAGTCGCCTTTTCGATCGCGTCGATCTCGGCGCGGGCGAAGACGTAGCAGGCGGTCTCGTCCCAGTACGGCTTGCCGGCGAGGGTGTGGAAGCCGAAGCCGCGGGACTCGGCCCGCGCCTGCCAGTTGTGCCGCGGCGGACTCGGTTCGCGGGTCACGGCTCACGCCCTCAACAGGATGCTGACGAACTTCGTCTCGACGTAGGCTTCGATGCCCTCGTGGCCGAGTTCGCGGCCCAGCCCCGACTCCTTCATGCCGCCGAAGGGGCACTGCGGCGTCGCCGGCACCGGGTCGTTGACGCCGATGATCCCCGCCTCCAGCCCCTCGGCCATGCGGAACGCCGTCGTCAAGTCGTTGGTGAAGACGTAGGCGGCGAGGCCGTACTTCGTGGCGTTGGCCTGCCTGATGACCTCGTCGAGCTTGGTGAAGTCGAGGATCGGCATGACCGGGGCGAACGGCTCGTCAGTCAAGATCGCGGCGTCGGCCGAGAGGTCGCGCAGGATCGTCGGCTCGAAGAAGTAGCCGCGGTCGAAGCGGTCGGAGCGCTTGCCGCCGGTCAGGCACTTCGCCCCCTTCTTGGTCGCGTCGGCGATCAGCGCGAGCGTGTTGTCGAGCGACTTCTTCTCGAACATCGGCCCGACATCGACGCCCGCGTCGAGGCCGTTGCCGAGCTTCAGCTTCTCGGCCTCCGCCACGCAGGCGTCGGTGAACTTCTTGGCGATGTCGCCGTGGACGAAGAAGCGACTCGGGCTGATGCAGACCTGCCCGTTGTTGCGGAACTTGCCGGTCACCGCCGCCTTCGCCACGACCTCGGGGTCGGCGTCGGGGAAGACGATGAACGGGGCGTGGCCGCCGAGTTCGAGGCTCAGCCGCTTGACCTGGTCGGCGGCCCCGCGCATGAGCTGCTTGCCGACCTCGGTCGAGCCGGTGAAGCTGATCTTGCGGACGTGCGGGTTCTCCAGGAACTCCGCGGCGACCTCCGCCCCCGGCCCCATGACGAAGTTCGCCACGCCCGCCGGCAGCCCCGCCTCGATCAGGCAGTCAAAGACGTTGGCGAGCGACAGCGGCGTCTGCGCGGCCGGCTTGGCGACGATCGTGCAGCCGGCGGCCAGCGCCGGGGCGAGCTTGCGGGCTTGCAGCGTAATGGGGAAGTTCCACGGCCCGATCGCCCCGACGACGCCCACGGGGTGCTTGATGGTGAGATGCCGCTTGTTCGGGGCGCTGTTGGGGATGACCTGCCCGTAAACCCGCTTGCCCTCCTCGGCGAACCACTCGAACGTGTCGGCGGAGTGCAGGACTTCGGCCTTCGCCTCCGCGAGCGGCTTGCCCTGTTCCATCGTCAGCGTGCGGGCGAGGTCGTCGGCGCGGGCGCGCATCAGGTCGGCAGTCTTCTTCAAGATGCGGGCGCGCTCGTAGGCGGTCGTCTTCATCCAGGCGGGCAGGGCGGCCGCGGCGGCGTCGATGGCCCGCTTCACGTCGGCGCGGGTGCCGATGGCCATGTCGGCGATGGACTCTTCGGTGGCTGGGTTCGTCACCGCGTAGCGCTCGCCGGAGAGCGAATCGACCCACTGGCCGTTGATATAGAAAGGGCGGTACGTCGCTGTCATGGTGGCCTCAAAAGTGAGCGTCGTGCGGAGAGCCGTTGCGGGGGTTATGCTACCCCGTCACCGTCGCGAAACAACGGCCCCAACAATTTCGAGGAATCGACGCCGCCTCGCAAGATCGCCGCGTTTCCCGCGATATGGTTCGGTACTCACTCCCCCACGGACCCCCACTCATGCGCCAGCGCCTCAGCCCGTTCGCCCTCGCCCTGATCGCCTCGGTCGCGCTCGCCAACGCGGAGTTGGGCGCGACCTGACGCACCGCTCAATGCGGTCCGCCCCCGGACCCCGCGGCGGTCGCCGCGCGCGAACAGGTGCAGAATCAGAGGACGCGGCAAGTTGCCATCGGTGGCGGAGTGGCGATGGTAGTCGGCCTGCTGGCGTTCGGCTGGAACTGGCTACGCGACACGCGCTCCGCACTCGCATATAGCCGCCGCGAACTGAATCCGTGGGAACAGGCTGAGTGAGCGTGGCCGCGGCGAGGGCTCTGACAACAGTGACTCGGGCGAGGACCGCGTTGCCGTCAGGCGCGGCGCTTTGTTTGGCCTCGTCACCTACAGGCGTCCTACTTTTGCCGATTTTTGGTCATGAGTTCGCTGATGGCCGGGGCGAGTTTACGCCGCTCCTCGTTCGACAGGGGCTTCACCGATTCGTCCACAGACACCTTGACATCCCTGCCGGCGAGGACATCTTTCGTAGTCTGCTGAAGCAATTCGACCGTGCCGAAGAACGTGGCGGCCATCTCCGGATCGACGCGGATCAGTAGCCAAAACTCCTCAGTCCCGTTGCGATCGACTGAGTAACAGTACTTGTCGATGAAGACATACCCACAGGCGATGCCCGTCGGGCCTGTCTCGATCGTGAACATCACCGCCCGCTTGCCATCAGCCACCCAGTCGAAAATCGGCGTGGTCCCCGCGTCCGCTTTGCCGATCACGTGCTTGAACGTCGTGCCGTGCGGCGTCTTGCCTTTCAAAGTCTCGGTCGCCTCGAGTACGATGACCCCATTCAGGCTGTCGTGTTTCTTGACCGTTAGCACGCGGATGGCTCGCGACTGTTCGCACATCTTCAGCATGGCAATGGGCGGGAAGTGGATATACCCGAACGCGGGGGCGGCAGTGGCTGCCGTTACCAACACCGCACCGATGAGTTGCAAGCGGTATCGCGGCAGCATGAGCATCCTCCGGTTGCCGAACGAGACGCTCACTCGCCCTGCGGCGGGCGGTTGATCTTCGGCGGGCCTTTGCCGAACAGCTTGTCGTACTTGCCGTCGGACCCCTTAACGTACTTCGCGAAGCCCATGCGCTCGAGGTTGCCGTCGCTGGTCTTGGCCTTGCCCTGCGAGTCGGTCCACGTCTTCGGGGCGTTCGGCACCCCCAGCAGCCGGCGCACGGGGACGCCGGTGTCGGGGTGCTCGGCGTAGGCCGCCGCGGAAAGGGGTTGGAGCAACTCAAAGACCTCGCCGCCGCTGCCGTCGGGGAGGACTTCTTCGTAGACGTAGAGCGGCATCGTCGGTCCTTTAGGCTTTGGCCATCTCGGACCGGATCGTTTCGAGCAACTTCAGGGTGGCGCGGATGCCCTCTGGCTCCGTCATCTTGCCGCCCTCGTACTCGATGCCGACGAAACCGCTGTACTTGTGCTTCTTGACGACGATTTCCATCATCTTACGGTAGTCGGTGTGCGTTTCCTCGCCTTTGGCGTCGAAGTCGTGCGTCTTCGCCGAGACGCCCTTGGCGAACGGCATCATTTCATCGACGCCCTTGTAGCGGTCGTAGACTTCGCCGACGCCGTGGGAGTTCTTGCCCACGTTGAAGTTGCCGAAGTCGGGCAGCGTCCCGCACTCGGGCATGCCGACCGCCTTGATCGTCTTGGCGAGCCATTCGCCGTTGCTTGACAGGCCGCCGTGGTTTTCGACGATGACGGTGATCGCCATCGTCTTGCCGAACTCGGTCAGCTTGCGGAGGCCGTCCGCGGCGCGCTCGATTTGCTCGTCGTACGTGCCGCCCGACTGGGCGTTGACGCGGATGCTATGGCAGCCGAGGTACTTGGCCCACTCGACCCAACGCTTGTGGTTATCGACGGCACCAGCCCGCTTGGTCGTGTCGGTGTCGCCGAGCGCCCCTTCGCCGTCGCACATGATCAGCACACTGCGCACGCCGTGGTCGTCGGCGACGGCCTTGAGCTGCTTCAGGTAGCCGTCGTCTTTCTTCTTGGCCGCGTAGAACTGGTTGACGTACTCGACCGCGTCGATGCCGTACTCGGTGTGCGCGATCTGGGCGAAGTTCAGCGGGTCGAGTGTCGCCTTGCCGTTGCGGCCGAAGGCCCGGTGCAGCGACCACTGGGCCAGCGAAATCTTGAACGGCAGCTTCGCAGTGTCCTCGCGGGCGGTGCCGAGCGAGGCGGTCGCGGCGGCGACCCCCGCGGCGACGGAGGCGGCCAGGAACTCGCGCCGATCGACACCGTACATCATGCGACACTCGCGGCAAAGGGAAGGGGGCGACTCGCACAGTCTACCCTCCCGATCGACCGGTCGCAAGGAGCCAGTCGGGGGCGAACGCGGAACGGCGTTTGCACCCGCTAACGCGACCACCCATCGCGGAGACTATGCCATGCCCGCCGACCTGCCCGAGTACGCCAAGACGCAACTCGCCTTCCACCGCGCCTTCGGCCGCGACCTGCTGCGCGGCGTCCGGGGTGCCGCCCTACCGCGCGGCGGCACCGTCCTCGACGTGCCGGCCGGCGACGGCTTCTACACGCGTCTGTTAGCCCGCCGCCTGGCCCCGCACGGCCGCGTCGTGGCCGCCGACCTCTCGCCGGCGTACCTCGACCGCGCCCGCGGCCGCATCGCCAAGCACGACGACTTGGCCCCCGTCGAGTTCACCCAGGCCGACGCCTACGACCTGCCGTTCGACGACGCCAGCTTCGACGCCGTGTGGTGCGCCGAGAGCCTGATTTCGCTCACCGAGCCGGTCAAGGCGTTGCGCGAGATGGCCCGCGTCGTCAAGCCAGGCGGGGCGGTGCTGGTGCTCGAAGCCGACGAGTTCCACCACGTCATCCTGAACTGGCCCGTGAAACTCGAACTCGCCGTGAGCGAGGCCGTCGCCGCCGCGACGAAAGCCGAGTACGGAACGGCCGTCGCCCTGTCGCCCGCGCGCAAGGTCCGCGGCTGGCTGGCCGAGGCGGGACTCGTCGCCGGGCCGAAGCGCACGATTGCCGCCGACCGCGTCGCCCCGTTCGGCCCGGCGCTGCGGCGCTTCTTGCGCTACCGCTTCGCCGAGACGCGCAAGCTGATCGCGCCGCACCTGTCGGCGGAGTCTCTGGCGGCGTTCGACGCGGCCACCGACCGCCGGCACCCCGACTCGATCCTGCGGCGGGCGGACGCGGAACTGACCTGCCTGACGAGCCTGTTCCTTGCCCGCCGCCCGCCGGCCGCGTAGTCTGGCCCAACGTCGCGCGGAACTTCTCCCAACCGTTTGGAGCGAGCATGTCGGAACGCAAGGTGCGGGTGGCGATCGTCGGCCTCGGCTTCGGGGCCGAGTTCATCCCCATCTACCAGCACCACCCCGACGCCGAGATGGTCGCCGTCTGCCGCCGCGACGAGGCCGGCTTGAACGCCTGCGCGGACAAGTTCGACATCGCGAAGCGTTACACGCGCTACGAGGACGTGTTGGCCGACCCCGACATCGATGCGGTTCACATCAACAGCCCGATCCCCGACCACGGGCCGCAAACTATCGCCGCGCTCAAGGCCGGCAAGCACGTCGCCTGCACGGTGCCGATGGCGACGGAGAAGTCGCAGATCGAGGAAATCGTCAAGCTGCAACGCGCGACCGGCCTGGTCTACATGATGATGGAAACCGTCGTCTACGCGCGGGAGTACCTCTTCGCCAAGGGGATGTACGACCGCGGCGAACTCGGCCGCGTCCAGTTCCTGCGCGGCTCGCACCAACAAGACATGGACGGCTGGCCGAACTACTGGCCCGGCCTGCCGCCGATGTGGTACGCCACGCACTGCGTCAGCCCGTGCCTCGGCATCCTCTCGACGCCCGGCAAGCCTGCACTCGCGGCGAGCGTGGTTTGCCACGGCTCCGGCCGCATCCGCGAGGACCTGATCCCCAAGTACGGCTCGCCGTTCGCCGTGCAGTCGGCGACCTTCAAGATTCACGGCACCGACGTGGTGGCCGAGGTCACCCGCTCACTCTTCGACGCCGCCCGGCAGTACCGCGAGAGTTTCGACGTCACCGCATCCGACGTGAGTTTCGAGTGGCAGCAACTCGAAGGAGAGGAGCCGGTTCTGCACACGCGCGGACTGCCGGAGGCGAAAATCCCGCGGCGCGTCCCGGTGCCCGACTACGCCGAACGGTTGCCCGAAGCGATCCGCAAGTTCACCGGGGCGATCCACGACGCGACGCACCTGAGCTTCGTGCAGGGCGGCGGCCACGGCGGCTCGCACCCGCACCTTGCGCACAACTTCCTCATGGCGGTGTTGGGCAAACAACCCGCGTTCCCCGACGCACCCACGAGCGCGAACTACACCCTTGTCGGGCTTTGCGCCCACGAGTCGGCGATGGCTGGCGGGACGCGGGTCGAGATCCCGCAGTACTGACGCCCTGTCGGCGCAAAAAACGGCCGCGGCGACCCGTTGGGGTCGCCGCGGCCGTCGCCATTTCACGCTTGCCGGAAACGGCCGCTACTTCACCCGCTCCATCTCGACGTAATCGTCGTCCGACTTGTCGTCCGGGACGGCCGCCTTGGAAGGCCTCGCCTTGGCATTGGTCCGTACTTTGAGGCGGTCCGGCGTCGTGAACTCGTACACGCTGAACTCGATTTTGCCGTCCGCGCCGCGCTCGTCGAAAGCCTTCGCGGTTGCGTCAATCTTGACGACCTCTCGGGGCGGAAGCGTGACCGGCTCCTTGCCGGGGACGTTCGAGACCTTCAGTCGGATGAGGTTGCCGTCGAAAGTCACCTCCAAATTGGCCTGGTCCATGGCCTCCTTCGCGGGCCCCTTCAGAAGTTTGGACTTCGTGAACGTGACGCGCCACGTGCCCTGGAACGGCTTCAAGTCTTCGAGACTCACCTCGGCTTCCTTCGCCGGTAGCGGCTTGCCGGCGACGGCCCCGCTGCGCAACTCGGTGTCGAGGGCCTTGGTCGGCTCGACTTTGGGGGCGTTCTTGTCGAAGTCGGTCAGGCTCTCGCCGCCGGCGCGGGTGACCATCGCCATGAAGAGTTTGGGGTCGGTCCCCTCCTTGAGGAAGCGCACCGAACCGTCAGCCATCAGGGCGTAGGTGCCACGCTTGCCGTCGGGCAGGCGGTGCGTGAAGGCGGCCATCGGGTTCGACTCGTCGATGCCGACGTTCGTGGCCCCGCCGCCGGCGATCCACGGCCTTGCGGTGCCCGGAGCGACCTGCAACAGGTAGATCGTGTTCGACAGGCCGTCCTTGACCTCCTCGGGCTTCGAGCCCCACGTGTAGCCGGTGATGCCGACCTTCTTGGCGAGTTCCGGGTCGGCAGGGTCGTAGTAACCTGCGTCCATGCCGAGGCCGGCCGGGGCGACGTAGTTGGTGGCACCCAGCGACTTGCCGGGGGCCAGCGGGTGCGTCGCCCGCCACGTCTCCTGCGGGTAGTACGGCACGAGGAACTCCGGCACCCACGCCTCGCCGGCGTTGATGTTCTCCTTGGCGTACCACGGGAACTTCTTGTCCTGAATCTGGTTGCGGAGTGGCCCCTGACCGATGTACGGCAGCAGGTCCACGAAGAAACTACACCGCTGCTCCGGCGGGTAGGCCAGGCGGTAGCGGGTGTCGCTGGCTTCGCGATCGAGGGTGCCGCGCGGGTACGGCTTCTTGCCGTCTTGCAGCTTGGAGGACACGTTGGCGAGCCGGTGCCACTCGATCTCGCCCGTCAAGACGCTCATGCGGCCCTTCATCATGCTCGCCACCCGCGTGATCTGCGGGGCGATCAGGGTGCGGTACTTCTCCTCCGGCCACTTGATCGTGCCGGCGATCGTCAGCAATCGGTCGGACAAGTTGATCTCGACCAACCCGGAATTCGTCGCACTGCCCAAGCCGTCGGCCGGGTTGCCGCCCGGCCCGCCGGGGAAGCCGCTGCCAGAACTCGAGCTACCGGGGAAGCCGCTGCCGGAATTCGAGCTGCCAGGGCTGGAGCTGCCAGGGCCGGAGTTGTTAGAGTTGCCGCCCTCCGAACCGCCCGAGTTCATGGGGTTGCCGCCCTGACCGGACGCGGTGTTGTCCTTGACTTGGGTGCGGGTGCCCATCGCCAGATCGATCAGCGGCGTCACGATTTTCAAGCCCGGCAAGATCGCCTCGGTCACCGTCTTCTTCGCGTCGTCGTCGCTGACGAATTCGAGCGAGATCTCGAGGTTCGCCTTCTCCTGCGTGACTTGGTTGACGACACCGCCGACCATCTGCACGCGGGCGAGCAGGCCCGCGACGCTGCTGCCGGTCTGTTGGTAGAGCTGCTGGAACTGCCGGCCATTGAACACGCGTTGGTCGAGCTTCTCGGCATAAACCACGGCCGGCGGGTCGTTCTCGTTCTCCTCGAGCAAGTTCAGCATCTTCTTGAGCGGCGGGTCGATCGTCCGGTAGGTCGGCACGGTCGTGAACAGCCGGCGCTGCGGGCCGGGGCGCGGCGGCGTCCCGCTCGCGCCGCCTGGCGCGGCGGGTGACATCGGCGGCGTCTGCAGAAGGGCCAATTCGGCCCCACCGGTGACGCGACTCATAGGGCGACTCACCGGGCTGTTCATCGGGCGGCCGGGGCCGCCGGGGGGCATGCCGCCGCCGGCGGGGGGCGGCGGCGGGGGGGCTTGCTCGGTCGTCATCTCGGACTTGAACGGCGGGAAGCCGCTGTCGCTCAAGTCATCGAGGTATCGCTCCAGGGTCACGAGGTCGCCGAGGACCAGGGTCTGCGAGTCGAACACGCAGACGCCGTACTGCTTCTTGGCGGCGGCGTCCTTGTCCGCCTGCGAAAGCGGGGGCAGCTCGACGCCGGCCATTTTGGTGAGGGTCCGCGTGGCGAAGGCCTGCGACACCGCGTCCACGAAGGCGTTCGACTTCAGCAGGAACATCTCGTTGCCGCGCTTCACGCCGTTGGGGAGTTTGCCGTCCTTGAGGCTGTTCAGGAAGGCCGTCACGTCGATCGGCGTCTTGGTGCGGAAGACGCCGAAGGTGTCGCGGTCGGGGCCGACGACGCAGTGGATGTACGTGGCGAGGTTGTCCACGCCGAAGCTCATCGCGTTGCGGAACAGGTCCTTCATCTTCGTGTCGAACAGCGCGTTCGCCAAAGGCGTGGCGTGCGAGTTGAGCCGGTCGAAGTTGACGCGGTACACGGCCGTCGTCTCGTTCGGCAGCAGGTTCGTCACGTCTTTCAACTTGCCGTTCGGCTTGGGCGTCGTGGCCGGCGCGGGGCTTCCCGTCGCCCCGCCGGGGTTGCCGTCGGTGGTCGCGCCGACGGCCGGGGCCGGCGTCGTCGAGCCGCCCGCCGCCGGCTTGACGGCGTTCGCGTTCGGGGCAGGGGTCGGCTTGTCGTCGCCGCTCATCAGGAACACGCCGGCGAGGACGAGGAGGACGATGGCCAACGCGCCGACTCCCGCGCCGGCGTAGACGAGCGTCTTGTTGCCCTTTTTCGCGGCCTTCTTGCCCTTCTTGGGGGCGTCGCCGTCTTCGTCCGGCGGCTCGGGGACGACGAACTTGTACTTACACTTCGGGCACTCGGTCTTCTTGCCGATCAAGGAGCTGTTGCGAATCGGGACGCTCGCCTCGCAGCTCGGGCAATCGACGTTGTAACGGATGTTCGCCATGAGCTACCCCAGGCAACCGCCTCGACGATTGCGGACCACACGTTCGGACTGCGTCGGGATATCGTAACAAGTGGCTACGCCGGACGCCAAAGCCAATTTCGCCGCGACGACCCCGGCGGTCTCGCGCCGCCGGCACGACCGTCGCGCGGCCGCCCGCGTCGCCCAGACTCGTCAGGGGTGACCGGGCGGAGATGTTTCCGAAGTCGCGCCGTCGGGCCGCGAGAAATTCGCCGGCGGCTGTCCGAGTTTTTTCACGCGCCGCCGCGGCACTGCCATAAGCTAACCGACGCCACAGCCGACACAAATCGCGGACGACGCCGCGCCCTGGGAGCAGACGCCACATGGCCGGATTGAAGGGGATTTTCGAGCGGTTCCGCCCGAAGGCCTACGGCCGACGCCCCCCGCTGATCCTGGTGAACGGCCTGGCCGAGCAGACGGAGTCGTGGTTCCGCAACCGCCGCTTCTGGTCGCGGTACTTCGAGGTGTTCGCGCCGAACATCATGATCTACGACGGCGAGGTCATCCAGGGCCGCATGGAGCAGAAGCTGCCCATCACCATCGACTTCCTCGTCGGCCAGCTCCACACCTACCTCACGCAGTACGTCCAGACGCCGCCGTACAACTTGTGCTCGAGTAGCCTGGGCGGCAAGGTCGCCGTGGAGTTCGCCGCGAAGTACCCGGACCTCGTCCACCGCATGGTGCTGCTCTGCCCGTCCGGCATGGGCGACAAGGAGCAACTGCCCATCATGGAAGGCATCAAAGGCGGGGCCAAGTCGATGGGCAACGTCGTCAAGAGCGCGTTCCACAACGTCCGCACCGCCGACCGCGGCATGCTCAACTTCTACGTCAAGGCAATCGACAACCGCCGGTGGAAGAAGGGCCTGTTACGCACCGTGAACGGCACCCTTGAGCACACGGTGCGGGAACGCCTCAAAGAGGTCCGCGCCGAGACGCTACTCGTGACGGGCGAAGAGGACAAAATCTGTGACCCTAAAACGGCCGAAGAAGCGGCACATGATTTGCCTAACGGACACTTCCTGGCCATCCCGCACTGCGGGCACGCGCCGCAGATCGAGAAGCACTGGCTGATTAACCGCCTGGTGACGCACTTTTTAACTTCTGCCAAGCCGACCGCCCACCCGCGCTGGACCCAACTCCTCTTGTCGAAACCGAGCCGAGTCGCCAAATGAACTCACCCGCCAACGCCCCGCAAAGTTCCGTGAAGCCCGCGTCGCCCGACTGGTGGCTCGTGGTCCGCAAGTTCTTCCAGCACGGCACCACCATCGCCTCGTTCGCCCCGAGTTCGCGCTTCCTGGCGCGAAAGATCCTCAAGGGCATCGACTACGACGCGGCCCGCTGCATCGTGGAACTCGGCGCGGGCACCGGGCCGATCACCAAGGAACTCGTCGGCCGCGTCCGGCCCCACACGCGGCTGATCGTCGTCGAGCGCGACCCGGACTTCTGCAAGCGGCTGCGCGAGCGCTTCGCCTACGCGCCCAACGCCGAGATCGTCGAGGGCGACGCGGCCCATATCGACCAACTCCTGGCCGACCGCGGCGTCACGCAGGTCGATCACATTGTCTCGGGCCTGCCGCTGCCGTCGTTCCCCGCCGAAGTCCGCGACGCGATCCTCGCCGCCTCGGCGCGGGCGCTCGGCGAGCACGGCACTTTCCGCCAACTCACGTACATGCCCCTGGTGTACTGGCAGTTTTACCGCGGCTACTTCGCCGACGTGCAGTTCCAACTCGTGCCGCTGAACATCCCGCCGGCCGGCGTTTACGTCTGCCTCAAGTACAAGTTCGACCGCGTCGTCGCCTGAGTCGGTGCCGACGCCCGTACCCTGGAGCCTCGCCCGCGACGGGCGGGGCTTCGACCGTTGTGGCCCGGAGACTTCGCCGATGCCCGCCTGGCTCGTCCCCGCCGTCGATCACCCGGTGGCCCGCGGCTTCGCCGACGCCGGCTTCGTGCAACTCGCCCACCGCCGCGTCCGCGCCTACGACGCCCTCGACGTGCCGCGCGTGCAAGAGTCGACGCTGCTCGACTTCGTGCGCAAGGCGGCGACGACTCGCTTCGGACGCGACCACGGCTTCGGCGCGATCCGCACGGTTGATGACTACCAACGGCGCGTCCCGCTGCGCGACTACGAGAAGTTCTGGGCCGAGTACTGGCAGGCCCCGTACCCGAACCTCACCGGCGTGACCTGGCCGACGGCCATCCCTTACTACGCGCTGTCGTCCGGCACGACCTCGGGCACGACCAAGTTCGTGCCGGTCAGCCGGGAGATGGTCGCCTCGAACAAGCGCGCGGCCTACACGAGCCTCTCGCTCTTCCGCCACGCCCACCCGCGGGCCAAAGTCCTGACCGGCAAGTTCTTCTTCCTCGGCGGCAGCACCGACCTGCGCGCCCAGGCCGACGGCAGCCTTGCCGGCGACCTCTCCGGCATCGCGGCCAAAGAGATGATGGACCTCGAGCGCCCCTTCACCTTCCCGCCGCTCGAACTCAGCCTCGTCACCGACTGGGAACGCAAGCTCCAGTTGCTGGCCGAGCGGTCGCTGACCGAGCCGATCACGGCGATCAGCGGCGTGCCGTCGTGGATGCTCAAGGTCTTCGACGTGGTGAAGCGCATTTCCGGCAAATCGACGCTGGCCGAGGCGTGGCCGCAACTGCGGCTCGTCATGCACGGCGGAACGTTATTTGACCCCTACCGCGAGACCTTCCGCCAGGCGATCGGCGACGACCAGGTCAAGACCTGCGAAGTCTACCCCTGTTCGGAAGGCTTCATCGCCAGCGAGGACCCGCGCCACGGGATGCTTCGCATCGTGCCCGACCACGGCATCTTCTTCGAGTTCGTGCCGGTCGGCGAACTCGACTCGCCCCACCCGACGCGGCACACGCTGGCCACGGTGCAACTCGGCGTGCAATACGCTGTCGTGGTGACGACGTGTGCCGGCCTCTGGAGCTACGTCGTCGGCGACACGGTGACGTTCGAGTGCCAGTCGCCGCCGCTGATCCGCTTCACCGGCCGCACCAAGTACTTCCTGTCGGCCTTCGGGGAGCACCTGATCCAAGAAGAGATCGACAAGGCGGTCGCGCACGCGGCCAAGGCGTGCGGCGTGCTGACCGAGGACCACCACGTCGGCCCGGTCTTCCCGACCGACCCGTCGAAGCCGGGGCACCACCTGTACCTCGTCGAGTTCCGCGGCCCGCCCCCGGCGCGCCTCGACGACTTCGTGGATAAACTCGACGCCGAGTTGATCCGGCTCAACGAGGACTATGCCGCCCACCGCGTCGGCGACCTGACGATGCTGCGGCCCGAGGTGCGGGTCGTGCCGCCGGGCGGCTTCGGCGCGTGGATGGCGTCGCGCGGCAAGTCCGGCGGGCAACACAAGGTCCCGCGCATGGACAACGCCGGCACCGTCACCGGGCAACTCGTCAAGTGGCTCGCGGGGCGTTGACTGCTGCGCCGCCAACCTGGGCGTCCGCGCGGACGCCCAGGGCCGACCCCTCCGCCGGGCGGGCGGAGGCGCTTCCCAGGCGAGGGGAGCAAATTCCACTGGTCTCGACTCCGCGGCACGACGCGGCGCGGCCGTCGTTTCCGCGAGCACTGGCGGTCGCTACACTTGCCGCTCCGGTATCGAACACCGCCCCGCCCGAAAGGTTCCCATGCCGCCTCGCCCGATCGAACCGCTGGCCATCGGCGTGTGCAGTTGGTCACTTCAAGTCACCAGCGTGCCGGAGTTGCATGGCTTCCTCGACCGCCTCGGCGTCGATGTCGTGCAACTGGCGTGCGGCGACCCGCACCACGCCGCCTGGGACGAGGGCGACGACCTGCCGGCCGCCGCACTCGCCGCGAACTTCCGCATGAGCGGCACGATGCTCGGCTTCCCCGGCGAGGACTACGCGACGCCGCAGTCGATCGAGCGCACCGGCGGCTTCGGCGACCCGGCGACCCGCGCGGAACGCCTCGACCGCCTCAAGTGGGCGCTCGAACGCACGGTCGCGCTGGGCCTGGCCGACGTGACGCTGCACGCCGGCTACATCCCGCCGGTCGGGTCCGCGGCCCGCCGCGCCTTCCTGGACACACTCGCGAAAGTCGGCACGCTCTCCGCCGACGCCGGCGTCACCGCCGCCTTCGAGACCGGCCAGGAGAGTGCGGCCCTCTTGCGCCGCACCCTGGACGACCTGGCGTGCCCGAACTTGAAGGTCAACTTCGACCCCGCCAACATGCTGCTCTACGACCGGGACGACCCGCTCAAAGCGATCGAGTTGCTCGCCCCGGACATCCGCAGCGTCCACGTCAAGGACGGCAATCGGCCGACGACGCGGGGGGCCTGGGGCGTCGAGGTGCCGCTGGGGCAGGGCCAGACCGGCACCGCCGAGTTCGTCCGCGCCCTGAAGCGCGTCGGCTACCGCGGCCCGCTGTGCATCGAGCGCGAGGTCGGCACGCAGGCGGAGCGCTTCGCCGACATCGCGCACGGCGTCCGCTTCCTCCGGGCCGTACTCGCCGAGTGACATCGGCGTGTCACCGAGCCGCGAGCGCGTCGAGCCGGCGCAGGGCGTCGGCGTCGCCGGTCACGTCGTACACCCACACCGAGCCGGCCAAGACGGCGTGCGGCGTGCGGCCCCGCAGGAAGTCGTAAGTGTGCGGGTCGGCCAGGTAGACTCCCTGCAAGTTCGTGGCGAACACCGCGACGTAGACCTTCCGCAGTCCCGGCGGCAGCGAGCGAGCGGCGGGGGCCTCCAGCGCGCCGAAGCCCGGCAGCGGGACGTAATCGATGCCGTAGACACGTGGCGGGCAGGTGCCGTAAGCCGACAGGTACAGGCACGGAACGTCCTCCTCACGCATCCAAGTCTTGAGTCGCGGCAGCCCTTGGCCCCAGTCGAGGTTCGAGTCGCCCAGCAGTTCCAAGCGGTCGGCCGGCGTCGGGGCCAGTTCGTTGAAGTACGACAGCGGCGTGGCCGGTTCGTTGAGCGACGAGACCGCGACGGCGACCACGCCCACGACGGCGGCGACTTTCCGCCGGACGCCCGAAGCCGCGAACCCCCCGGCGAGCAGCCACAGGAACGGCACGACCGGCAGCGCGACCCGGACGCCCAGGTTGACGCCGCTCGCGGTGACGGCCAGCAAGAACACCGCCGGCGGCAGCGCGACGAGTGGCCAGCGGGTCGTGAGCGTGCGGCGGGACGCGACCGTCCACGCCGCCCCGCCGCCGGCTAAGGCCAACGTCCCAAGGGGGAACTTGACCAACAGCGCGACGACGAAGTACCACGGCGACGGCGTGTTCGTCACGTCGCCGAGGAAGTAGAAGTGCGGGTCGCCGGTCGCGCCGCGTGCGAGTTGCTGCTTGAGGCCGCGGCCCCAGTCAGGGAAGCGGACGACGAAGTACAGGCACGCCAGCGTGACCAGGGCGAGTGTCGTCGCCCGGACCCCCGGCGTGAGGCAACTCCGCAGTCGCGCCGCCAGAGTCCCGCCGGCCGCGTCGAACGAGCCGCCGGCGGCCACGAAGCCCGCGACGCCGGCCAGCAGCCCGGCGACCGAGGCGACCGCCGAGAACTTCGAGCCGAGTGTCAGGCCCAGCGCGACGCCCGTGGCGACGAGCCAGCGTCGGTCGCGGCCCCCGGCGTACTCCCACAGGCAGTAAGCGCTCAGCAGCGTGAAGAGCGTTAGCGCGGCGTCCGAGGAGAGGACGCCGGAGATGCCCACGAGCGTCGGGTCGAACGCGGCCAGCGCCGACGCCACGGTCCCCGCGTATTCGCTCGACCACAGTCGCCGCGCCCAGGCCCCGACGAGCACCACGACGCCGACGCCGAAGAGGAGGTTGACTCGCCGCGCCGGCGTCAGCAGCCGCCCGACGCTGCCCGGCTCGCCGTAGAGGAAGTCGTGGCCGATGAGCCACTCTTCGCCGCGGTCCCACTGCCCGGCGTCGGGCCGGAAGGGGGCGGAGCCGTCGAGAAGTCCGGGGAGTGCCCACAGGAGTTTCGGCAGCGGCGGGTCTTCGACGTTTAGCCGGAAGTCGCCCGTGACCCAGTACGAGTGCCCCGCGGCCATGTGGACTGCCTCATCAAACGTCGGCCCGTTGGCGGCCAAGAACGCCTCGCCGTGGAGCCAGAACAATGCCACGAGGGCCAGTTGCGTCACCCCGAAACCCGCCGCTTTCGTCGCCATCGGTTGACCCCGCGTCTCACGAACCTCGGCCGCCGTCGGCGCGTCCATCATGGCTTACGCCGGGGCCGGTGCGGCCAGGAATCTCCGGAATGCGTGGCCCGGCGGTCCGTGGCGGCGTGCCCTAGGAAATGGCCGGCTTCCTATTGTCGGCGCGGGGGGGCGCTGCTATTTTGCTGGTGAGTCGGAGAGGTGGCTGAGTGGTTTAAAGCACGGCTTTGCTAAAGCCGCGTAGGGTAACTCCTACCGTGGGTTCGAATCCCGCCCTCTCCGCTTTCGTCGCGAGGCCCGCCATGACCCGGCGGGCCTCCGCCGCTCACGGAGAAATCCTCGCCTCAGACCCCCTGTGCCTA